>JADZFW010000046.1 GCA_020854235.1 Flavobacteriaceae bacterium
AACGAAGTATTTGAAATCATTGGAATTGAAGAACAATATCCAGATTTCACAATTAGAATATACAATCGTTGGGGTAATCTGGTGTATGATTATGATAACAATGGCAGTACAGATCCTGAATGGTGGGATGGTATATCAAACGGAAGAGTAACTATCAATAAAGGTATTAAAGTACCAACTGGAACCTATTACTATGTAATTGATTTCAATGATGGAGAAAGGGAACCATTGGTAGATTGGATTTATTTAACAAGATCTGAATAATTATTTGGCAACAGTCGATTAGCATAATCGATATTGTATTGACTGTTGCCTTATATTTAAATTCATCACAGATTTAAATTCTAAAGTGTTAAAAATGATCGTATTGTAGAATTCATAACAGTACTTTTTTAATAATAAAGAAGTAGGATGTATAAAAATAGAGATATCAATTATATATATAAGTAATGAGAAAATTTATTTGTAAAACTTTTATAAGGATAAGTGTTTTCTTGTTGACAATTAGTTCAATTTCTCAACAAGATGCACAATACACACAATATATGTATAATATGAATGTGTTGAATCCAGCTTATGCTGGTTCTAAAGTAGGAACATTAAGTGCTTCTTTGTTGGGAAGAACACAATGGGTTGGTATTCCGGGAGCACCTCAGACAGCAGTGCTTTCAGTTCATTCACCAATTACAGATAGAATGGGCTTAGGTGTTTCCATTTTAGCTGATAAAATTGGTCCTATAAATGAACAATTTCTTTATGCGGATTACTCCTATACCATACCTGTAGGTTACTATGATAATTTAGCTTTTGGGATTAAAGGAGGGATTTCTTTAGTAAATGCAAAACTATCCAATTTAGATTTAAATGAATATGGGGATGTTAACTTTTTAAGCAATATTAATAATTTACAACCCAATATTGGTTTCGGAGTTTTTTATTATAGTGATATTTATTATGTGGGTTTATCAATGCCCAATTTGTTAAGTACTACATATTTGGAGAAAGGAGATGGTTTTGAATCTACTATTAATAAGCGCAACCATGTGTTCTTAACTGGAGGTTACGTTTTTGATTTGTCATATGATTGGAAATTCAAACCATCCATAATGTCAAAAGTAGCAATGGGCGCTCCTCTTTCTTTGGATTTGTCAGCCAATTTCTTATTTGATGATACATTTGAAGTTGGAACATCCTACAGATGGGGAGATTCAGTATCTTTATTGTTAAACGCAAAGGTAACAGATAATATCAGGGTTGGTTATTCCTACGATTTTACAACATCAGAATTAAATAAATTCAACAGTGGTTCACATGAATTGATTGTTTTATTTGATTTAATGACTTCTTACGAGATTATTTCACCACGTTTTTTCTAATATCATGAAGAAAATTTATTTATTTTTCAGTTTGGTTTGGGTAGTAATATTTTCATTAAATGCTCAAGAAACAGAATCGGGATTTAAAATACCCGATTTTACAGATATTTACCAAATAAAAAATTTATCTATAAATTCCTATAATTCTGATTTTGGAGTTGCATATTACAACGATGAAACCATCGTTTTTTCATCTACTCGTAAGGACTCTGAAAATGTAAGTAAGCGTTGGGAAGGAAATAATCAATTTTTCCTCAATTTTTATGTTGGAGATTCTTTAGTTGACGGAGATGTAATGCGATATGAAAGTTTAATGGGAGAAGGAAATAGTAAATTTCACGAATCAAATGCGGCTTTTAATAGGGAACGAACAAAAGTTTATTTTACTAGAAATAATTTTTACGAGTCCAAGAAATCATTATCTTCAGATAGAAAAATGAAGTTGGCTATATATATTGCTGATGTAGGTGCTGACGGTAGATGGTATAATATAGTTCCTTTCCCTTATAATAGCGAAGAATACAACAACGGACATCCTACTTTGAGTCTTGATGGTAAAACCATGTATTTTACGTCCGATATGTCTGGAACATTGGGTAGAACTGATATTTTTAAAGTTGATATAACCTCCACAGGTACCTTTACAGTCCCTCAAAATTTAGGAGGAAATGTCAATACTGCCGGTAGAGAAATGTTTCCATTTATTGCTCCCGATGGAACGCTCTATTTTTCATCTGATGGACACAGCGGTATGGGAAAACTCGATATTTTTAAGACCGATAGTGATGAATTGGAATTGGCTTCTGTTCAAAATATTGGACAACCTTTTAATAGTACCCGTGATGATTTTGCCTATGTTTTAAATGACAATATGATTGAAGGATACTTTTCATCCAACAGACCTGGTGGAAAAGGAGATGATGATATTTATTATTTTACTTCTGAAAAGAAAAGAGAGGTTGTGGTCAAAAAAGTAGAAATTCAAAAACCTGTTGTCTGTAAAAACACAATTATTGGTACCATAACAGATGAACATGACCAATCGTTATTGATGGGAGCTTTGGTTGAAATTATTGATATTGAAGGTAATACCGTTTTTAAGTCCACCATCGGTGATACTGGAGCTTTTTTATTTGAAGCAAAATGTGATCAATCTTATTTGATAAAAGCAAGTAAACCTTTTTATTTATCAGAAGAATTAAAAATTAACACTACAAATGAATTTGATGAAGAAATAGTTGTTAATATCAGTCTTATTCCAGAGGTTATCAAAAGAGGTGATAAGTTGTTGGTAGATATTAACACTATTTACTTTGATTATAATGATTACTCAATTAACAAACAAGCTGCAATGGAATTGGATAGAGTAATTGCTTTTATGTACAAGTATCCTAGAGTTATTATCGAAGGTGGTTCTCATACGGATAGTAGAGGTCCTGAAGCTTATAATTTAACACTTTCTACTAAAAGAGCTGAAGCAACTGTAAATTACATCATGAAAAGTGGTAATTTTGATTCGTCTCGTATTTCTGCCAGAGGCTATGGAGAAACATCTCCTGTTAACGAATGTGTAGATGGTGTAAAATGTTCAGAAGAAGAACATTCCAAAAATCGAAGAACCGAGTTTTTAATTGTTAATCCTGAATCTATACAACAATAATTCAATTTGATAAAATTTATTCAAAATCTGTGCGTTTAATAAAATAATTCCAATTTTATCAATTCATTTATTTAATAGTTCAGCGTAGATATTATATTTTATCAAATAGACTTCTCACGGAATATTTTTGGATCATCAAAGTTTTTTAAAGTTTTACTCTTGACATATTGTAAAGTTGAATATTGATTTAAATTCCGTATTTGTAATTTAATAATAATTGCATCTGTATTAGATTGGGTAAATTTCTTTTATTTTTGTTAGATATTATTTTATAAATTCGCCGAAATTTTAATTTAGTGAAAAAAGCATTTTTTATCATATTTATCGTTCTTTTGATTGACCAATGGTCAAAGATATATGTCAAAACACATTTTAGTTTGTATGAATCTATTCAGGTAAACGGATGGGATTGGTTTCAAATTTATTTTGTTCAAAACAATGGTATGGCATGGGGAACAGAAATAGGAGGTAAGTCCGGAAAGCTATTTCTTTCCATCTTTAGATTGGTAGCAGTAGTGGGTATCTTCTATTGGTTGTATACTTCGGTTAAACAAAAGGCTCACATACTGTTGATTGTTTCCATTTCTCTAATATTTGCCGGAGCTATGGGCAATATTCTCGACTCGATTTTTTATGGTTTAATTTTCGATGATCCCAATCACGGTGTAGCTACCCTTTTTGCAGCCGAACCATATGGAACTTTATTGCATGGAAAGGTCGTAGATATGTTTTATTTTCCCTTGTGGAAAGGACAATTTCCTGCTTGGTTACCTAAAGTTGGTGGTCAACATTTCACTTTTTTTAATGCCATTTTTAATGTAGCTGACTCTGCCATAACCCTAGGAGTTTTTGTTTTGTTATTGTTTAGTAAAAGAATATTCCCAAAATAAGCATTTGACCTAAAAAAGTCTTTAATTTCGTTTATTCTATATACTTCAAGAATTATTGCAACCCAAAATTAACATGTTGAAATCAGTATTTATTTATTTGCTCGTTTTTGTAATCGGACTTTTGGTTGGTTTGTTGATTTTAAATAAAACCAAAACTAAATATCAAACAGAACAAGTTGCCATTATCCAAAACGGAATCAAGAACGTCAGTAAGTTAGTTGTCGTGGAAGAAATGTTTACTGAGTTTTACAATTATACTGATGCAAATAAATATTTTTTTGAAACGGTCAATTTTGAAAAAAAAGTAGTTTTAATGGTTCAAGCTCGAGTTCTAGTTTCTTATGATTTAAAGAAAATGAAAACCGAAATTGATAGTGTACAAAAAAAAATTATCATCAAATCGATTCCTGAAGAAGAATTAACTATTGTCCCAACTTTTAAATACTACGATTTTCAACAAAGTATGTTTAATTCTTTTACCAAAGAGGAATTGAATATGATGCAAAAGTCTAGTATCGAAAAATTGCAAAAAAACTTAAAAGTTACCCATTCAAAAGACTTGGCTAAAAAAAGGTTGATTGAAGAGTTGAATCAATTGTGGAGTGTAGCCAAAATTATGGGATGGACAATTGAAGATCAATCCGAAGCCAAACTCTTTAATACTATACTCAATCCTATACACAAAGATTCCGAATTAAATATCAAATAGAAAGTTTGGTATGTTTTTTGATTTTAAGGGGCGCATTATTAACTTTAATTTATTAAAATCAAAAAATGAAAAAACAAACATTGTTTATTTTAGCTATGGCTTCTATCGGATTGTTTTCTTGTAAAAACATTTCAGGGAAAGAAAATGTTGAAGCAGTTGTCGATTCTTTAAAAGTAGATTCAATTGCTGTAGTAACACCAACAGTTGACGAAATTGTAAAAGATTCTGTAACCAATCCAAAAGGAGAAACACTTCAAATGCTTTTTAACAACACTACAAGTACTGCTACTTTTACTTTGAAAAATGAAGTAATCGAAATGAAACAAGATACAACAGCTTCGGGTATTCAATATAGCAACGAAGACTATTTGTTTACAGAATGGCAAGGGAAAATGGAATTAAAAAAAGATGGGAAAACCATTTTCTCATATCAAAAATAATATTCCTAAATAAATCTTTTTTGGGTTTGTATTTCATAAGAAGTATAAACCCTTTTTCTTTTTAAGGAATGGTTTTCCAAAAGAAAAAATAAATACATTTGCATTTCCTTGAGGAGAATGGAAATACATCACAATGTCATTCAAGACCTTAGGGTATACTAACTTAAGGAGTGCTTTATTTAGCAAATGAAAATGGTGTTTTTTACACAATTAATTAAAACAATTTTAATAATAACCATATATGAATTACGGCAGAGAATTTAAAGAATACGCTACCAAACATCACGGAATCAGTAGTATGCATTACGATAGATTGGTGAGTAGTGTAACCCCATACATCATTGAAGAACGCCAATTAAACGTTGCGCAGATGGACGTGTTTTCTCGTTTGATGATGGATAGAATCATATTTCTAGGTACCGCAATTAACGATCAAGTAGCCAATATCATTCAAGCGCAATTGTTGTTTTTACAATCGGTTGATAGCAAAAAAGATATTACACTTTATATCAATTCACCCGGTGGAGGCGTTTATGCCGGATTGGGAATCTATGATACTATGGAATTGATTACACCCGATGTAGCCACCATCTGTACCGGTATGGCTGCTTCTATGGGAGCTGTACTCATGGTAGCTGGTGCTAAAGGCAAACGTTCTGCATTACCACATTCTCGCATCATGATTCATCAACCGCTTGGTGGAGCTGAAGGTCAAGCCAGTGATATCGAAATCACGGCACGTGAAATTGTCAAGTTGAAAGAGGAATTGTATCAAATCATCTCCAAACACTCTGGTCAAACTTACGATAAAGTTTATGCCGACTCCGATCGTGATTATTGGATGAAAGCCGAAGAAGCCAAAGCTTACGGTATGATTGATGAAATTTTGACAAAATAAATGGACGAATGGTAACTAAAAAACCATTTTACAAGATTTAAAATCATTAAAAAATCTAAAATCGTCTCCCGATAGCTATCGGGACGCCAATCGCCAATCTAAAATCTAAAATAAGTTAATGGCCAAAAAAGATAATATATATTGCTCCTTCTGCGGACGTGATAAGTCGGAAACCGATATCATCATTGCCGGTATGGATGCGCATATTTGTAATGTGTGTATCGAACAAGCACATCAAATCGTCATCGAAGAAGCAACCGGTAAGAAATCTAAAACTAGTAAAAAAACGAAGTTTGAGATTAAAAAACCGCGCGAAATCAAGACTTTTTTAGATCAATACATCATTGGACAGGATTTTACTAAAAAAGCCATGTCGGTAGCGGTTTACAATCATTATAAGAGGTTGGATCAAGGCGGAAAAGATGAAAATGAGGTAGAAATTGAAAAAAGTAACATCATTTTAGTGGGTGATACCGGTACCGGGAAAACATTGATTGCCCGTACCATAGCCAAAATGTTGAGCGTACCATTTGCCATTGTCGATGCTACTGTACTCACACAAGCAGGCTATGTCGGCGAAGATGTGGAAACCATACTCACTCGTTTGCTTCAAGCTGCCGATTACAATGTAGAGAAAGCTCAAATGGGCATTGTTTTCATTGATGAGATAGATAAAATTGCCAGAAAAGGTGATAATCCATCCATTACGCGTGATGTAAGTGGAGAAGGCGTACAACAAGCACTTTTAAAGTTGTTGGAAGGCTCTAAAGTAAACGTTCCACCAAAAGGCGGACGTAAACACCCCGAACAAAGTTTTGTGGAAATTGATACTACCAATATTCTTTTTGTGGCAGGTGGCGCATTTTCAGGTATAGATAAAATCATTGGACGCCGATTGAATATGCAGGCGGTAGGTTACAATGCTCAAAAGAATGTAGAACAAGTGGATAAGGAAAACTTGTTGCAATACATCATTCCACATGATTTAAAAGAGTTTGGATTGATTCCTGAAATCATCGGCCGACTTCCGGTCATCAGTTATATGAATCCGTTGGATGCCGAAACTTTGCGTGCCATTTTAACCGAACCCAAAAATGCTTTGACCAAACAATACCAAAAGCTATTTGCCTTGGATGATATTGAATTAGTATTTGAAGAAGAAGCTTTGAATTTTATGGTTGAAAAGGCGGTAGAATACAAATTGGGAGCTAGAGGATTGCGTTCACTTTGTGAAGCCATTCTCACCGACGCCATGTTTGATATGCCTAGTGAAAATGATAAAAATTTGGTAATAACCAAAGACTATGCAGGTCATAAGTTGTCCAAGACGACTTTGCATAAACTGAAAGCGGCGTCATAAGTTTATTTGATAAATGATATTGAGATGAGTGGATTGGTAATTTGATTACAGATTCCACTCTTTTTTTGTTTTTTTTGTCAAACTCTCCACAATCAAATCATAAGAATGATCCGTAAGTTCCTTGAAGAGTGACAACCCGATTTTCCCTGCAGGAATCACAGTATTCCAATGCAACTTACTCATGTGGTAACCCGGAA
>JADZFW010000047.1 GCA_020854235.1 Flavobacteriaceae bacterium
GGTTGCAATGCTTGTGTCAAAGCTTGTCCGAGAGATATTCTCGAATTGAGACCCAAACACAAAAAGGATTTGAAAATCTATGTAGCTTGCCTCAATGAGGATAAAGGCGGAATAGCCAAAAAAGCTTGCGAATTGGCTTGTATCGGTTGTTCCAAATGTATAGACGTTTGTCAAAAAGACGCCATTACCATCGAAAACAATCTGGCTTACATCAATCCGGTTTACTGCACCTTGTGTCGTAAATGTGTGGATGTGTGCCCAACCCATAGTATTGTGGAAACCAATTTTCCACCGCGTAAGGTTAAGGAAGAAGTCCTCCCCCTAGAATGATGGATGATGGGTGATGGGTGATGGGTGATGGGTGATGGGTGATGGATGATGGGTGATGGGTGATGGGTGATGGGTGATGGATGATGGATGATGGATGATGGATGATGGGTGATGGATGATCGATGATGGATGATCGATGATGTCCTTATAACTTAATGCTTCGACTTCGCTCAGCAACCGTAACTAAATTCTAAATTCTAAATTCTAAATTCTAAAATCCAAACTAATGCTTCGACTTCGCTCAGCAACCGTAACTGATAGTCCTGTCAAGTTGCAGGTTTGATGTCGGGACAAAAATCGCAAATAGCAAATCTAAAATCTAAAATCTAAAATCGTAAATCGTAAATCCAAACTAATGCTCAAAACATTCAAACAAGGGGGCATACATCCACCCGAAAATAAGTTGACTTGCACCAAACCCATTCGGAGTTTGCCGGTGCCTCAAACGGTTTATGTTCCTATTGCCCAACACATCGGTATTCCTTCTGAGATCGTAGTGGAACTCAAACAAAAAGTAGAAGTGGGACAAATGATTGCCCAATCGGGAGGTTATGTTTCCTCTTCCATCCACAGTCCAGTTGCGGGTACGGTTACCAAATTGGATAAAATCATCGACAGCAGCGGTTATAAGAAACAATGTATCGTCATTCGTTCCGATGCAGCTGAAATAACAGACAGAGCAGAGTTACCGTTGAAAATGGAAATCGAAATGGACGCTGAAGCCATTTTGAATCAAATCAACAGTTGTGGTATAGTCGGGTTGGGTGGTGCTACTTTTCCCTCTTTTGTCAAATTACACGTCGATCCCAAAAGTAAAATCGATACGCTGTTGATCAACGGCGTGGAATGCGAACCTTACCTCACTGCCGACCATAGTTTGATGTTGGCCAAAGCCCAAGAAATCAAAGTAGGTATCCACATTCTACTCAAAGCCCTACATATTCAAAAAGCCATCATCGGGATTGAAGCCAATAAACAAGACGCCATTCAAAAGTTTGCGGAAATTTGTAAAAATGACACCCACATCCAAGTGGCAGCTCTGCAAGTCAAATATCCGCAAGGCGGCGAAAAACAATTGATCAAAGCGCTGTTGAATAGGGAAGTTCCCAAAGGAGGTTTGCCGCACCAAGTAGGTGTCATCGTACACAATGTGGGGACTATTTTTGCCATATACGAAGCGGTGCAACACGGCAAACCGCTTACTGATCGCGTGGTCACGGTGACCGGAAAGAAAGTAAAAGATCCGGGTAACTTTTGGGTGAAAATTGGAACACCTATCAAGGATTTGATCGATGCCGTAGGAGGGATGCCTGAGGATACACGCAAAATTCTCAATGGAGGACCCATGATGGGCAAAGCATTGAAGAATTTGGATGTACCCGTCACCAAAGGAACTTCCGGAATCGTCTTGATTTCCAATGTGGAAGCCGAAAGAGGACCAGCCATGAGTTGTATCAAATGTGCCCGTTGCATCAGTGTGTGTCCCATGGGACTCGAACCGTATTTACTGATGGATCTGGTGGAAAAAAACCGTCCCCAAATAGCCTTAGAGAACGATGTCACGACCTGTATCGAATGTGGTTCTTGCAGTTACATCTGTCCGTCGCATAGACCCTTGTTGGATTATATACGATATGGGAAGGATTTGGTTAGGAAAAATTAGAAATTAGAAATTAGAACTAAGCTATAAGATAGATATTTTTTTAAAAAAGTATATCACAACATCATTTATGGAACATCAAAACATCATCATATCAGCTTCACCACATTTGCACGATGCTTCTTCTACGCAAAAAGTCATGCGGGATGTCATCATTGCTTTGACGCCTGCTTTATTGGTTGGCGTTTATTTGTTTGGCGTGGGAACGCTCATCATTACTGCTACTGCCATTATTTCATGCGTATTATTTGAATATTTGATTCAAAAATACTGGTTGCGCAAACCCCTTACCATCAACGATTATTCGGCAGTGGTCACCGGTTTGTTATTGGCATTCAACTTACCTTCCAATCTGCCCATTTGGATGGTCGTGGTGGGAAGTTTGGTTGCCATTGGAGTAGCCAAAATGTCTTTCGGAGGTTTGGGTTTTAATATATTCAATCCGGCATTGATTGGTAGGGTATTCCTACTGATTTCATTTCCGGTACAGATGACCAGTTGGCCTTTACCCATCGTCAACAGAATGCAATACGCCGATGCCATCACCGGAGCTACTTCTTTGGGCATGGTGAAAGAAGCGAGTTTGATGGGTGAACCTTTATCGCAAATCAGTAGTCAATTGACTACCCAAATGGATTTATTCATGGGTATTACCGGAGGTTCCATAGGAGAAATGAGTGCATTGGCATTGCTCATCGGAGGTTTGTATCTGTTGATTCGCAAAGTGATCACTTGGCATATTCCGGTAGTATTCCTATTGACGATGTTTGCCATGTCGGGAATTTTCTGGTGGGTGGACCCACAACAGTATCTCAATCCGGTGTTTCATCTCCTTGCCGGTGGAGCCATTTTAGGTGCTTTTTACATGGCAACCGATATGGTCACTAGTCCGATGACCCCTAAAGGCATGATGGTATTTGCTTTTGGCATTGGTGTGATCACGGTGCTCATTCGCTTATTTGGCGCTTATCCCGAAGGCGTTTCCTTTGCCATTCTCATCATGAATGCCTTTGTCCCTTTAATCAAGACCTATACAAAACCCAAACGTTTCGGTGAACCGATTCGTGCCAAAATATTATAGTATGAGTAAACGAGCATCCACCTTAGTCAATATGTTGCTTACCCTTGTGGTAATCACTTTAATTTCAGGTTTTTTATTGGGTTATGTCAATCAAATCACCTTAGCACCCAAAGCCAAAGTAGCCGCCGAAAGAAAGATACAAGCTTTGCAGGCCGTTTTACCGCCCTTTGACAATGACCTCATGCGAGATGTCGTCAAATTCAAATCGCCTGACAGTGCAGATAGTATTGAGATATACAAAGCCACTCAAAAAGGCGTCATTCAGGGTTATGCCATGATGGGAACTTCAGAAAAAGGATTCAGTGGTACGGTTAAAACCATGATTGGTTTTAAACCGGATGGAAGTATCAACAACATAGTGGTATTGGAACAAAAAGAAACACCCGGTTTGGGTACCAAGATGAAAGAGGCAAAATTCATCAAACAATTCTTGGGAAAAAATCCGGCAACCTTTAATTTGAAAGTCAAAAAAGACGGTGGGCAAGTAGATGCTTTGACCGGAGCCACCATCAGTACGCGTGCATTCAGTGAAACGGTTCAATCGAGTTTTGAATTGTTGAAAAACCAAACCGAAGGATTTAAAAATAAATAAAGCATTATGAGTAAGTCATTTGCCGTTTTGACGAACGGTATCATCAAGGAAAATCCCACTTTTGTCATGTTGCTGGGAATGTGTCCCACTTTGGGCGTCACTTCATCTTCTCAAAACGGATTGGGAATGGGATTGGCAACTTTATTTGTATTGGCTATGTCTAATGTAGTCATTTCGCTACTCAAATCTCAGATTCCCGATGCCGTGAGGATTCCGGCATTTATTGTGGTCATCGCTACCTTTGTAACGGTAGTGGATATGTTGATGGAAGCATTTATTCCGGGATTGTATGCCCAATTGGGGATCTTTATTCCGTTGATTGTGGTCAATTGTATCATCTTGGGTAGAGCAGAAGCCTTTGCTTCCAAAAATGGGGTTTGGCCTTCTTTTTTAGATGGCATCGGCATGGGAGTAGGATTCACGACTGCCTTGACTATTTTGGGTTCCGTCAGAGAAATCTTGGGCAATGGAAGTATTTTCAATTACCACTTTCTCCCCGATACTGCCAACACATTCATCATCTTCATTCTTCCACCCGGGGCATTTATCGCCCTAGCGTATCTAACGGTTTTATTCAATAAATACGTCAAATAACCAAATCTAAAATCGTAAATCTAATTCCGAAAGCTATCGGTACTAAAATCGCAAATCAAAAATCTAAAATAGTATGGATTTCTTCATCATCTTCATAGCAGCCGTTTTTGTAAACAATATCGTTCTCGCGCAATTTCTCGGGATTTGTCCTTTCTTGGGAGTTTCCAACAAAGTATCGACAGCCCTTGGTATGTCGGGAGCCGTTGTCTTTGTCATGAGTATTTCGGGTATGGTCACGTATCTATTGTACTTTTATATATTGGTACCGGCAGGTTTGGAGTTTCTCAAAACCATTACGTTTATTTTGGTAATTGCCGCTTTGGTGCAAATGGTTGAAATCATACTCAAGAAAATGAGTCCGGCGTTGTATCAGGCATTGGGTGTATTTTTACCTTTGATTACGACCAATTGTGCCGTATTGGGGATGGCCATATTAGCTTTGGGATTGGAACACAATAGTTTGCTGAAAGCCGTATTCTTCAACGCTTCCAACGCCATTGGATTTGGCGTGGCCTTGGTGCTTTTTGCCAGCATCCGCGAGCAATTGGAACTAGCCGACATTCCGAAAGGTATGAAAGGGGTGCCGATTAATTTATTGGTAGCGGGATTGCTTTCTTTGGCGTTTTTAGGATTTACGGGATTGGTTTGAAGTATTCAAGTCAATAGAAACTGGAGACTCATTGTTTCATAAGTATTTGCCGGAAAAAATAATTACGCAAACACTTTGAAATCAAATAAATGTTTGTAGATTTGCCCACTTTTAAAATTATTTAATAACCAAGGTCGCGAACCTTAAAAATTAACACATTATGCCAGTAAGACTTAGATTACAAAGACACGGAAAAAAAGGAAAACCTTTTTATTGGATCGTTGCAGCCGACGCAAGAGCGGTGAGAGACGGTAAATTTTTGGAAAAATTGGGAACTTACAATCCAAACACCAACCCAGCTACTATTGATCTTGATATCGATGGAACCATCAAATGGTTGGACAATGGAGCGCAACCCAGTGATACTACCCGTGCCATTCTATCCTACAAAGGAGTGTTGTACAAAAAACACTTAATAGGAGGTGTGAAAAAAGGTGCTTTCACTATGGAAGAAGCCGACAAAAAATTCAGTTTATGGTTGGATGAAAAAGCAGGTAAAGTTGCTCAAAAAGTAACTAATTTAGCTAAAGCGAAAGCCGATGCTAAAGCCAAAGCTTTTGAAGCTGAAAAGAACGCTAATCTCGAAAGAGAAAACGCTGCTAAAGCTGCTGAAGAAGCTGCCATCAAAGCAGAATCTGATGCTAAAGCTGCTGCCAAAGCTGCCGAAGCTGCTGCTGCCGCTGCAGAAGAATCCAAACCTGAAACTATTGATGATGCTGTAGCTGCTGCTGCCAACGAAGGTGCACACACAGAAGAATCAGAAGCTTAAGAAATGCGTGTAGAAGATTGTTTTTACTTTGGTAAAATAGTCCGTAAACATAGCTACAAAGGCGAAGTCGTTATCAATCTTGAACCCGACTTTTCCGAAATCATTACAGAATTGGAATCAGTATGGTTGTTGACCAACAACCAACTGGTTCCTTTTTTTATTGAAAAATTGACCTTCTACAAAAACTATATGTACCGCATCCAGTTTGAAGGTCTTTATTCAGAAGCCGAAGCCGATAAAATAATAGGAAGTCTGGTCTATCTTTCCAATGCATATCTACCCAAATCGGATGGGGATGATTTTTATACACATGAGATTTTGGGTTTTACGGTAGTCGACGTTACGTTTGGAACCGTTGGGAAAGTAATGTTTGTCAACGACCGTACGCCTCAAACGCTTTTGGAGGTGGACAATGGAACCAAAATGGTTTTTATACCTGCACACGAAGCTTTTATCCGAAAAATTGACAAGAAAAAAAGAATCATCACAGTAGAAACTCCCGAAGGACTTTTGGATTTATAAGGATTGGGTTTGGAATTGAAACATAATATCTTTTTAAGCGACCAATAGGCCTAAACTACTTAAAAGTTCATCTGCTTTTTATTATTTAATTCACTTTGTTATTATTTTTTAGCGGAGTTTATTGATTGCTTCGCAGTTGTTTTTTAATGGTTTGACCCGCTTCGCGAGGCGAGTGTAATTCACATTCCCGATAGGTATCGGGACATTTTTGAATGTTGTCAACTTTATAATAATGCTCATTTCATGAATCGTATTCTTTTCTTCCTCGTTATTACCATCTTTTTTACCTTATTCTTTTTACTCAATCGCTATGTCGTATCCAAAGGCATGCTGGCTATTGATCAGCCTACTTATAAAAGAATCTTTCAATGGACTTATTGGTCTTTGACGCTATCTTTTTTGGTCGGACAGATTTTGGAAAGAGGCAATCCGCACTTTATTACTGAAATCATCAGCGGTATCGGAAGTATATGGTTGGCGTGGCTCTTTTATATTTTGATGTCACTTTTGGTAATTGACATCTTTAGATTGATAGATTATTTCATTCCATTTATTCCTCAAAATATTATCCCTCAAATTTCCAATATCAAACTCGGTTTTATAGCGGTTTTTGTCCTCAGTTTACTGACTACCGTTTATGGTTATTTCAACGCCCGAAATCCGATTGTCAATCCGGTTTCGGTTGCAATAGACAAACCGCTTTCAAAAGATTTAAAAATCGTAGTCGTCTCCGATTTGCATATTGGAGCCATCGTGAGTAATACCAAAATAGAAAGATTGGTTCGGGAAATCAATGTCATTCAACCCGATTTGGTTTTGATTGTCGGAGACTTGGTCGATCACAATCCGCGATTTGCCATCAAAGACGAAGTAGGGAAGCAGTTTTTGAAATTGCATCCAACTATGGGTATCTATGCCGTTACCGGCAATCACGAATACATCGGTGAAGCCGAAATGAGTATCCAATACCTCAGTCAATACGGGATTCAATATTTGAGAGATACCGCTGTGAATGTTCAAAATCAAATCATCATTGCCGGTAGGGAAGATAAGCAAATGCAGTTTGTTACCGGTAAAAAACGCAAACCCATTTCAGAAATTCTTCAAGATAGCCCTACCGGTTTACCCGTCATTTTAATGGACCACCAACCGGTTGAATACGACAAAGCAGTGGAAAGCGGGGTTGATTTAATGCTCTCAGGACATACGCACAAGGGACAAATGTGGCCAATGAATTACATTACCAAGGCAGTTTTTGAAAACCATTACGGTTTGTATCAAAAAGGCAAATCTTGGTTTTATACTTCCAATGGATTTGGTACTTGGGGTCCACCGATACGCGTTGGCAATCGTCCTGAGATCGTATTGATAACTTTACAACAAAAACCTTAATCTATGAAACCATTACAAGTTCTCATCACAGGTAGTACCGGAATGGTAGGTGAAGGCGTCTTGCACGTATGTTTGCAAAATCCGAAAGTAGCCAAAGTAGTGGTGCTCAATCGCAAGACCTTGGGTTGGTCGCATCCCAAAATGACCGAAATCATTCACCCCGATTTTTACAACTTGAAAGCTGTTGAAAACCAACTCACCGGTTTGGATGCTTGCTTTTTCTGTTTGGGGGTTTCTTCTGTGGGCATGGATGCGGATACTTATTACCGGGTTACGTACACTTTAACGATGCACGTGGCAGAAACCTTGAGTCGCCTCAATCAAGACATGACGTTTACCTATGTGTCGGGAATGGGAACCAAATCGAGTAGGGAAGGAGGCAAACATTGGTCATTGGTCAAAGGAAAAACCGAATACGATTTGTCTCAGTTACCTTTCAAACAAGTGTTTGCTTACAGACCAGGTTTTATCAAGCCCATCAAAGGCTTACAACATACGCATCCTTATTACCGCTATATCAATTGGACTTTTCCCATCGGAAGATTATTGTATGCCAATGCCTTCAGCACCATGGAAGAAGTGGCGCTATCCATGATTGAAGTTAGTCAAAACGGTTGTGAATACGCTGTGTTGAATGGCAAGGAAATTAGGGAAACCGCTTTGAAAGCAAGATAAAAGAATAGAAATGTCAAAGTCAACAAATCCATTCCGATTAAAAGAATTTACGGTTGAACAATCCCGTTCGGCGATGAAAGTGGGAACCGATGCCATGATTTTAGGTTCTTGGACGCAGGTTGAGGAAGCCGAAACCATTTTGGATATTGGGACCGGCACCGGTATTTTGGCACTGATGTTGGCACAACGAAGCGAAGCTTTTACCATAGATGCCGTGGAAATCGACGCTGACGCCTATGAAGAAGCCGTGACCAATTTTGAAAATTCTCCTTGGGGCGATCGATTGTTTTGCTACCACGCATCTTTGCAAGCGTTTGCCCAAGAAATTGATGATACTTACGATTTGATTGTGTGTAATCCACCTTATTTTTCACCTTCTGAAATAGAGAGTTATACCGGAAGAAATGTGGCACGTCAAACCCATTTACTCAACCATTTGACCCTAATCAAAAACACGGTACAACTACTTTCAGAATCGGGTAGTTGTGCTTTTTCCTTACCTTATGAAAGTGAGGCTTTTTTTATCGAATTGGCTCAAAGCCAAAATCTCTTTTTACAAAGAAGACTGCGTATGAAGGACCGAGAAAACTTGGATATTGTGAGAAGTTTTTTGCAATTTGGAAAAACAGCAAAACCATTGGAAGATGAAATCTTGATTCTAAAAAATAGCGATCTTACGTATACGAATCAGTTTATCGAACTGACTATTGATTTTTATACAATTTTTTAAAAAGAACAAACCCCGAAGGTTTTTAAAACCTTCGGGGTTTAAGAACATTCGTAAATTTTATAAACGGACAGCTGTCAGATTATCCTAAATGGACTATGAAAGCAAATCTAAACTCTAATATCGCCAATCTAAAATTAATTTCATTTATACCATCCCGAATACATCAAATAACTCTCTGCAATTCGTTCGATTTCACCTGAAATCAATTCCGGAGAAATATCTTTGACTTTGACAGCCGGAATGCCTGCGTAGATGCTACCGCTTTCTACTATGGTACCTTTGGTCACCACTGCGCCTGCAGCTATGATGCTATTGGAATGTACAA
>JADZFW010000048.1 GCA_020854235.1 Flavobacteriaceae bacterium
ACGAAGTTGGTAATATCCCAAGCCCAACCGATGTTTTTATCCAGACCCCAAGTCCCGATACCGGTAGCGATGGTATAAGTAATAGCACCCAATCCCCATAGGAAAGCCACTAATGCAATAGAAAAAGCAATCCACCAATTTTTATTGGCTCTTGTTTCGATAGGTCTTGCGATATCAACAGAAACATCATGATAGGACTTTTCTCCTAAAATTAGAGGTTCTCTGTAAGGTGATTCATAATGAGACATAAACTGTATGGTATTAAATTCCAAATGTCAATTTCCAAAAATCCACGGATGTAATGTTGGAAAAAAGGTATTTATAATTGGTTTATTATTGATATTGATTAAGCTTCGTTGCGTACTTTAACTTGATACATCACATTGGGTTTGGTTCCAATGAAATCCAACAAGTGATAAGCGCGTTTGTCTTTAGCTAAAGCAGCTACTTTGCTGTTTTTGTCATTGACATCACCAAAAACCAAAGCGTTGGTGCTACAAGCATTGGCACAAGCCACTTGGAATTCACCGTCTTTGATTACCCTACCATCTATTTTAGCACTTAATATGGTAGCTTGAGTCAATTGTATACACAATGAACATTTTTCCATGACCCCTCTCGAACGTACGGTTACATCTGGATTCAACACCATTTTTCCGTAAGCATCATTCATGTGATAGTCAAATTCAGGGTTTTCATTGTAACGGAACCAATTGAATCGACGTACTCTGTAAGGACAGTTGTTGGCACAATAACGGGTTCCTACACAACGGTTGTAAGCCATGTGGTTTTGACCTTGAGCACCATGAGATGTTGCTGCAACCGGACAAACTGTTTCACAAGGAGCGTGATTACAATGTTGACACATGACGGGTTGGAAGGCTACCTGAGGATTCTCGGCTACTCTTTCCAAGCCGTGGTACATATCAGCTTTGCCCAAACCGGCTTCTTCTGCAGCTTCACGAGTAGGCACATCAGAAGAATAATAACGGTCTATACGCAACCAGTGCATATCACGACTGCGACGCATTTCTTGTTTACCTACTACAGGTACATTATTTTCAGCATGACAAGCAATCACACAAGATCCACAACCTGTACAGGCAGTCAAGTCAATTGAAAGATTGAAATGATGTCCGTTACTTGAATCGTGACCTTGCCATAAATCGGCTGCTTCTTTGTCAACTTCTTGGTGATTTAATGAAAATTTATTTTGATGATTCCATTCATCAGCTGCTACATTTTTGTAATCAGCAAAGGTAACTTCCTTTAAAATATCATGACGACCGGCCAAGGTGTGTTGTAATTGTATGCAAGCAAATTCATGTGTACCTTTGGGAGCACTAATACTTACCGCATAGGAAGCACCTAATAAAGCATAGGCATTAACACCTTGTTTCATCTCCTCTTTGACTCCTTCTGTACGACCGTATCCCAATGCCAATCCAACAGATCCTTTGGCTTGACCCGGTTGAATGTAAACCGGTACATTGGGTATGGTAACTCCATTAACAGTTACGTCAACCATGTTACCATCTAAAGCTCCATTATCAGCAGTTGTATTGGTAATCCCTTTTGCTGCTGCATCAGCGATAGACATAGTCAAGTAGTTGTCCCAAGAAGCACGCGTGATAGGATCCGGCATTTCTTGTAACCAAGGATTGCTAGCCATTTGACCATCGCCCATGGATACTTTGGTATATAAGGCAAGTTCTAAATCACTTGATTTAAATTTATTGAGTTCGGTAGCAACAGTAGCTAAGTCAACTGATTTTACTGTTGGAGCAGCTAAAACTTCTTCCGATTTCACAAAACCATCATGGATGGCTTGGTTGAAATTACCGGTAAATCCGGTTTTCATAAAATCGTAAAAAGTAACCGTCTCACCCATCCATTTCAATAAAGTATCTTGAAATTGGCGGGTATTAAACAAAGGTTTGATAGTAGGTTGTACCAAACTATAATACCCTTTTTTATGTGCCACATCTCCCCAAGATTCTAGGTAATGAGGTGTAGCCAAGGCATATTGAGTGGCTTTGGCAGTTTCATTTTCAAGCGAAGCAAAAGTGACACTCAATTCTAATTTACCCAATTGATCAGCAAATGCTTTGGCATTGGGTAAAGTATAAACCGGATTGGTATTATAGATGATGATACCCCCGATTTTACCGGCTTTCATGTCGGCTAATAAAGTTTGAACAGCAGCATCATTACCTTGACGCACTTTTTTAGTATAGGTTTTGTCAACAACAACAGAACCAAGTGCTTCATTGATAGCTAAAGCTAAGATTTGAGCATTTTTATCTTGAATTCCAGTGACTACGACTCCTTGAGATCCGGCTGCTTTCAATTGGGCTGCCAATTTTTTAAGTTCGGCATCTATAGGTGTGGCTTTAGAAGCCAAACTACCACCGGTAATGGCATTGTATAAATTTATTAAGGCAAAAACTTGTTCAGATGGTTTCAAAGGGAAACGTTTGTCGGCATTGGCTCCAGTCAAAGACATATTGGATTCCAATTGCGCATGATATGACATGTTACCAGCTTCAGGTCTGCGTCCTTGCACATAGCTTTTTTCAAAACCGCCACCTTGCCAATCTCCTAAGAAGTCGGCTCCAATGGAAACGATAGTTTTGGCTTTAGAAAAATCGTAATCAGGTAATTCACGCACTCCATACAAGGCTTCAAAAGCATCCAATGCAGCTGATTCGGAAACGGCATCATAAACCACGGTTCTCAAAGCACCTACTTTAGTTTGGAATTGTTCCACCAATCTATTTCCGGAAGGGCTGGCACAAGTACCTTTTAAAAGCACTACTTCTTTACCGGAAGCGATAATGGCTTTTATTTTGTTGGGAATATCAGCATCTACTTTATCCCATGTAGTATCTTTTCCTTTGAATTTAGGATTTTGCAAACGATTGTTGTCATACAAGGACAAGACAGAAGCTTGTACACGAGCATTGGTACTACCATTTACGTCTTTATTGGGCTCAATTTTAATGGGACGACCTTCACGGGTTTTGACCAAAATATTGGCAAAATCAAAACCATCAAAGAATGTTGACGCATAATAATTGGGAATACCAGGAGTAATATCTTGAGGTTTAACCACATAAGGAATGGCAGTTCTCACCGGACCTTCGCAGGATGCCAAAGTAGCCGCAGCAGTAGTAAATCCAAGATATTTTAAGAAATCACGACGCGTAGGGGAGGAAGCATCCAAAGTTTCTTTATCTCCTAAAAATTGGTCTGTAGGAATTTCTTCCAAGAATTCTTTTTGATTGAGATTATCTACCAATGAAGTATCGGCTTTCAATTCCTCGGTACTAATCCAATATTTTTTATTTGTTGCCATGTTTTAATATATAGCTTAAGTAAATCTCTAAATTCTAAACTTTAATTGCTTTATTTGGAAAGCAGACACTAATTATCTAAAAGTGACATTTTCCACATTCTCTACCACCCATATCGGCTACAGTAGCTCCTTTGTGTCCTTTTGCAAATTCCTCATAAGTACCTTTGTAGTATCCGTTTTCATCCAATTTTACAGGAGTGGTTTTGT
This sequence comes from Flavobacteriaceae bacterium, assembly GCA_020854235.1. Classification (GTDB taxonomy): domain Bacteria; phylum Bacteroidota; class Bacteroidia; order Flavobacteriales; family Flavobacteriaceae. The sequence goes on from JADZFW010000048.1 coordinate 3,566, forward strand.
GACAATCCAAACACCAGTGCATAGTGAGTTGTGAGAACTGTTCAACTCTGTGCATGCCTTCTACAGGACCATGACAAGTCTGACAAGCCAATCCGGCCACAGTTACGTGTTGTGAGTGATTGTAATAGGCAAAATCAGGCAAGTTGTGAATCCGAACCCATTCTATACTTTTTCCATTATCTGAATAGGCAAATTTGGATTTGTCCCATCCTGCAGCTTTTTGAACTTTGGCTATTTCTCCGTCAAAGAAAGCTTTGTCATGACCACCATATACTTCACCTTTGTATTCATTGATGAATTTATGACAATTCATACAAACATCGGCAGATGGAATCCCTGAAGTTTTACTTCGTTTTGCAGAGGAATGGCAATATTGACAGTCAATAGCATTGTCTCCGGCATGAACTTTATGTGAAAACTCAATAGGTTGAACTGGTTTATAACCCGAATCAACACCTATTTGCATCAGCCATGCAAAAAGAAAATAGGCTGCACTTAAAAGTAAAACAATTGTAAAGAATATAGCAATAATACTAAGTTTTTTTCTAGCAAAAAAGAAAACCAAACCGGCTAAAACCAATACGACGATGGGTTGCCACCACCAGTTAGAATTTTGAGCGGGAATTTCCGCATCAGTTTGTCCAATCACCGTTGATACAACTGCAGTTGCATCGGCTGCAGGTGCAACGCCTTCATCGCCCACTTTTGTATAAGCTATGATGTTTTTAACATCATCCTTAGTCAACTGTGGAAAAGCAGTCATTGGTATTTTCCCGTATTCTTCAAACACTTTTTTAGCGTCAGGATTGGTTTTAACCCATTCAGCAGGATTGGTAATTTGATTGAAAATATAATCTTCAGATCTTAAATCACCTATTCCTTTTAAAGGTGGACCAATCAATTTGGAATCCAAAGCATGACAAGCAGTACAATTAGTTTTAAATAAAGCTTGTCCTTTTGAGGCATCTCCATCCTGAGCAGATAGATTCAGGAAAAATAAAAAGAAAAAAGAAAAGACAAAACTGTTTAGTTTTGAAATTACTTGGTGTTGATGTAGAAAATTCATATTACTACAGTTGTTTATCAGTTTGGTATGATATTTTCACTTAAAACCCTAAGCGAAAACGTTAAAGGTGCGAAATTAACACTAATTTAAGAAAAAACAAATCTTATCATTAACCGCCTATTAATTTGTAATCATTCTAAATAAAACACAGTTTATTATTGGGATGTTTTTACCTCAATTTGTTTTTTAGTACTACTTTTGTAACAAATTTTAAATAATATGAATTTCATCAAAAAAGTAATTTTTATTTTTATTTTTATTTTTGGATTTTTGATGCAGGCTCAAAATAATGATGCCGAAATGGAAAAAATTCTACAAGAAAGACGCTCTTACAATCAAGCATACGATGATGCAGAAGGCTTTAGAATCCAATTTTTCAACGGTTTGAGTGAAAGTCAAGCCCGTGTAGCCCAATCAAAGTTTGTAGCAATCTTTCCAGAAATTCCGGTTTATTTGTCCTATGCACAACCTGAATGGAAAGTTCAGGCGGGCAATTTCAAAGTTAAATTGGATGCACATCGCACTTTGGAAAGAATTAGAAAGGAATTTCCGGGTGCTTTGATTTTAAAAACAAAAATCAAAATTTAGATTTTTACCAATATATTCATTTCAATGAAACGTTTCCTCCTTTTTCTTTTTTTAACAGTCAGTTTATTTGGATTTTCTCAAGATAAATTAAAATATTCTCAAGCCAAAATTTTTTACTCCAAATCATCTGACCTAGAAGTTTTAATTGCTCACGGCGTAGGTGTAGATAACGGGAAAGCCAAGCAAAACACCTACATAGAATCGGTTTTTTCTGAAGATGAAATCAATAAAGCCAAAAGTTTAGGATTTAAGGTTGAAGTATCAATTCCGGATTGGGAAAGCTATTATCACGAAGTAATAAAAGATGCCCCTTATACCAAAAGCCCCGCTCCTTGTGGTTCTACAGACTATACAGTTCCTGCTCATTTCAATTTGGGAAGTATGGGTGGGTATTTAAATTATACTGAAGTTTTGGCTGAATTGGATGAAATGCAAAGTTTATATCCGCAACTCATTACAGTGAAAGCACCCATCAGTACTTATACCACAGCGCAGAACAGACCCATTTATTGGGTTAAAATTTCAGATAATCCCAATACGAACGAAACAGAACCCGAAGCATTATACACTTCGCTTCATCATGCTCGAGAACCTGGTTCATTACAGACTTTGATTTTTTATATGTGGTATTTGTTGGAAAACTACCAAACCAATCCCACAATTCAAGCTTTGGTTGACCAATCAGAGATTTTTTTTATTCCCATAGTAAATCCAGATGGCTATGCCTATAACAGTACTAATAGTCCGACAGGTGGTGGTAATTGGAGGAAAAATCGTCGCAATAATGGAGATGGTTCCTATGGGGTAGATAATAATAGAAACTATAACTATCATTTTGGAGAAACTGGAGTTTCAACTTCCCCATCAGGAGATACTTGGCCTGGTACAGCAGCGTTTAGTGAACCAGAAAATCAAGCCATCAAATGGTTTGTGGAGCAGCATCAATTCAAAATTGCCATCAATGCCCATACCTATAGCAATTTATTGTTATTTCCATATAGTTGGCAAACTGGTATTCAAACACCCGACCATGATTTGTTTCTAGATATTACCGACATCATGGTCCAGGAAAATGGGTTTACCAATCAAATTTCTTCAGCCTTGTATCCGGCGTCTGGTGATTCGGATGATTGGATGTATGCTGAAACTTCCACACATGACAAAATATTTGCGATGACGCCAGAAATCGGTAGTGCTTTTTGGATTTCACAAAGTGCCATTATTCCGCAATGCAAGGAAATGGTTCATCTCAATATGACAGCATTGAAACTCATACACAATACACCTCTACTTACCGATGAAAGTCCTTCAACTACTGGTTTAATCAGTAATAATTTTAGTTACCAATTGAAAAACTTGAGTATTATAGATACTCCTGCCAATTTCACTGTTTCAATTACCCCTTTAAGTAGTAATATTGCAAGTATTGGAAATGACGTTGTACACAATAACATTGTCAAATTGGGCACAACTACCGGAAGTATCAATTACACCTTAAACCCGGGAATTCAACAAGGAGAGACTGTTATGTTTAAAGTAAGTATTGACAATGGTTTGTATATTACTGAGGTCATCATAGAGAAAACATTTGGAAACTTTACAAATTTACTTCTGGATAATGGAAATAATGTAACTACCAATTGGACTTCAACTTGGTCGACTACTAGTTCAACCTATGTATCACCTTCAAGCAGCATCACTGATTCTGCAAGTGGAAATTATGCCAATTATGCCAATAAAACAATCACCCTAAAAAATGCACTCAACTTGACCAATACCACCAAAGCGTTATGTACATTTTATGCCAAATGGGATTTGGAAGTCAACTATGATTATGTTCAATTTGAAGTTTCTACTGATAATGGGACCTCTTGGCAACCTCAATGTGGTTTGTTTACTAATGCTGGAGTTGATGATCAAAATGTTGCAGGCGAACCTTTATACGATGGAACTCAAACCAGTTGGGTATTAGAAGAAATTCCTTTAGATGATTATCTTGGGCAATCCATCAAATGTCGTTTTCAATTGGTTTCTGATAACGGAGTGACAGCTGATGGTTTTTACTTTGATGATTTTACTGTGAAAACAATTTCTACATCTACTGTTGGAATTGACCCATGGGAATCTTTAGAATTGAGTTTGGTACCCAATCCGGCAAAAGAGTCGTTTAGCATTCAATCCAATTTGATTATGAACGACGTAAAGGTTTCTATATACAACATTACAGGACAATTGGTACATCTACAAACTTTAAAAAATACCGATGAATTTATATCGGTCGGGTCTATGGAAACCGGAGTATATTGGGTGAATATTTCAAATGCTTCAGGAACAAAAACTTTAAAGTTGATTATTCAATAAACAATTTTATAAAAAGATAAAAGGCTGTCTGAATTGTATATCAGACAGCCTTTTTTTTGATTAGACTTCAAATCCTTTCATCATTTTACTCCAATACAAGTATGGTAAAATGTATTTTTTCAACATATACAATCTCCAATGTTCTTTGGAAGAATCGGAAATCATCAGTGGAAATTGTTTGAGTTTTGGATCAGGTGTAAATTTTAAGGTATAATCAAATTCAGCCAATACCATTTTGCCATATCCTGTTACCAACGGACAAGAGGAATACCCATTGTATTTTTTATCGGCCAAGGTGTTGGATTCGATTAAATGTAAAATATTTCCTACAACAACTGGTACTTGTTTGCGTATGGCAGCTCCGGTTTTAGCTGTTGGAAGTTCGGCCGCATCACCCAAACCAAAAACATTAGCATATTTAGTGTGTTGCATCGTTTCAGAATCAACTGATAGCCAGCCGGTATCTTTAGCCAAAGGAGAATTGCGGATAAAATCGGGTGCTTGTTGCGGTGGCGCTAAGTGCATCATGTCAAAATGGATTCCAATCATGCCGTCTTTTTCGGTTACTTTTACGTCTTTGTAATTGTATTGAATATCTTTATCCAATACGTCATCATCATTTTTTTTGATAACTACACATCCACCACCAATATTTTCTTTTACAATTTGATACCATGCAATTTGTTCCTGAGCATCAACTTTTACTAATTTATGATAAAAACGGACGTTGATATCTTTGCGATCTACAACGTTCATCAAGGTATCGGCAATTACTTTAACCGAGAAAATAACATTTCCGGGTAAAGCAAATACGATATTGGTTTTGTCTCTCACACCTGTTTTTCGGAAGTGATCATCGGCTAAATACATGATTTTTTGAGGAGCGCCACCACATTTAATAGGTGTAGCGGGTTGGGTAAACAAAGCCGTTCCGCCTTTAAAGTTTTTCAGCACTTCCCAAGTATGTTCAGGATCTGTATAATTACTACACACGACACCTTTATCCATGGCTTCAGCCAAACCGGGAACTAAATCGGGTGCGATTTTCAGACCAGGTGCCACTACTAAATAATCGTAAGTATATTCATTTCCATTTTTGGAAGTTACTTTGTTTTGTTCAGGTTCAAATGTTTCGGCAAATTCCTTAATCCAATCAACACCTTGTGGCATTACCGAACTCATAGAGCGGATGGAGTCTTTAAATTTGAAATCATTAGCGCCTACGAGCGTCCAAATAGGTTGGTAGTAATGTTTGTCGGCAGGTTCCATCAATCCGATTGAAATTTTCGGATTTTTCTTTTTCATCATGGCAGCTACCATGATTCCGGCAGTTCCACCTCCAATAATAAGTACTTGATGATGTTTTGACATTGTAATAAAAGTTTTAGATAATTAATGGTGTATTGTAAAAGTGGGCGCAATTAAAATAAAAAAAAGCCATATCTATGTGAGGTGTGTCACACATAGACATGGCTTTATCAAAGTTAGGAAATGGATTATTCTTTTGTTTTACAAGTACTCATTCCAAAAGCACAATACAAAGGACAACTTCCCACGACGGCTACCACTAGCATAATAGCAGCAACGGCATAGAGAACGTAATTGATCCAGCCTTCTCCAAAGGTTCCGGAATAAGCTAAGTAAGCAGCAATAATGGCAATAATAATGCGAATTGCCCTGTCGATAGTTCCTACGTTTTTTTTCATTTTTAATTGGTATTTGTTGGTTATTAATTGGTTACGCAATAACGTTTCGTTTTTTTGAATATACGAAAGTTTAATATATGAGGATTAAATGAGCCAAAAGTTATTCAGTCAACCTTCCGGTTGCACAACTGATAAAAGAAACAGCTTTGTGTAAAATGGTGTTATCGGCATGTTCTTCGGGATAACCTAGATGGGCTAATTTGGTTTTGACTTGATCAATGATTGCATCTGATTCGGTTTTAAAGGTAACCGTAGAAAGGTCTTTATCTACCGAAACGTCTGTTACACCATCTATACCTTGAATTGCTTTGGTAATGGTATTGGCACAACCGCCACATTTGAGATTTTGAACGGTAAGAGTTGTCATAATTTTTAGTTTTTAGAATTTCAAAGGTATTAAAAAGTTTGACACTTATTCAAGAATGGATTAAATGTTATACAATTATTAACGACAATTTTAAATAACCGACTAGAATTTAAAACATAAAACCACGCGTTTAGGGCGTGGTTATAGGGGTTTATGTTTAAAATAAACGACTTCTATATGTTATTCAAAAACACATTAAGAATGGCCGCCAATCACAATACGCATGATTTTTAAGTTCAAACTAAAGAAATCAAAAATTTGTTTGAGAAAGAAAACTCTCATAAATTTAATATAACGGGTTGGTTCAGTTCCGTAAGATATATTACTATAAGGCTCGGTTGTTTTTTTACTTTTTTCCATTTTGATGTGTTGGGTTATTTGAGACAAGTCATGCCTTGTCTTTACGATTACTTATTGAGTTATTTGTGAGATTTGACGCAAGCTATGCCTTGCTTTACGGTGAAATATTATTCCGGAATCAACCACCAAAAGGGTTTGGCTTTGGCTTTATACAAGAACATATAATGCATGAATAGTTTCATCCAATGACCTGCTGTTCCTACTACGCCTACGGTATCGTGTAGGTTTCGACCCCATTTGGGATATTTTTCCCAATCGGGAACGATAGGATTTACAGTCATTACTGCAGCTTGACCTTTTCGGATTCCATACCCAGCCGATACGATACAGGCAGCACCCATACGAGCCATTGAAGCTTTGTGTGGATGATCTTTTTTTCCTGTTTTGATTTGATGGGCAATATTTTCAGCTACGATTTTACCGATGACACCTGAAGGCATACCGGTTCGAGGTGGCGTTGGGAAAATTTTAGTTCCGTTTGGACTTTCCATAGGTTTAGACATAGGATGTGGCGGAGCAAATGCAATACCGGCTGCATAGACATTTTCATAGGCACCACTTTGATAGATAGAAGGCCAATCGGAAGCTTTCCATGATTCATAGGGTTTGGCAGTATAATCGGCATCCACTTTCATCATGCCATTGGCTGCAAATACTTTATCGGAAATATCAGCACCAGATTTATCGAAGGCTTTCATACCTGCACCGGCAAAACCCGGGATGAGCATGGCAAAATCGAAGTCAACGGTATGATGCTCTCCTTTTAAGTTTTCATAATAAGCTTTTCCTTTCTCAACTTTATAAACTCCGGCTCTTTTGATCCAGTTGATTCCGTATTCTTTGAGAATGGATTCGGTAAAAATTTTAGTAGGCGTTATATAGCCATTGCGTTTGACATAAGCACCACCCATTCCAAAATCGCCCAATTCATATTCATTGGAAATCCAAACGATTTCGGCCAAGTCAGATAATTTTCGTTTGCCTATTTCAAAGGCGATATTAAGTGCATATTCAAAAGCAGCACCTTGACAAGTGGCCATGGCGTGTCCTGTTCCAATTAGAAAAGTTTGTTTTTCCCCTTTTTCCAATTTTTTTAATGATTCTTGCAAACCTTCCCAAGCATGGGCTGCATGGTCATAGGTACAAACAGAGTAAGAATGATGTTCGGGACCCAGACCTTCGGTGGCCGCAAAATTGAGTTTGGGACCGGTAGCATTTACCAAATAATCATAGGTAATATTTTCAATTTTGCCAGTATTTTCACCCGTTACATACTCAACTGCAACATATCCTTTTTCGGATTGCGAATCACCTTCAGGGTGAATAGCGACAGCCTTGGCTTGAATGTAATCAATACCTAGTTTTTTATAGACAGGCGCTAGCTTAAACTTAACCTGATCGGGAGTCATTAGTCCGACTCCTACCCATATATTGGAAGGGATCCATTGGTAGTTACTATTGGGCGAAACCATCACGATTTCGTGAGATTTCCCAAGATACCTTTTTAAATAAGTAGCAGCGGTATGACCGGAAATGCCTGCTCCTAAAACTACAACTTTTGCCATAAATAGTAGAAAAATTAATTTGGTAAACAATTAAAATGTTAAATGTATCTTCTTTTTTGAAAAAAGAAAGTCGACAAATATACATTATTCAATGAGGTATACAAATGTAGCTAAAAATCCTGATTAATTTTTTTTTATATTATATTTGCACATATTTTATAATAATGATTCAACGTATTCAAAGCATTTATCTGGGTTTGGTAATTATTTTATCAGGCGTTGTGGTGTTTTTTATCCATTTATGGGTAAATGAAGGTGGAATAGGAGTGAATTTGATGGACCTTTTGAATAGTAAAAATTATTTTCAAATAGTATTAGCTGTCATGTATTTGGCTGTTGCGGTTTTGGGAATCATGAGTTTAATGATGTTTAAGAATCGCATGCGGCAAAAGCGTATCAACGGAGTAAATATTTTAGTAAATCTTATATTGTTTGGTTTATTGATTTTTAATTTACTAAGTTTATCCGGAGAATTGAAAGATTCGTTGAAGGGTATTGGGATTTGGTTGCCTTTGGGTTCAATAGTTTTACTGTTTTTGGCGAACAGAGCTATTCAAAAAGACGAAAATCTCGTAAAATCAGTAGATAGAATTCGATAATCTTAGTCTATTTAGTGCTGAAACCCTCAATTTAATTATAAGTTGAGGGTTTTTTTATAATCTAACTAAATCTATGAGAAAGCAAAATCATAGAATTAGGTATTGCACTATAATTATCGTATAAATAATTTTGACCCGTATTAGTAATGGAAACAAAAAGCATTCATGTACACATAGCCGATGACCATCAAATATTAATAGATGGAATAGCAGCAGTTTTGAAAACCGAACCTCAAATTCAGGTTGTTGGTTTTTCACTTGACGGTCAAAGTGTATTGGATTGGTTTACTACTCAAAAAGCAGATATTCTCATTCTGGACATCGGAATGCCCAAAGTAGATGGAATTGATGTTTTACGTTCTTTTAATTCACGGCAAGATTTACCCAATACAATTGTGTTAACTAGTTATAATGACATTAAACTCATTAAGGAAGTTTTAAAATTGGGAGCCAAAGGCTTTATAACTAAAGTAAGCGCAGGTGAAAATATCATTGAAGCTATAAAAACTGTTTATAAAGGAGAATTGTATTTTAGTAAAGATATACGTAATAAAATTGTGGACTCTTTCACAGGTAAAAAGGCTTCAGATGAAGAACATTTCAATGAATATTTCGGTATGTTAACAGAAAGAGAGTTTGAAATACTCAAGCTAGTTGCTGAAGATTACACCAATAAGGAAATTTCTGAAAAGTTATTTATTGCGCCTGTTACAGTTGATACCCATAAAAAAAACATCATGACCAAACTTGGTGTGAAAAACGCTTTAGGTTTAGCAGTCTATTTGGTAAAGCACAAGATAATAGAATAAAATACACCATTCTATATTTAGAAAGCCTTCAAAATTATTCATTTTCATTTTGAATATTTAGGTTGATAAGGGGAATATACCATTTTAACCCTATCCTTCCGGTATTTCCCCTTTCTTCTATTGTATTACATTTTTTTTAATCATAAACCCTAATTTAATTTTAATCATGAAACAGTTTATTTTACTTCTATTGATTACCCCCTTCTTATTAGTTTCTTGTTCTACAGACGATGTTGCTGTAGCAACTCAAAATACTACTGAAAAAATGTTAGAATCTTACGTAATCAAGCGTAATGCGAATGGAAGTTACACTTTAACGCATGTTGCAAACGATGGAGTGGGAACAGTTTACTATGATGACGAAAAAGCAAATGAAGTTCAGTTGTATTATGACGAACAAGCCATCTTAACGTCTTTATCTAAAGATTACTTGGTAACAAACAATGAATTGAAAATCAATTTTGTGACAGAAGATGGAATGTATCAACCCAAAATCAGAATCATGGATGAAAACACTACTGAAAAAGGTGCGTTTGGATTATTAAACGACTATGCTTTTACAGAAAATCCTGATGGGACTATTCAATTATCTTTTGAAGTCGATGCAAATGTCAAAGTAGCATATGGATATAACAATTCTGAAAACACCAACGACATCGTATTGTCATCTGATGCCAATGCTTCTCAAAAAACATTTACCAAAACCTTTTCTCGTGAAGATGATGGTACATTGAAAATCGATTTTGTACAACCTAAAAATCCTGGGAAGTCTGAAGATTATCGAAAACCTAGAGTAGAATTTCAAACACCCTAACATCAATTAAATAAAATAATAAAGTATTATAGCCTTCACATTACCCACTTTACTCTTTTTTATATATTAGCGGTTGGAAAACATTTTATATGAGGCACTTATTTCTTTTTTTAATCGTTAATAGCGTCTTCTTTTTATACCCCGTCTTTTCTCAAGAATCGGTAGACAAAGCCTCTTTACTCCCCTTCCAAAGCCCTGTCGTTGTGCTTCCCCAAGCCGCGACAGGCACTACCGATTCTTTGAAAAAAGCAGAATCTTTGATGGAACAGAATAGGTTTGAAGAAGCCTTAAGTACTTCATTAAGAGTGCTTGACCAAGTACATAAACAGCAAGATGAAATACTGATATACAATGTTAATGACTTAATTGCTAAAATTTTTCTAAAATCTAATAATTTTGAAAAAGCTTTAGAATATTATCATTTAAATCGAAAATTAGTCGAAAAAACGCATGATAGTTTAAAAATTGCCAAAACATATGCTAGTATAAGCTCAATGTATGCTAAGACTCAAAAATACGAAGAGGCAGAGTTTTATTCAAAAAGAATATTAAATATAACAAATGATTCTTCAGATTTTTTAATGTTAAAAGCAATTGCTTATTCAACGTTATCAGCTATATATGTTGAAAGAAAACAGTTGGAATTAGCAGAAATGTATATTCAAAAATCTCTTGCTATTCAAAAAAAAACTAATGACAAAACAAATGTGATTTATACATTAAATAGTTTAGGATCCGTTTATTTGCTAAAAAATGATTATTATAAGGCTAAAAGAGTATATTTTGAGGCATTGAAATTGTCAGAACTAAACAAAGATTCAAAATATTTAAATATTAAAGAGGTTATTTATGACAATTTATCATATGCTCTTTTTAAACTAAAAGACTACAACGCTTTCACCTATCAAGAAAAATCCTTCAACATCCGAGACAGCCTCAGAGACAATGAAATTAGTCGGATTTTAGGGGAAATTGAAGGCAAGTACAACACCGAAAACATCAAAAAAGAAGCGCAACTCAAAACTTCTGAAGAAGTAGCCAAACGCAAACATACCCAAGACATCAATATCATTTTGATATTGGTTTCTTTGTTATTGACAGCCGGAATTTGGATGAGTTATCGGTATTTCAAATTGCGTCAGGAAAAATTGAAATTGGAGCTCAT
>JADZFW010000049.1 GCA_020854235.1 Flavobacteriaceae bacterium
ACAAAAAAAGCACCTTTGAAACTATTGATAATATTGAAACGATATTCCAGACTACTCAACAATTTGAAATTACCCACGTTAAATTCCAGTCCACTTTTTTCACTTCCGGGACCTAGTTCGTATATATGCCAAGCTCTAATATCATTGGTTCCTCCGGCAAAATAACTACGACTAAAGGGTATGACATCCGAATTTCCATAAGGTATAGCAATACCGATGTTGGTTCTAAAAGCCAGAATACTGTTCCATTTCATATTCCAATGTCGTCTGTACTCCATGTCTAGTTTGACATATTGCGCAATATTAGTTCCGAATATCTGCTTGTAATTAGCCTCATTTTTTTCTCCCAATAAGTTGGCAATAAGCCCAGCTGAACTCAATCTAATTCTATAAAAAACGTATTCATTATCTTTGTAATTGGACTGTGAATTATAAGTAAAACTATAGCTCATAGAAGGAACTAACACATCTTCGGTAATGATATTATAACGGTACAATACATTCACAACTGTTTGATAGGCTTCGGGTTGTGCTAGTGCAAAATTACTGTCATTTAAAACGGTTCCTATAAATGATATTGGATCTTCTTCTAAAGGTATATCTTGAAAATAAGTATTTTGAATGAGTTCCAATTTACGGTATTCGGAAGTGTAAATATTGAAAAATGAACCAATGTTTAAATTTTTGATAAACTGTGCATTAATCAATTCAAGTGAATGATTTATTTTTTCAGTTGCTTGCCAATTGTACTCCATGATACCTGTAAACCTTTGTTTGTCCAATCCAATGTTTTTCTGCAAACTGCTTCCAAAAGTAAAAGTTGTTTTAGGAGACATTTTTTGAGGAATGATCTTTTCGACTTGAAAAGGCAAAGAAATTCTAGGGACTTTAAAGGATAAATCGGCTCCAACTTCCCAAGCATTAAAAAAAACGCCACTAAATGAAGTGCTATTTAAAAAAGAACCTTGCAGACTCAACTGCAATTGTTCATTACCTCTAAACGTATTGTTGTTTTTAAAACTGATTTTACCCGAAACCCCAAATGGTTTGATATTGGCATGGGTAACCTCGGTTTCCATCTTAAAACCAAATCGTTTTATGGGCGTTAACAGGATATTGGCAGTCAAATGATTATTTTCTTTTTCCTCGTAATTGATTCGAATCGTTTTAAAATTATTCAAACTTCTCAAATGTTTTCGGGTCAATTCCAAATTGAGATCTGAGTAACGATCGCCGGGTTTGATAAAAATAGATCGCGTTAAAAATTTGGGTTTGTAATTCAAATGATTGGCTGCATACAAATGAATACCATTGTATTGAATGCTGTCTTTCGGCAAAGTGGTTTCATTCAAATAGGAATAATCCGTATATACATTGACCCGATCAATATAGGAGATTTGATAAGGTGTTTCTATCAAACTATCTCCTTCTTCAATAATGCGGTCGGCTATATCCAATAAGACGTTGGTTTTAAAATCTGTTGAAGTAGAATCAATGTCCCTAAAGTGAATGGCATATTTTGAAAAATGATATACGCCATCATTTCTGAATAAGGCAGTTAATCTATCGGCTTCTCTTTCAAATTTGGCTCGTTCAAAAATCTCCTGCGATTTGATTATCGATTTTTTTTGATAAATTTGATACAAAGAATCTATTATAGGAGAAGCAATTTGAACTTTAATAGTGTCCAAAGTGAATGGTTCATAAGTGGTTACCCTATAATAAACTTTGGCTTTTTTACCATCTAATGTATCAATGCTATAACTGGTTTGGGTTTTAAAATAACCTTGATCCAGATAATATTGATACAATGTTTTGAGTGTTTTTTTAGTTTTGATTTCGTCGAGAATTACAGGTGCTTCACCGTTTTTAAACAACCATTCGTTTATTTTTTTATTAAAATTGGCATAACCGACGGTTTGTTTTAAAGAAAGCGTTTGGGTCCAAAAATGAGCAGAATCTTGGTATTTTTTAATTTTCTCATCCCATTTTTTTTCAGAATCTGGATTGCCCATATTGTAGGCAAACAACTGAAAAGGTATTCCCAGCATTTTTATATTGGGTTTTTGGATGAGGTATGGATTGAGATTGGTCTCGGTTTTCTTTTTTCCATTGACTTCAACAACATTTCCGACCAAAAGTAATTTTTGATCAGGTACATTTTTGGTTGTACTACAAGAGTAAAACAACAAAAATGAAAGAAAAACCCAAATAAATATTGTAATATTGTACTTCAATGTTTGAATTTTATAATCTTATTTTTCAAAGAAAATATCAGACCTAAAGGCTTAATTATAATCATGATTGCTAATCACCCATTCAAAGTCATCCTAAAAGCCTTTTTACAAAAAACAAAAATAAACATTTTATGCTTTCAAAAAACGAGATCAAACGGATAACGAGCTTAACCCAAAAAAAATATAGGATACAGGAAAATTTATTTTTGGCAGAAGGTGTGAAATTGGTTTCCGAGTTGTTACAATCTTCTTTTGAAGTCTATCATGTTTATGCCACCAATGATTTTGAAACGACGCTTCCAGATTCAAAACTTACCCGAATAACAGAAGCCGAATTAAATAAAATTAGCCAACTCGTTACTCCTAATGAAGTGGTTGGTTTGTTTAGAATTCCGGCACAGCAACTTCCCGAATATAAAGGTTTGATTGTCGTATTGGATACGATTCAGGATCCTGGAAATTTGGGCACAATCATCCGACTTTGTGATTGGTTTGGCATTACACAATTGGTTTGTTCACCAGAAACAGTTGATTGTTACAATCCTAAAGTAGTTCAAGCTACAATGGGAAGTTTGACTAGAGTTGACATTTTTTATACTGATTTGAACAGTTTTATGGAAAATAGCAACTTACCGGTTTATTTGACGCTATTAGAAGGAGATAATGTTTATGAAACAGATTTATCTAAGGAAGCCATTTTAGTAATGGGTAATGAAGCCAATGGGATTAGTAAAAGTCTTATTCAAAAGAGATATAAAGCATTACACATTCCTAGATTTGGACGCATGCAACAAACGGAAAGCTTAAACGTAGCTATGGCAACTTCCATTTTTCTCAGTGAATTCAAAAGAAGAATTTTTTGAAAACTTAGATTTTTTATTGAAAAGTAAACTTGACAAATACGCCTCGTGTGCCAAAATAATCTACCGGTTTGGTCCATGGACTATTGGCTGTGTCATCGTCTTTTAATTCTTTATTTAAGGCAAAAACGCCTCGTATGGAAGGTGAAAATTTAAAATAATAAAAGTAAAAATCCATTCCTACGCCTAACTCATACATGAAATTGCTTTTCTGTAATCGGAACTCTCCACTGTAATTGTCATCAGGATTATTGAAATTACTGGCAAAGTTGTAATCATATGCAATGCCGCCAACAACGTAAGGTCGAATATTATGAATACGATTGGTGCTAAATTGAATCATGAGTGGAATGTGTAGAAAAGTACCATTTGCTTCTCTAACACTGTCCATTGCGGTGCCCAAATGTCTGAAGTATAAAGTTTTACTATTGGTCATTAATCCTGGTTCCAATCTTAGATTAATGTTTTTATGCAATCTCAAATCTCCAATCAATCCAATATTAAATCCCATTTTTGGTTCTGTTTCGATATAAGCATTCGGATATAGTTCAGGCGCTTTATAAGAAATGGTGTAATCGTTGTAATTCAATCCCAAATAAAAACCCCATCTCAATTCTGCTTCGTCAAAATTGGATAAGTATTCTACTTTATCTCGTTGAGAATATGCATTAAAACTTATAATTAGTCCTAAAAATAATATTGTATTTTTCAAATGTGTCATTATGATGGTTAAACTTTAACTATTCAAACTTCATTTTTAGTATTCAAAAATTTAAATCGTGGCTAGAAGGGTTTTTGATTTTCACAAGTAAAATAAACTATTTTCTGCCCGTATAAATGGTTGCTACACCCATAGTTTGAGGTTTGTTTGTTACTTCTATAAACCCGTTTTTGCTCAAAATATTGTTGAAATCTTTTCCATAAGGAAAATTTTTAGCCGATTGTGATAAATAACGATAGGCTTTTGCATCTTTGGAAAATAGTTTTCCGAATATGGGAAGTAAATAATTGGAATGTAACAAATACAATTGTTTGATTATTGGAAAAGTAGGAACTGAGGTTTCCAATACAATGAAAAGACCACCTTTTTTGAGAACTCTTCTGATTTCCATTAATCCTTTATCCAAGTTTTCAAAATTTCTAACCCCAAACGCTACCGAAATCGCATCAAAATAATCATCTTCAAAAGGTAAATTCTCCGAATCAGCCCATTGCATTTTTATTCTGTTTTCAAGTCCCAATTTTTGAATTTTCTGTTTTCCTACTTGTAGCATACCTTCTGAAATATCAGCGCCAATGATTTCTTGAGCATCGGTTTTTTGCGCAGTCATAATGGCCAAATCTCCAGTTCCACTCGCTATATCCAAAACTTTATTGGGCTTTGTAGCTGCTATAAGATGGATCACTTTTTTTCGCCACGACATATCAATTCCAAATGTTATCATCCGATTCAATCCATCATATTCCTGTGAAATAGTGTCAAACATAGCCGACACTTGCTCTTTCTTTGATTTATCCGAATCTTGATAGGGTTTTATTACTGATGACATGTTTATATTTTTGGCAAATTTAGTTTATTATTATTTCACTCAAAAATCTGAACTAGATTTAATTCTTTTTCATTTATATTTAGGAATCTTAAAAAAAAGTGACATTTTTGTAACCCCGTGCAAAATAATTTGCCAAAAAAATATGTAGGTTTGTAACAAATATCAATTTTATGTTTAAAAAGTTTCTAATAGGAATGAGTATATTGATGAGTACGCATTCATTTTCTCAGCAACTCATTAATGTCAATCCTGCCACAACTCCCGAATCTACAGAAAGTTTAGAGTATTTAATTCAAAATGTTTTAATTTCAGGTGCTTGCGCCAATGCAAGTAATTTTTATGCTGAAACATATGGTGCCCAAACGGATGTAAATAATAAAAGCTACGGATATTTTGTAAAACCAGCCACAAGTAATTTTCCGTTTGATGAAGGAGTTGTAATGTCTACCGGAAAAGCATTTCTAGGAGGAAACAATGCCATGGGTTTTGTATCAACAAATCTTACCGGTGGTGCATTCAGCGATTCTGATGCTGATTTGGAAAATTTTATGGGATTTGCAGCCGGAAGTACACATGATAAAACCTTTATTGAATTTGATTTTGTACCTGCTACCAATCAAATAAGTTTTAGATTTCTTATGGCTTCAACTGAGTATGATGGAGCTACAGAATGTAGCTTTGCTGATGGTTTTGCCTTTTTATTGAGGCCTATTAGTTCTACTACCTATACCAACCTTGCAGTTCTTCCAGATGGAACACCTGTTAATGTTACCAATATCAATGGTATGGAGTCTAGTTGTACCAGTCATCCCGAATATTTTGCTGGGTATGAATTTAGTTTTCCTCCAATTGTTGATACTAATTATGGTGGAAGAACCATACCTTTAATTGCAACTGCAACTGTTATTCCCAATCAAATGTATCATATTAAATTGGTTCTTGCCGATAAAAATGATTCCATTTGGGATACTGCCATTTTTTTAGAAGCAGGTAGTTTTAACTTGGGAATTGATTTCGGAGCCAATATGACTATTGCAACTAATAGTGCAGTTTGTGGAGATACCTATACGCTTGATGCAGGTTTTTTCAGTGGTGCAGATTATCAATGGTATTTTGATGGAAACCCCATTGTTGGAGCCACTTCGCAAACATATACTGCTCAAACTACAGATGTTGGTGGCTATGGTGACGGTGAATACGGTGTTGATGTGGTTATTTCTGCAGGTTGCTCTGCTTCTGATAGTGTAATTATCGAATTTGCCGAAATTCCAGTAAATACTTTGGCCATCTCCCAAACCTATTACGAATGTGATAGCGATGCCGATGGTTTTGCAAATTTTGACTTGTCTTCACATGATATGGCTGTGTTAAATGGTCAAAGCACCACTACTTTTGAGGTAGTCTATTACGCTAGTTTGGCAGATATGACAAATAATATCCCCATCACGACGACTATTACCAATACCAATCCTTTTACTCCTCAAACAATTTATGCCAGAGTACAAAACGTGATTTGTTCAAGTTGTTTTGTATCAACTGAATTTGAAATTGTTACCACAATTCCCAATCCTCCTAATCCTTTGGATGATATAGAAATATGTGATGATGATTTGGATGGCAATAATCAAAACGGAATTAACACAATTGACTTATCTATTCAAGATAGTGTTTTGTTGGGTACTGAAAATCCTGCTTTGTATAATATTACTTATCATTTATTACAAATAGATGCAGAAAATGATATCAATGCGCTTCCGCTACCGCATAATAATAGTTTGTCACCATTTCAGCAAACTATTTATGTCAGAATGGAAGATGCTGGTGATGCTGATTGTTATACGATTTCCAATTTTGATTTGATCATCAATCCATTACCCAATATTCTAAATGATTCCGACCACGATGGCAATGTTTTCAACGATTTTGCTGTCACAGAATATGGTTTGTGTGAAGATTTGGTAATCGATGGTTTCACTCAGTTTGATTTATTGAGCAAAGAATTAGAGATTCTCAACG
>JADZFW010000050.1 GCA_020854235.1 Flavobacteriaceae bacterium
CAACAAAAAACCCTATCAATCAACAGATTAATAGGGTTTGATGTACTCGAGGCGGGACTTGAACCCGCACAGGCATTACTGCCCAAAGGATTTTAAGTCCTTCGTGTCTACCATTCCACCACTCGAGCATTGTGAGGTGAAAAAACAACTTCAGATCGAGCGTTATAATACGCTTTGGTATTGAAGGATGCTTTTTTAGACTTGAGCGAAAAACGGGATTCGAACCCGCGACCCTCACCTTGGCAAGGTGATGCTCTACCCCTGAGCTACTTTCGCATGCATTATCGTTCCTATATTTCATTACTAGAACGGTCGGCAAATTTAATACTTTTATATAAATTGTCAATTATTTTTACATATTTTTTCTTTCCTTTTTTTGAATTTGAATATTTTTGTAACATTCCATTCGTTTCAACGTCCTATTTCTCGTATAATTTGAAAAACTTTACCATATGAAAACCATATTTCGACTGGCTTTTTTGTTTTTAGGAATGACAGTTGCTATTGCCCAACAAACTCCCAAAAAATGGACTTTGCAAGAATGTGTTGAACATGCAGTTCAAAATAATTTGAGTGTCAAACAAAACGAGTTGTCTACTCAATTGCAAGAAGTAGAAGTTGATAGAGCCAAAAGCAGTTTTTTACCAGGTGTATCAGGTTCTTTTGGGGCTGATTATGCATTTGGAGCTCCTGAAAAAAATAGTTCGTTTAGTAATAGCATGGGTATTTATACAAATGCAACCCTTTACAATGGAAATCGTACTAAAAATGCGGTCACTTTAGCTCAAAAAGACGTAGAAATAAGCGAATTGGCAGTGGAAGAATTAAAAAGTGATTTAGCTGTACAAGTAGTAAGTGCCTATATGAATGTGCTTTTCAATAGAGAAGGCGTCATCATTGCACAAGATCAATTGGGTGTAGGTCAAAAACTTTTAGCGAGAATGGATGAATTGGTAAAAGCAGGAGTAAAAGCGCAAAACGATTTGTTTCAAGTTCAAGCGACTTTGGCAGCCAATGAAGAAAGTTTAGTGACAGCTCAAAACAACTTGGAATTAGCATTATTAGAATTGAGTCAGTTACTTCAAGTCCCTTTTGCAGGATTTGATATTGCCGATATGCCTATCACTGTTGATGAAGCTAAATTAAAATACAGTAACAGTGAAATGATTTACAATAAAGCTTTAGAATGGAGACCCGAAATTATTTCAGCTAACAAACAAGTGGAGAATTCCGATTTGGAAATTGCCAATGCTAAAGCAGGTTATTTACCTACAGTTACTGCATCATATAGTTTTGGTACAAATTATCTAAATATTGCAGATTTAGCATCTCAATCGGGTTATTTCAAGCAATTGGGTGATAATCGCGGCCATTCATTGGGTGTTTCAGCTAGCATCCCTATTTTTGATAAATTCAACACCAAACTCAATACACAAAGAGCGCAAGTTCAAAAACTGATTTTAGAAAATTCATTGGAAACCAAAAAAGTAAATTTGCAAGCCGAAGTAGAGCGGGCCTATATTGATGCTAAAACGTCACTCAAAACTTTTGACGCTGCCAAAAAATCGGTTGAAGCTCAAGAAGAAGCTTTTAGAACTGCTCAAGAACGTTACAATTTGGGAATCCTGACTTCTTACGATTTTGAACAAGTCAGAAATCAATTGGTTCAAGCGCAATCCTCATTTATCAGAGCCAAATACAATTTCTTATTCAAATCCAAATTTCTCGAAATTTATTATGGGGTACCTATCACTCTTTAATAACATTTAATATAATAGCTTATCAAACCCCCCAAGTGTTTTAAAACCTTCGGGGGTTTTGTTCGTTTTAATCTCAATAAAAAACGTATTTTTGTTTTCTAACACTCCCTAAACTATACTTCAGTTCTAAATCTCTAAGTATCTATATGAACGAAATACCAACCTATATTCCTCAAAACAAAATCCGAATCGTTACCGCCGCATCTTTATTCGACGGGCACGATGCTGCCATCAATATCATGCGTCGCATCATTCAGGCCACTGGTGTTGAAGTGATTCACCTAGGACATGACCGCAGCGTAGATGAAGTAGTCAATACCGCCATTCAAGAAGATGCCCAAGCCATCGCCATGACTTCTTATCAAGGTGGACACGTGGAGTATTTCAAATACATGAGAGACCTACTCGTATCGAAAGGTGCCGGTCACATCCAAATTTTCGGAGGTGGTGGCGGTGTCATTCTCCCCGAGGAAATCAAGGAATTGATGGACTACGGCATTACCCGCATTTATTCACCCGACGACGGTCGCGAAATGGGTTTGCAAGGCATGATCAACGATATGGTGCAAAAATCGGATATACTTACTCCTACTTTTTCCAATACCAAAGATTTGACTAAACTGCTTCAAAAGAAAGATGTCAATACCATCGCCAGACTAATCACTTTGGCAGAAAACAATACCGAAACCTTTCATCAGGTTTTTACTTCTCCCTTGTTGGAAACCAATCAAGTTTTTGTGTTGGGAATTACCGGAACCGGTGGCGCAGGCAAATCTTCTCTAGTAGATGAATTGGTACGTAGATTTTTGACCGATTTTCCTGATAAAAATTTAGCTATCATCTCAGTAGATCCTTCCAAACGTAAAACAGGTGGTGCATTGCTCGGTGACCGAATTCGTATGAACGCCATCAACCATCCCAAGGTGTATATGCGTAGTTTGGCCACACGCCAAAGCAATTTGGCTTTATCCAAACACGTCAGTGATGCCCTGCATATCCTCAAAGCAGCTCGATACGACTTGATTATTTTGGAAACTTCCGGCATCGGTCAATCGGATACTGAAATTTTAGATCATTCAGATGTAGCACTTTATGTCATGACACCCGAGTTTGGGGCGCCAACCCAATTGGAAAAAATCGACATGCTAGATTTTGCCAATCTCATCGCCATCAACAAATTTGACAAACGAGGCGCAGAAGACGCTTTACGCGATGTGAAAAAGCAATACCAACGCAATCATAAATTATTTGACCGTGATTTCAATACCATGCCGGTTTATGGAACCATGGCTTCTCAATTCAATGACCATGGCACCAATGAATTGTATAAAGCATTACTGCATATTTTCAATACCAAATTAGGCACCGATTTCCAATCCAAAATCAATCACGGACATATATTCACCGACAAAAACTTTGTCATTCCACCCAAAAGAGTACGCTATCTCTCTGAAATAGTAGAAAACAATAGACATTACGACGAAGTGAGTTTACAACAAAAAAATGCAGCTCAAAATCTATTTGGAATATATCAAACCATCATCGCACTTACGGGTAAAAAACAACCACATTTGTTGTTGGAAAACGGACTAAATGAAACCCAAATTCTCTCTCAAACCCATCCATCCGATGTTGACTTAATCAAAATCTTACTGCAAAAATTCAACGCAATGAAACCCGATTTACATACCAAAAATTGGGAAAAAATCGTCCAATGGGAAGCGCAAAAGCAATCCTATAAAGATCCCATTTATCAGTTTAAGGTAAGAGATAAAATCATCGAAATTCCCAATTATACAGAATCCTTATCTCACACAGCTATTCCCAAAATTGCTTTACCCAAATACAGCGCTTGGGGTGATTTGCTCTTCTGGATGCTTCAGGAAAACGTACCCGGCTCATTTCCTTTTACAGCAGGTATATATCCTTTAAAACGCACCGAAGAAGATCCTACCCGTATGTTTGCCGGTGAAGGTGGCCCCGAAAGAACCAACCGCCGTTTTCATTACGTCAGTTTGGGAATGCCCGCCAAAAGACTTTCCACAGCTTTTGATAGTGTCACATTATATGGCAATGACCCTGATAAACGTCCTGATATTTATGGTAAGATAGGCAATTCGGGTGTGTCCATTTGTTGCCTAGATGATGCCAAAAAACTCTATTCGGGTTTTGATTTGACCAATCCCAAAACATCTGTTTCCATGACAATCAATGGTCCGGCACCCATGATGTTGGGTTATTTTATGAATGCCGTAATCGACCAAGAATGTGAAAAATACATACATGCACACGGCTTGGAAAAGGAAATTGAATCCAAAATCAAGAACCTCTACCTTCAAAAAGGTATTTCTCGACCCGCCTATCAAGGAGATTTGCCCGAAGGCAACAACGGTTTAGGTTTGTTTTTATTAGGCGTCACCGGTGACCAAGTATTGCCTCAAGAGGTGTATCAAAAAATCAAAACCGAGGCGTTGACCCAGGTACGCGGCACCATTCAATCGGATATTTTAAAAGAAGATCAGGCTCAAAACACCTGTATTTTTTCAACCGAATTTGCCTTGAGATTGATGGGTGATGTTCAGGAATATTTCATCGAAAACAAAATTAGAAACTTCTATTCCGTATCCATCTCTGGATATCACATTGCCGAAGCCGGAGCCAATCCCATCAGCCAATTGGCTTTTACCTTGGCCAATGGTTTTACCTATGTTGAGTACTACTTGTCTAGAGGAATGAATATCAACGATTTTGCTCCCAATTTGTCCTTTTTCTTCTCCAATGGTATCGATCCGGAGTATGCAGTCATTGGGCGAGTGGCACGTAAAATATGGGCCAAAGCTCTG
This sequence comes from Flavobacteriaceae bacterium, assembly GCA_020854235.1. GTDB lineage: Bacteria > Bacteroidota > Bacteroidia > Flavobacteriales > Flavobacteriaceae. The sequence continues at coordinate 4,604 of JADZFW010000050.1, forward strand.
AGAGATAAATACCATGCTAATGAGCGTTCTCAAATGTTGAAATACCACATTCAAACCTCAGGAAGGTCTCTGCACGCACAAGAAATAGACTTCAATGACATTCGTACCACTTTACAAGCATTGTACGCCATCTATGACAATTGTAATTCTTTGCACACCAATGCCTACGACGAAGCCATCACCACACCTACCGAAGAAAGCGTACGTCGAGCCATGGCGATTCAGTTGATCATCAACAAAGAATTGGGTTTGTCCAAAAACGAAAATCCTATACAAGGTTCTTTTATCATTGAGGAACTCACCGACTTGGTAGAAGAAGCGGTCTATGCCGAATTTGATCGCATTACAGAACGCGGTGGTGTATTGGGCGCTATGGAAACCATGTACCAACGCAGTAAAATACAAGAGGAGAGTTTGTATTACGAAACCTTAAAACACACCGGCGAATTCCCTATTATTGGGGTCAATACTTTTTTGAGCAGCAAAGGTTCTCCTACCGTATTGCCACGCGAAGTCATACGAGCGACGGAAGAAGAAAAGCTATATCAAATAGCCATTGTAGAAAATATGCATAAAATGTTTCAAGCAGAAGCTCAAACGCAATTACATTTGATAAGACAAAAAGCCCTTATCAATGAGAATATTTTTGGACAATTGATAGAAGCAGCCAAAGTATGTACCATCGGTCAAATCACCCAAGCATTATTTGAAGTAGGAGGACAGTATAGGCGAAATATGTAGGAAATGGACCTTTTTTTCGAAAGATAATTTATATGGTATAATATTGTATTGATTGAATATTTGAAATAATCAAACTCCCGTACGAACAGATTGCGATTTGTCCTCATATTCAATGGAAAGGTCACGACTTGTCCCTACGAATCATGACCCACAACCCATACATCAACCCAATGGAAATACTCATGATTCCTGCCATGACATACCACGTGACTTGGAATCCATATGATTTTGATAAATGCATGCCCAAATTGGGACCTATCAAACTACCCAATGAAAAGGTCAATGTATAAAGTGCCATATAATCTCCTTTTTTACCCCTGTTGGATCGCGTCATCGCAAAAGAATTGGAATAAGGAAAGCTGATCATTTCACCCAAAGTAAGCAAAACCATCGAAATAACAGGTATGAGCATGATGGGCGCAATATTCAACACTAAAAAGGTCAAAACAAACAGAACACTTCCGTAAAGGGTAATTTGCAACGGATGCTTTTTTAATTTTTCCAGATGATGTACAAGGGGCATTTCCAGTAAAAAAATCATAAACCCATTGAGTGCCAACAACAATCCGATTTGCTGCTCACTCATATGCACTTCTTTGTTGAAATAGATGGGCATGGTGGAGTTGAATTGCATAAATGCCGTACCCATCAAAGTAATAGAGGCAAAAAACAAAAGATAAGGTACATCGGTATAAGGAGATTGATTGGCTACAGGTTCTGTGGACTCTTCAACAGCATTGGATTTGGATTTTTTCTGTACAATGAGTTTCCACAATAGAAATCCGGCTATAATACTGGTACTGCCGTCAATCCAAAACAGATAATTATAACTCAAAACAGCAATAATCAATCCACCTACTGCCGGTCCAACAGCAAATCCCAAGTTGATTGCCAAGCGAATCAAGGTAACCGAACGGGTTTTATTACTTTCATCACTATAAGCATCCATAGCCACCCAAATGGCAGGTCTATAGGTATCGGCAACAAAAGTGAGTAAAAAGATACCGCCCATCAAATACCAATAGTTTTCTAAAAATTGAATTCCAAAAAACACAAAACCTGTCATGACGAGACTGCTTACCATAACTTTGAGATAGCCAAATCGGTTGGTGAGTTTACCACCCACAAATGTCCCTAATCCCGAACCCACTCCAAAAGCGGTCATTATCCAACCGATGTCTTCCAAGTTAAAATGCAAGTGTTTGTTGAGATACAATGAGAGAAACGGAATTACCATGGCACCGGCTCTATTCACTAACGTGATTGCCGATAAATACCAGATCTCGCGGGAAAGACCTTTGTAGGGATTGGATAATCTGTTGAGCATAAGTAGTTTTTTGAATTCGCAAAGATAATTGAAAACTGTAACGGATGGGCTTGAATGGCTACCAATTAAAATCTATAACCCAATTTAATATTCTTCAAGCAATCTATTACAACGAAATAACCATGATCAAATATTTTTTAGACTTTGAATGGAAACAATTCTTCCGTTCATCCTATTGGCAAAAAAGTATAGCCCTCAACATCATACTAGCACTTTTCGGGATTTACATGCTCTTGAGCTTTTTGACCTTAGGAATCGCACTTTATCCGATTCTCAAAGAACAATTTCCAGCAGATAGTCCTTTATTCAAAGTAAATGACTTCCTTTTCTATTGGATACTAGCCGATTTGTTTCTACGCTTTTTCATGCAAAAACTTCCCGTGATGTCAGTAAAACCCTTCCTGACTTTGCCGGTACGCAAGTCCAAAATTGTCAATTACGTTTTAGGGAAATCTATGTTGTCCTTTTTCAACTTTTTACCCTTATTTGCCATCATCCCATTTGGCGTATTTGCCATCATAGAAAATGAAAATTTTTTACAAGTACTGGTGTGGATGTTCCTCTTGTTAATCATTACCTTGATCGTAAACTTTTTAAATTTCATCATCGAAAGCACCACATCCGAAAGTGATTGGGCATTTTTACCCATCATCGTCATTGTGTCCGGCTTGTTTGCCCTCAACCATTATGACCTATTACCCTTATACAGTGTATTTTCAAAAGGCATAACGAGAATTCTTTTACATCCTGTTTTAATCTTGATCCCCATTTTGATTTGGGTAATTTTGTATGGAATCAATTTCAAATTACTCAAACAAAAACTTTATATTGACGCTTCCTTAAAAGTAAAATCGGCTGAAGTACAGTCAACGGAAATGACTTGGTTAAACCGTTTTGGAAGTGTGGCTCCTTTTTTACAATTGGATTTAAAACTGTTGTGGCGCAACAAAAGACCCAGATCTTCTGTGTTCATCATCGTGATGGGTTTGTTTTACGGATTGATTTTCTACACCAATCCCATGTATTTGAATATGACCCCATTTATGGTTTTTGTGGCCATATTCATCACCGGCGTATTCCTCATCAGCTTTGGTCAATTTATTCCGGCATGGGATAGTGCCTACTACAAAATGTTGATGAGTCAAAATGTCAAATACAAAGATTATTTAAAGGCCAAGTTTACTTTGATGCAATGGAGTGCCATCATTCTTTTCGTACTGAGCATTCCTTATGTTTACTTTGGTTGGGATATTCTGCTGTTGCATTTTGCCGCCATGATGTACAATGTCGGAGTCAATACCTATGTCCTGTTGTTCGCCGGTTCATTTAATCGTAAAAAAATCGACCTCAGCCAGCGAGCAGCTTTCAATTATCAAGGAACAGGAGCCGTACAATGGTTGGTTGGATTTCCTATTTTAGTAGTGCCAATTTTGTTTTTTTACATACCATACAAGTTCATTAATTTTGAAGCTGGAGTCGCTACACTCATTGTTTTAGGTTTGATTGGAATAGTTTTGCACCAAAAACTCATGCAATACATCACCGGAATGTATCTCAAATCCAAACACAAAATGATAGCCGCTTTTGACCAAGCAACATAAACCAAAAAAACGCAATAACCAACCCGTCCCGTCTCGATAGCTATCGGAAATTGGGATTTGGGAACAATAACTTAAATTTTCAACTCAACCATGATACAAGTAAACCAATTAAGTAAAAAATACACCGATACAGTTGTTCTAAACCTCGAATCACTTCAAATTCCCAAAGGTCAATCTTTCGGATTGGTGGGCAATAATGGAGCAGGAAAAACCACTTTTTTCAATTTGCTATTGGATTTAATCGAACCTACAACTGGTTTTATAACTAATAAAGAGATTCAAGTTAACAAAAGTGAAGACTGGAAATACTTTACTTCAGCATTTATAGATGAAAGTTTTTTAATAGGCTATCTTACCGCCGAAGAGTACTTTACATTTATAGCCGACTTGAGAGGTATTAACAAGGAGGACTTGAAAATCTTTATGTTACAGTTTGCGGAACTGTTCAATGACGAAATCATCGGGAAAAAGAAATATCTAAGAGATTTATCCAAAGGAAATCAAAAAAAAGTAGGAATTGTCGCCGCTTTAATGGGCAATCCGGAAGTTGTAATTTTGGACGAACCATTTGCCAATCTCGACCCAACCACTCAAATCAGATTGAAAAAGATTATTCAACAATTGGTAGAAACTACTCAAACTACTTTCTTGATTTCCAGTCATGATTTAGGTCATGTAACCGAAGTCTGTAACCGAATTTTAGTTTTAGAAAAAGGCAATATTGTCAAAGATTTAGAAACTTCAGAAGAGACGCTTAAAGAGTTGGAGGATTATTTTAATGTGTGATTTTTTGAATAAAATGATTCAAATTCTTTTTCAAAGGACAAGTTCCTAAACTCAATGCATTGCAAATTGGTTAACTCTGTGCAACGCTTTGCGAAAAACTTTCCGACCTTAGTGGATAGAAATTAGTATATCCAAAACCATTATAAACAAATGAATATGATATTCCATACTACCCTGAAAAACTTAATCTCAAGCTTTTTTATAATTCTTTTAATAGGTGTAGGATGCAAAGCGCAACAAACCCAAATTGATAGTTTAGGTTTTGCGGATGTTCTAGCCTTTCAAGCTAAAATCAACAGTGAGTTTGCTGATAGGGAAGAATCACCCTTGACTGAAAAAGATTTTGAAGATTTTAAAACCTTACAATTTTTCCCAGTTGATTTGAAATATCAAATAATGGCAAAATTCATCCCTATAGAAAACGCCCTTCCATTTGAAATGACCACTACTACCGATAGAAAACCTATGTACCGAGCCTATGGCACTCTGATTTTTGAGCTGGATGGAATAGCCTGTAGGTTGACAGTATACCAAAACCTAGACTTGATGAAGAAGGAAGAATACAAAAACTACTTGTTTATTCCCTTCACCGATTTGACCAACAGCACTGAAACCTATGGTGGCGGGAGGTATTTGGATTTGGAATTGCCATTAAATGAAGAGGTGTTGTTAGATTTTAACAAAGCCTACAATCCTTACTGTGCCTATAACTATAAATACTCTTGTCCCATTCCACCTATGGAGAATGATCTGAATGTCTTCATCAAAGCAGGTGTAAAAAGGTTTCACTAAACACCTTTCGATGAAAGGGATTTTTTCTTTCGGTGCATGATAACCGATAAAGAAGCAAACCATGTCAATACGGCTGCAAACCCAACTTTTTGCATCAAGGGCAAGTAAAACTCACCCATTCGTGTGTAATACATCAGATTGTTTAACAATAACAATCCAAGAGCCATCCAACCTGCAATGAGGTATAATCTCTTGGAGTGATACTTTAAGGAAATAAATATCCCCAACATGGCTAGAAGTCCCAAAAAACTTGAAATACCTATGGTGTAATCGTGAAAGGAAGTTGTGATGAAATAGGTTAGAAAAACACTGCTTGCTCCGGCATAGGTGATAATTTTATTCCAAATTTTGGCTTTGTTGGAAACGATAGGAAAGTGTTTCGGAAAGAGGAAAAACAAATACCCCAAACTCACCAACAATAAAATTAAGGCAACAACCGCCAAAGGTTTTGCGGCATTGTTTTGTCCGTTCATCGCCTTTGTTTCCAAGAGATCACACCAATAATTGTGAAACCAATCAAATCCTGATTGCATTTTATCTGCTACGTTACCACCCGGGTAAAAAGAGGCGGAAAGGATATATAATACAAAGAAAATCAATATACCGTACAAGGGTAAAAGTGTGTTTTTGAGTTGCATGTGCTTCTTGGTTAGACTGCAAACATAAAAAAATCCGGTCAAAAAGACCGGATTAACCAATTATATTATTGAATGCTTTAAAATCGGTATCCAATTGAGATTCCTCCTTTTCCTGTTATTTCAGGAGAGTTGTTTCCTAAATTTCGAGCAATTCCAATATTGATAAGTCCTATAAAATTACTCTTAGTAATAAACTTACCACCAATTCCAATACCCAAAGCCACATCTGTATATTGATCTTCAACATAATCATCATAATCATATGAATAATGAGATTCATGATCTGAATTTACTTGCATAAAACCTTCTACAAAAAATCCTGCAGCTTGTTGTCTGGAAAAAAACTTTCTGTAATAAGGAGATAGGGCAAATTTTTGAAAGTAGTATTCCTCATTTCCCACAAGTAATGAAACACCTACACTTGATTCATCATTGAGAATTCGTTCATAAGATACTTCGAAAGTTTTGAATGCAATAGGTAAAAGTGCATTAAAATGAAGTTCGTTTTTCAGAAGACTTTCTTCTGTTTTTTCTTGTGCATTTCCGTAAATTGAAGTCAAAATAACAAGCGTAAAAAATAATTTTTTCATAATTAAAATTTAAGGTTTAACATAGTTTTTTTTAGTAGTAGTAATGATTACAAATTAACCATTTTATTTTTTAATAGGATCCAAATTTAACTTTTTTAACAAGCTATCCTCTTAAAACTGCGCCCGCAACTGTACATTTCCATTGTGAATAGTCCTTGAATTTTCATGACCCCTACCGTTGTAATTGATGTTGAGGTAAAGGAACGAATTGAGTTTTTTATTCCACAACAGCGTCCAAGTCATATTATTACCCGGTTGTAAACCTTCCAACATTTGATAACCCACAGCCGAATTGGCATTGCCTTCAAAGGTATTTCTCAGCAAATTAAAATCAACCGAAAAACGGGTGTCTTTTTCAGAAGTAAATTGATAATTAAATTGTAATTTTTGTTGTGTTAAATGTTCTTGATCATTGATTTTATTGTTTTTTTCTGTGTATTCATAACTGCTTTTAATCCAATGTTTTTTTGAAAAATAATAGGTAAGGCTCGGTTTTACATTCAACTCAATCAACTTGAAGTCTCTGTTGAAAAAAGTTTCATTAATGTTTTGATTGTTAACTTTTTCAGCAATTAGATTAATTTGCCATTGCCCTTCAATCAAATGTTGAAAATCCAATTGATGTACTGTGAGATGTTGTTGAATTGAACCAAAGCTTTGCCATAATTTTTGATTGGAATCGCTCCAATGATATCCGGTAGTATAATGCGATTTTCCTCTGTTGAAATACAGTTGATTTTGAACACCTAGCTGATGACTTAATACGGACGGATCATCAAAATCAAATGGGTTTAAATGGAGTTTGGTGTCAATTCGTTGTTTGTTGTTTTGAGCTGTAATATTCAATTGGTTGTGCCAATGCGACAAAAACTTTTTAAATCCATCTTCCTGACTCCATTTCGAAGCATTCCAAACTAAATTTTGGGTAAGTTTAGATTCTTGTGTAGGCAGGTAATTGATATGAGGTAAAGTAATGCGCAGGTATTGAGCTTGGTCGGCAAATTGTGCAATTTCAAATTCGTCCAATTCTTTCAATCCGTTTGTATTGTAATCAATCCAAGTGTAAAAACCTTGTCCGGGTTCTGTTTCAATATAAGTGTAATCTTGTTGGGGCACTTGTCCCGAAGTGTTTTGATAATTTGTTTGCCATGAAACTAAGCCATCCCACACTTGATGCCGAAAGGAAGCCCTTGTATTCAAAGCGTTGATTTTAGAGCCGTTTTCATATTGAACGTTTCGATAACTTGAAAAAAACTGAAGGTTTGTGTTTTTATTTTCTATCAATTGGGATTGTAAAAACCATGTTTGGGATTGATTGACTTGCCGAAATGTATTACTTCTCACACTGTCATTTTGAGTGAAATGTAAGCCGGTTTTAACGTAAACTTGAGTGGAATCACCTATTCCAAAACTCCATTTTTCATGAAAATTTTGAAATGAATTTTCGTAAAAGGTAATGTTATCAGAAGTTTTGAGTTTGTTGCTTTCAATTTTGAGTTCAGCTTGTGACCACCATTTTTGGTTTGTAAACTTTATTTGAGATTCATTTCTAATAAAATGGGTTTGAAAAAGTTCGTCTTTACTGTTCAACATACTCGACCATTGATTCCATTCCCATTTGCCAAAAGCCAATGTAGCCCCAAGATTATGTCTCGTTCCGTTGTATAAATCAGAAAGTTTGAGATTTTCAAATTGGTAATAAAAGCTACCATTTTCTTCATTTTCAAAAGTGATGGTTCCATTGAATAAAGATTGATTGCCTACCGTTTCATTGAGATTCCAATCTCTATCAAATTCCACATCATAGGTGCCTTCCAGATTGTTGAAATTTTGATGAACAAAGTCAAATTGAATCAAAGAAGTAGTTTTCCATTTTTGTTCCCAAAGCGTTTGTTTCCACATGGCTTTCACAGCTGGTGCTTTAACTTCAGATGCATTTGAATTGGAAAAAAGGTTGACATCATTGATGCTGTAAGCACATTCCAAATCAACAAAGGTTTTGTCATTGGGTTCATAATTGGATTGCACTACCATCAATTGCACAGAATTGGGGGCCATTAAAGGAATAACTGCTTTATAATCTCCGGAATTTTCCCCTACATATTGCATTTTTTTACCGATGGCAAGATATTCTTGCACGACATAATCACCCAATCCTTCCCCAAAATAGGTAAAACCTACTTGATACAGCGTTTCATTGGTGTCTTGACTGTATTCATAAATTTCGGTGCTGCCTACGACCAACTTTCTATACAGAATTTTATCGTCATCATACTCGGTTTCTACGGCATGGACGGTATAAACCATGCTTGAATCACTATCAGCATTTGCCAGAAGTTCGATTTGTTCAGCTGTCAAATCCAATTCAACAGTTTGATTTTTCATATCACTTTCTTTAAAAAAGGCCGTTCCGATGCTAAATGTATCGGTGTGGAACGAAGCCGCATTTTGCGTAACAAATCGGGAATAATTTCTGTCGGAGTATTGATATTCCAAGGTAATACGCATATCGGAAGTAATGGGATTTTGTGGTGTAAAGGTTATTTCGCCGGAATTGTAATCCATGATGTAATCTTTATTTTCACCACGCGTTTGTATAACCCCATCAATATAAACCCGTTCACTGTCTTGTATGATAAAAATATACAACTCTCCATTGTCACCTTGTAGTTTGTATGGTCCCTGATTGGCTTCCTGACCTTGAAACTGATAAAAAACATAGCGCCCTTTAACCAATGCACCCGAACTGAAAACATCTAATTGTTCGGTATGCACATCCAACGAAACCCCTTGAACTTTTTTAGTAAAGGCCATAAAGTAATGTGTTGTATCTTGCAGGATGATATCTCCGGCTTTGATTCCCCATTTGGGACCTAAAAGTTCCATGTATATGCGATCGATGTCTTTGAGTTCTTGGGAATATCCGTTTTCTTGAATGGGTAAACTGGTATCGTTTATTCGGGCGTTAAGTTGTATCTTGGAAGATAATTTACCTTCGATTTTTAAATCAAGTGACGAGTTTAATACCGCATCCTGATTATTGCCTACCGTGATACCACGAATCAAGCTACCTTGCGTATCTAGACCTTCAAAAGGATTTCCTTTTAAAGGAGCTTTATCATTTTCAAATGACAATACTTCACGCGAATTGAAATTGGGATAAATTTTGGATGCATCATATCCGTTGTAGTCTTGAGTTAAGAATTTTGGAAAAGGTTTGAATTGGATTTCCAAAGAATCAACATCAGGAAAATATTTGTAAAATTCTTCAGTGAGAACCAATTTTGATTGGGAAAAATCTACCCTAAAATATATGGATTCTATTTTGATTTTTGAAGAAGTGGAATCTTGTTTTAAAACCCGATAAATTTTAAAAAAGTCTGGATTAGTACTGACTTTATCAAAGAAAATTGTATCGGAAACTATCATTTTTTTGGAAATTATATTCAAATTTTGAATGATAGAATCATTTTGAGAAAATGTATTCCAAAAAGTTAAAAACAATATGATTTGGATGGTTTTTCTCACTTAACAGAAACGTTTGTTTAGTAAAAATAGTGTAAAATTCAAGAATATATAGATAAAATTTAATATTTGTCAATCATCATTTTCAATTCTTTTATTTTTCATGTAGTTGATTACCTCTTTTGAATTTTCAGTATTTTTTCCCTTGCGATTGTAGATGATATCATGTTCATTTCCACTTTTGTGACATTCTACACAATTTGATATGTTAAAAATACCTTCTTCGTTATGCTCTGCCTTTAATTCAGCCGAATTGTGTTCATGACAACTCGTGCAAGTATACTTTTTATAATCCTGCGTTTCATGACAGTCTGTACAAGTGTTTTTGTGATGTTTGTCAAAAACAAAATATTTGTTATGGTCAAATGTAGAGGGTTTCCAAGCTTTTGTAGAATGACATTCTTTACAATTTTGGGAATTTACATTTGAATGATATGAATCTTTAGGTGATTCGTGACATGAAACACATTTATTCAGGGTTTGATCTGACAATAAGTTGTGATTAAACTGATCAGTTTTCCAATTTTGAGTGGAATGACAACTAGAACAAGAGGTATTTGAAACATTTTGATGCAAACCATCAGTTGGCGAAGGGTGACAACTCACACAGTTATTAGAGTTATTATTTAAAAGTAAGGAATGATTAAAGGGTTTGTCAGTCAAATCTCCATTGATTCCCTTGTGTTCAGTATGACAACTCAAACAGTTTTGAGTTTGTAATTCTTTATGGAAAAGTACTTTTTCATTAATGGTTTTCCCGGATGTATCTTTCCCAATTCTATCTATTGAATGACAAGATATGCAGTTTTTAGATGGAATTCCCAAAAAAGGTTGATGACAGGCAGTGCAATTATGATTTATTTCATTATGAACTGTATTCAATTTCCCAGGACTTATCATCAAATGTGGGTAAACGAAAACAACAGCAAGAATGAAAATTAAACCAATGATTATGAGTATTTTTTTCATGAAAATCTAGTTAATGATCGATTTTAAACTGAAAAAAGGAGTATTGAAATGATATGGATTAAACTAAGAATAAGAAAGATAAATGAAATTGGCAGATGAACAGCGCGCCATTTTTTCATATTCTCAACCATAATAGAATCAAAAAATAATTTTTTTTGAATCTCTACTTTATCTAATCCCTTTGATTGTAAATCTTTTTTTAGATCACTTAGAGTTGAATTAGCTTCTTTTAAAACAAACTTACCTATAATTCCAAAAGCAACAACAATAATAAGTGTTAAGGTGGCCAACCAAGGAATGATAGCATTAAAATGAGTTCCGGCATGGATGACCAAAAGTACAGAGCCTATCCATGCAAGATACTCATGTATTTCTAAAAATGTTTTGGGAGTAGCATATTCAATTATTTTTCTTTTTCTAAGAGAATAAACGAATGAAAGAATTAAGACAATAGTTCCAATATACCCTAAAGATCTTCCTATCCATTTCAAATCTAATAGATGTAGTATTAAATCTACTATTATTGCCAAGCCGATAAAAGAAAAATACCAAAAGATAAAAGGTATAATGTTTTTAAATAAAACAGATTTAAACATATTTTAATAAAGATATTTTTATCTAACAAAATCAACTAACCCGCAATAGAAACCCCTATCAAACTACCTATACCATACGTTATGGCAGCTGCTATTAGACCAAACAAAACTTGTCTGAAACCAGAATACCAAACGTTTTTTCCTGTAAACAGCGTAATAGCTGCACCTATTATAAACAAACCAAAAGCACTTAATCCGGCACTTAAAATTACAGCCTGCATGCCTCCTGTAAAGAAAAAAGGAATAACCGGTAAAATGGCTCCAATTGCAAATAAAAAGAAAGAAGTAACTGCAGCTTCCATTGCCGATCCTTGTAAATCCTCGGCATTGATTCCTAGTTCTTCCTTTACCAACACTTCGTGTGCATGTTCTTTATTTGAAATAATATCTTTAGCCATTTCTTGGGCTTGTTTTTCCGGAATTCCCTTTGAAATATAAATCAAGGCCAGTTCTTTTTCTTCTCCTTCCGGATTGGTTTCCAATTCTTCCATCTCCAATTGCATTTGATTTTCATACAATTCTTGAGAACTTTTTACCGAAATCCACTCACCTAATGCCATAGATAATGCTCCCGCCAATAGACCTGCCATACCGGTAAGTAAAACTTCCGTTTGCCCAATAGAGGCACCAACAACACCCATCACCAAACTGAAATTTGAAATCAAGCCATCATTTCCTCCCAAAACAGCAGCTCTAAGAGCATTTCCTCCTACAGAACGATGTCGCTTTTCAAATCTTGCTAAATTGGATCCCGATATTGTAGTACTGCTATTCAAAATGTTTTTTAAAATTGTAACATGCGCCGTATCTGATAAAGATATTGCTGTTTGAGTTTTTTTTCTAGCTTTTAAAACAGAACTTGAAATACTTTTTTCCGTATCCAATAAAACTCCCAAGACATAATCATAACCCAAAATTTTACCTATAAAATGAAGTATTTTAGCTCTGTTGGAAGGCTCTAATTTTTGAATAGTATCCAATCCGTTTTTTTGCATGAATGCGATTGCATGACTTTGCTCTATCTCACTCATTTGATGAAAAATATGGGCTACATTTTCATCTTTTTCGTTTTGAGCTAATACTTTATACAAATAGCTTGCATCAATTTCTGTTTGAATATTCTTCTGATTAATCATGTTTTTATTGGGTTAAAATTTTTTACAATATTACGATTTCAATTGATAATTATAAGAATAAAGATTTATTAAAATTTTAATAGATTTCAGGTTATATTTGCACCATGTTTACATTAAATCGTATTCCATTGAGAATCTATTCTTTTTTTATTGTTTTTGTCGTTTTGCTTTCAAGTTGTACCAGTAATACCATTATGAATAAACCGGACGATTTGATTCCCAAAAAGGAAATGATAGAAATTATGACCGATATTTATTTGGCAAATGCATCTTACAATGTACGCAATAAGCATCAGGAAAGACAAAGAAACTATATGAGTCTTGTTTTTGAAAAGTACGGAGTAGATAGTGCACGTTACAACAGAAGCAATCTCTACTATATGTCGCGTATAGATGAATATGAAAAAATGCATGTAAAAGTATCGGAAAAAATTAAAAAAATGAAAACAGAAAAGGATGCAGAATTCAGGGTTTATGATAGTATTAAACGCGCCAAGAAACAATAATCATGGAGTATAATCATTTTACTCTAGGTATTGATTTAGCTTTTGACGCCACTTTACAAAACTATTTACCCACAGCATATATTGTTGAAAATAAAAATTCTCGTTTAGGGTATATTCAAAAAAAAGCTACACTTGAAACACTTCCCGGTTACCAAATTGTACTGACTGAAAATGAAAGAGCCATTTTTGATTTAATTCAAACGGTACAAATTGATAATATTGCGCACCGATTTAATGCCACCAAAAAAAGTAAAAAGACTTTAGATGAACTTTTAAAAGTGGAAGATCATAAAAGGGTCATTCTTCCCTTTGTGGAACGACAATTGGCTAAGTTTTATGACAAAATAATAGAAAACCCGTTGCCTATCAGTATTGAAATGGGTAGAGCGGGCTATTTTAACCAACATCAAATCCAAATAGCAAAAGAGCCTGCTATACCCAAATTATTTTTTTCTAAAGATGAAATGGGATTGACTTATTCGCTTCAATTGGACATTTCATCTAGAATTATCAATCCTTCTGAGACCAAAGTCACCCTTCTTTTAAACACTCCTGGATGGATTGTGGTTGATGGTGTTTTATATGCCTTGGAGCATATCAACGCCAAAAAACTATCTCCTTTTTTAACCAAAAAAACTTTGATTATTCCTCAGAAAACAGCTAAAGCTTATTTTGAATCGTTTATCAAAGACGTAGTTAAAAAGGTAGATATTGTAGCTGAAGGTTTTCAAGTAATTTCCCAAAATGCCTTGCAAACTTGTATCATCGAACCTGTATACCATTTATTTTCTGGAAAATACATTTGGCAATTGCGTTTTGTGTATGGCGAAATTGAATTTATTTCTACCGATTTTCGTAAAAAACACGTTAGTTTATTGTGGAATGATTCCGAGTCCATTTCAATACTTGAAACTAAAAGGGATTTTGAACAGGAAAATGTTTATTATGAAAAGTTAAAAGCATTTAACTTTGTTTATTTAGAAGAAGGTTTCTTTTCAAATCACAGTGATTTGCATCAGATTGAAAAGTATGAACTAGTATACAATTTATTGACTTTAAAATCTCAATTGGAAGAAGCCGGTTTTCAAGTTTCCGATTTTGAAATTGATCGCAATGTAGTTTATGCAAATGGAGGCAATATACAACATCAAATTTCCGATAAAATGGATTGGTTTGATATTGAGATGACTATTAAAACGGGTGCTTTTGAATTTCCGTTTACGCAGATTGTTTCAAATTTAAAAACCGGTAACCGATTTTACGAATTACCCAATGCCACTTTTTTTCTAATTCCCGACGAATGGTTTTCTCAATATAAACCGCTGTTGGATTGGGCAGATATTCAATCCAACCAAATCAAAATTAGGAAGAGTCAGTTTACTTTACTAGAGGTATTGCAGACCGATAAACCAAAGCCCCTTTTACAAACACAAGAAACGACGGTTTTTCAAACACCAACCACTATAAAAGCCACTTTAAGACCTTATCAGGAGACAGGTGTAAATTGGCTTTGGGAACACCATCAAAATCATTTAGGAGCTTGTTTGGCAGACGATATGGGATTGGGGAAATCGCTTCAATGCATTACTCTATTAGATCATGTAAGAACAACCTTCCCTATTATACCGAATACTGAAGTCCCCAATCTAGATTTATTTACCGAACTTTCTGATTCAAAAGCTCCTTTGCAATCATTGATTGTTTGCCCTACTTCATTGGTATACAATTGGGAAAATGAAATACAAAAATTTGCGCCTCATTTTAAAGTGGCACTATATCTAGGAAAAGATAGAAAGCAGTTGCAAAAAACGATTCAAAGTCAAGATATCACTATTACTTCTTACAGTGTATTGTTGAGAGATTTTGAATGGTTTAATACTTTGCATTTTTTGTATCTCATAGTCGATGAAAGTCAGCAAATCAAAAACAGAGACAGTAAGATATTTAAAATAATCAGTCAAATAGACGCCGAACACAAAGTTTCTTTAAGCGGGACACCTATTGAAAACTCACTGAGCGATCTGTGGTCACAAATGCAGTTTATCAATCCTAATTTATTGGGAGAATATCCCAAATTTGAAAAAATATTCAAAAAACCGATTGAAAAAAATCAATCTGAAGAGGCGTTAACCCATTTGAAAAGTTTGGTAAAACCTTATATTTTAAGGCGAACCAAAGAACAGGTTTTAACTGATTTACCCAAATTGACCGAACAAGTCTTTTTTTCAGAATTGGAAGAAAGTCAAAAATTATTATACGAATCCGAAAAATCTAAAGCAAGAAACTTATTATTGGGTGTTAAAACGACTTCAGGGAAACACAATGCACAGGTATTTAAAACTTTGATGAAGTTACGCCAACTCAGCAATCATCCTTGGTTGGCAGGAGAAATACGGGAATCGGAAAGTGGAAAATTTTCAGATGTGACCTTATATTTGGAAACCCTTTTAAAATCAGGGCAAAAGGTTTTGATTTACAGTTTTTTCGTAGATCATTTGAAAATATATACCCAATGGTGTGAAAATCAAGGGATCCCATTTGCGCTTTTTACGGGACAAACCAAAGTAGAAAATAGAAAAAATGAAATAGAAAAATTCCGAAATGACGCGTCCATTCAACTGTTTTTTATGACGACTCAAAGTGGTGGTGTAGGACTTACTCTAACTGAAGCCAATTTTGTTTTAATTTTAGATCCTTGGTGGAATCCGTTTAAAGAATTACAAGCCACTGGCAGAGCACACCGCATTGGACAAGAAAAACCGGTTCATGTGGTACGGTTTATTGCCAAAAACACGATTGAAGAAAAGATTCTTAACTTACAAGCTAGAAAAAAAGGGATTTCAGATGCCATTATAGAACTTCAAACGGTTCCTTCTGAAGTTTTGGAGCAATTGGAATTTATTTTGGAATAGATTATAGATGGGTTATATTATAAAGTGAAATGCCGTAATTTAGGTTAAGGGTTGATTGGATTAACTTAGGGTTTGATGATCAAGTAAAAAACCACCTTTATAAAATAGTTTAGTTTTCCTATATTTAAAACAACCTTGTTATAGGATCATAATTGCTTCAGTCAGTATTGAAAATAACCAAAGTTTGTTTATTAAGCTATGAATTATATTTTTTAATATTTGAAAATTACATTTGAAGACTTGCTTTATATTTCGTAATTATAAATGTATATTTATAGAGGAATGAATCATTTATACTAATCACTCCAAATTGATTTTGAAGCCTTGCATTGTTTTTTGAAATACTTGAAACATATTTCCGAAGACTTGAATTATCTATCAGAATAACTGAAATTAGTTTCCGTAGGGGTGAATCGAGTATCAGAATAACTGAAATTAGTTTCCGTAGGCATGAATCGAGCATCAGAATAACTGAAATTAGTTTCCGTAGGCATGAATTGAGTATCAGAATTACTGAAATTAATTTCCGTAGGGATGAATTGAGTATCAGAATTACTGAAATTAGTTTCCGTAGGCATGAATTGAGTATCAGAATTACTGAAATTAGTTTCCGTAGGCATGAATTGAGTATCAGAATTACTGAAATTAGTTTCCGTAGGGGTGAATCGAGCATCAGAATAACTGAAATTAGTTTCCGTAGGCATGAATTGAGTATCAGAATAACTGAAATTAGTTTCCGTAGGGGTGAATTGATTATCAGAATTACTGAAATTAATTTCCGTAGGGGTGCATTGAGCATCAGAATAACTGAAATTAGTTTCCGTAGGCATGAATTGAGCATCAGAATTACTGAAATGAGTTTCCGTAGGGTTCAATTGAACATTGGAATAAGTGAAAAAAGCACTTAGAAGTTGTTGATGTAAATTGAAATCAAATCTTTGCTAAAAGTTACCTTAAGGAAAAGATTGGTAACCCTATTCCTAAAGATATGAGATATATTATTTTCCATAATTATTCTATATGGAACATTCCCAAAGGGCTATTGTTCACTTTTTAAAACAGTTTAATATAGCATCAATCATTTTAATAAATGACAAGTGCAAGGTTTTATAGCATTATAGCTTAAAAACCTTGCACTTGGAATGAGGTAATTCACTTTAATTTGCCGAAAGACTTACTTGTAAGACATTTTCGCTAGACTCTAATTTAAGTTAATAGGTTATTTATAACGGTAGTTCAGATGTTTTTATCTTAATTTTTTTCTTTACAACAACTTTTCTCAAATTTATTTAGCTAAAAAAAAACGCACCTTTTTGGGATGCGTTTTTTTGATAGTATTTCTAAGATTAACAACCTTCATCTCCACCACCTGCTGCCGGAGTTTTGGGTTTTACAACCGTTTTAGGTTTGTCTCCTACCGGTTTGCTAACTTCTTGAGTCGTATTACTGGTAGGTTGGTTTTGTTTTTGTGCATCAGAAATAAACTGCGCAAAATCAACAATAGGAGTTTCATCGTTGAATTTTAAAGAGTTGGCAGCAATTTCAGCCCAATTTCCACTTTTCATGTGCTCGTAACCAACATTTAGGTATTTGACATTATCTATACCCATTTGTTTCAAGATCATAAAAGGCATATTGGCTTCATCGGCTGATGCCCCATATAATACAGCGGTTTTATTTCCTTTTTTCAAATCTTTGAAGAAATCAATCTGATCATCGGAAAATAGATTGATTTTATATATGTTTTTAGCTTCCGGCAAATGTCCTTTGGCAAATTCAAATGGACTGCGTACATCGACCAAAACCAAAGCAGCATCTTTTTTCAAAATGGCTTGTGCCAATGCTTGAGGAGACATTTGATATTCAGTTACTTTAAGATCTTTAATTTCCTTATCAAGTGTGGTATTAAAGGCGTATTTAGCCGGTTTCATAAATATAAATCCGAGCAAAAGGATTACTAAAACGACAACCACACCTATGGTAATACGGTTGGTTTTAGTTAATTCTATCATGTGATTGACGGTATTATTATCACTCATGGTATTTGATTTTATTTGTTTTTTATGGGGACTGTTTTAATTAAATAATAGAAAAGTATAAATTAAAATCCCATTTTATTCATTCCTAATAATTAACAACCTTCATCTCCACCACTAGCTGCTTTTTTAGGGACTACGGTTTTGGTTGGAGTTTTGGTTACAGTCTGAGCTTTGTTTGTTGTAGTTGTTGGTGAAGCCACAGCCGCACTACCACCAGGAATAAATTCATCGGGATTGGGTAATCCCAAATGTGCACCTACAGCTTTTCTAAATCTGTAATTTTCAAAAGCTTCACTAGGATCCAATTCGCCCGGTTTGGGAGGATTGAGATACAATTGGTAAAATTGATTTAATCCGCCGTTGAGAACTTTTAAATTATCGTAGCCAGCTCTTCGAAGAATCATCCAAACTTGATCAGAAAGTACGGTTCCATTTGAAATCAATACATATTTATAGGCATCAGATTCAAATGTAGCTCTGTTTTCATCTGTCAATATTTGATCAGAAGGGATATTAATGGCTCCGGGCAAGGTGAATTTCCCAAATTGACCAGCATCTCTTAAATCGATTAACATATAAGATGGATCTTGTCCCATGATGACAGTAGCCAATTCATCAGGCTGCATAAAGCGGTCATCATTTACAGATTCCAATAGTAATTTATCGGGAGACACACCGGTATACTTAGCCGATTTGAGATTTTTAGCCAATCGCTTGGCATCAATAGAATTACTTTTATCAGGTAAAAGTGCTAACAAGACCGATAACACAATCGGAACTAATGCGAGAAAAATATATCGTTTTTTCATCTGTTTATTTTAATTTGTTTTTTAATGGTCAGACCCGCTTCGCAGCGAGGCGAGTGGAATGTCCAAATAAAAATTGCGGTTGGTATGCAACTTTGCTTATGGACATTTCATTGTATTTAAAATATGAGTATTGAAATAGTAATATTGAATGCTTAATATTCTACTTTTTTAATTCGTTTGCGAATCTGTAGCGTTACATAAAAAGCTATAATTGCTATTACAGAAACACCTACCATGAACCAATAAGGGCTCATATTGAAATATTGCGGAACGGAAACATCACCTAAATTACTGGAATTATAGAAGTTCTCCAACAAAGGGAACATTTCTGAAAATACAAATACGCCAATCATGATTCCGCCAAAGAAAACATATCCATCCAATTTGCCGATTCCTATAGCAGTAACACATGTTCCGGGGCAGAAACCGCCGGTAACAAATCCCAATCCCATGATGATGCCTCCTACGATGATAGGATAGACTCGGGCTGGTAATCCGTCTAAAGCCGCCATATTCACCCATCCAAAATAGTCCATAAACAATAGTCCTATGGAGGCGGTTATAGCTGCAGTAAAAAACACTCTTAAAACAGCGAAATCATAGCCGTAAAATACGCCTACTAATTTTCTTGAAGAAGAAAATCCAGCTGATTCAAGTACATATCCAAAAGCTATCCCTAAAACGATAGCGATGATGTTATTCCATTCGGGTGAAATGATATCTGGTATTAATGGTCCCATGTTGAAGTTAGAAATTAGAAGTTAGAAATTAGAAATTTGATTCCGATTGACCAGCCATAAGCATGGAGTCGGAATGGAAATTTGAAGCGAATTATATCCAAAGTTTTCTGAAGAAATATGCAAATAGATAAGCACCTCCAAAAATGGATAACATAGCTATAAATCCGCCCAATGACAATACAGCCATTCCACTCAACGCAGCGCCACTGGTACAACCTTTGGCAAATTGAGCACCAAATCCGAATAGGGCACCACCGAGAAGGGCAAACCAAAGTCGGCGTCTGCTGGTAATTTTAGGGGAATGTTGTACCCTGAAAAAAGCTCTTCCCGATAAAGATCCGGAAATAAAGGCCCCTATTAAAATTCCAATTACTTCAAACACCAACCAATTGCTGATAGGGGTTTTGCCGCCTTTAAACTGCTCGGCGTAATAGGTGTTGTTTTCAGTATGGGTTGGTGCAACCGTATGAACAGTTTGTGTAACAATAGCCTTTGCAGCACCCGATGCACCCAAACCTCTACCGGTAAGGTAAAAAGTGAGTAATAAGATAATTCCCATTAGGAAACCTGCGAAATAAGGATTCCAATATACATGTTGTTTATCTGGATTAATTTTCATTATTTGATACTTTAAGATTAATAAAGAATACGTGTGATTTGTCCGGCTTCTACCATTAGCACTCTGAATACCAATCCGCCGATTAAAATTAATATAGCTGGAATGACTACAGGGACTTTGAATCCCGCCAGTTCAAAAACCTCCAAAATTAAAGGGACTAATAAACCTAATACCACTAGGAAGCCAAAGAACATGGTCGTAAAATCTCCTCCTACTAATATTTTAACAGCTTCTATTTGCATTTCAGTTCCAGCATAATAACCCATAATCAAGTGGATTATCAAACCGATTTCAATAACAATTAGTAAAATATCAATTTTACTAAACCAATGTCTTTCGTGAGCTGATTTTGCGAACAAAATAACAGTTGCAGCAGCAGTTGACAAACCTGAAACAAAGAATAAAGGTCCTAAAATGGCATTATTCCAAAGAGGTCTGGCATTGAAAGCCGACAACAAAATACCGGTATAGATACCTAAAATTACAGTCAAAGGAAGCAATGCCAATGCCATGTATTTTTTATACTTAATGGCGAATTCTTCTACTTTGTACAAGAAAGACATTTTGTATTTTTCGTATTTAATAACAGGAAACAATTCTCTCAAATAGGTCATAACCCACAAAATAGACATTGGCGTTACGATTAGGAGAACCCATGCACCCCAAGACATTGGAGATTCGATTCGGATAGTCGTATATAGTTTCCAGGAGTAAAAAGGATTTCCTAAGTCATAAATCAAAGCTAATAATCCAAAAGCCAAAGCAAAAGGCACAATAATCGGGGCCCATTTGGCTGCTCCTTTGAATTCATCTTCTTTATTGATGAGATGTAAAATAGCTGAAAATAATAATATTCCCGCTGATAATCCGCCTAAAAATAAATAAAGTGAAATTGGAAATTCCCACAAAGATAAATGTGGGTCAATATGGGGAATATTTCTACCGCTGATAAAAACTTCTTCGTTCATTTGATAAAAGTTATTGTTTATTAGATTGTTGAAATATTTGATTCAATCAGTAATTGAAACTATTCAACAACTTCATAATGATTAAATTAGATAATATACGTTAGGTGATGTTCCGGCTGCTTCTGCCAAAACTTTGTGCTTTCTTACAGCTAGTATTTTGGCAACTTCGCTGTTGGAATCGTCCAAATCTCCAAAGTACATACAATTGGTAGGACAAACAGATACACAAGCAGGATTTTGCCCTTTTTGTACTCTGTGTACACAGAAGGTACATTTGTCTATTGTTCCCCATTCCGGATGACGATAACGAGCATCATATGGACAAGATTCCACACAAGCACCACAACCAATACACAAATCTCTATCGACTAATACAATACCACCTTCAATGATATGACTTGCAGCAGTAGGACAGGTTCTCACACAAGGTGAATTATCACATTGATTACATCTTTCAGATCTCAATTCTATCTCAACTTCCGGATAAGTTCCTGTTACAGATTCGGTAACCCAATCTCTACAGTATCCATGCGGAACATCGTTTTCGGTTTGACAAGCTACTACACAGTCGCTACATCCCACGCATTTCAGCGTGTCTATGACCATTACATATCTCATTTTATACAGTTTCTTTAGGGTTTTCGGTTAAAATTGTTACAAAATTACCTCTCATTCC
>JADZFW010000051.1 GCA_020854235.1 Flavobacteriaceae bacterium
GATCATCCTCAGTTTTTTTCTTATCTTCGGCTATCAGCACTTCAAACCCATTGTGTTTTAATAAAGATTGTAAAAAATCTGCTCTTTCTTTAGAAATCCCTTTTTCAACAAAAGTGACTCTTTTTTCTTCTAATTCTCCAAATTGGTGTTTACCTGAAAGTGTACTCATAATCATAATATTGTAAGCAATGATTTAACAATAACACGTTAAAATCTTATCTGCATTTAAATTTTAAAAATTTAATAATCTTGGTGCTTAAGTATTGGTTTTTACAACATCTTACTCAACTCCTCAATATAATTGTAAACCGGACTATACAAACCTAATACAAAAATACCTACTATGGCTAATATCAATCCAACTCGCATCAAAATCGGGCTTTTGAAATAAGGAATAGCATCATCACTCTTTCTCAAAAACATCGCTCTGACGGGTAATAAATAATAGTACAAGGAAATGGTTACGTTAATAACTGCCAAGAAAACCAATAAATAATACCCTTTTTGGGCTGCTGCCGTATACAAGAAAAACTTACCAAAGAATCCAGCTACAGGTGGAATACCTGCTAATGAAAACAAGGAAAGTAATAATACAAGGGACAACATGGGATTGGTTCTGTACAAACCGGTATAGTCGTCCATATTTTCTTTGCCTGTAGCATTGGAAATAGCTTGTACCACCCCAAATGCTCCTAGATTTGAAAATATATAAACCATTACAAAGAAGATAACCGTAGACGCACCTAATTGCTCGGCGTTGATGATTCCCATCAGGATAAAACCCGCTTGTGCAATGGATGAAAAAGCCAGATAACGTTTCATATTGTTTTGACGTAAGGCAAATAGGTTACCCACAAACATGGTCAATACAGCTACTCCCCAAACGATATCTTTCCATTGAACTGATAAAACAGGCAATACCTTAAATAAAATAGTCATCAAGATAAAGATGGCTGCTCCTTTGGAAATGACAGATAAATAGGAAGTAATACCTATAGGTGCACCTTCGTAAACATCGGCGGTCCAAAAATGGAATGGAGCCAATGAAATTTTAAAAGCAACTCCCGAAAAGAAGAAAATCAATCCTAAAACGGCTAAAGGTGAAACGGTTAATTGAGCCGCAATGGTCTCAAAGTAGATAGATCCGCCTGTAGCATAAATAAAGGTCATCCCAAACAATGAAATGGCAGAAGCCAATGCAGCCGATAAAATCAATTTGATAGCCGCTTCATTTCCTTTGATATCTGAAGAATTATAGGCAACCAAGGCAACCAAAGGCAAAGTAGAAAGTTCCAATCCAATGTAGAACATTAAAAAATCACCGGATGAAATCATAAAATACATCCCGATTAAAGAAGAAAACAACAAGATAAAAAATTCGGGAATTTTATTGAAATGGGCTACTTTTTCCAACCAATCTACCGATTGCAAGAGCATGATCAAAACCCCAACATTCAAGATGTTTTTGAAAAAATGAATCAATTCATTGGTTCGATAAGAACCGCCAAACAAAACGCCATCGGTAGTTTGAAAAAAACCGGTAATCGTATGTATGGCAAACAAACCCAATGCTAAATAAATGAGTGATTTCTTTTGCTCGGTTTTAGTAAATATTTCAAAAACCAACAACATTAAAATCAGTACTAAAAGTACGATTTCGTGTCTCATTATTAGAAAATTACTGATATTCATAATGTTTAATATAAAAAGCTCCAAATAACTTTTAAATCAATTTAATACTTGTGAAATTGAAATAAATTTCTTTTAAATTCTGTTGCTTCGTTTATAAGTTTAGTGTTGTTTATATTCTATTCTATTCAGCTTTCGCCCATTATAGTAATCGTTCGATAAAAGGTTGAATACTATCCATAATCATATTACTCAACCAAAGCGGTGCAATACCAATCCCTATAATCGGAATCATCAACAGATAAATGCCAACTCTCTCGTACCAAGTTTCTTTGGGTAAATGTTCGAAATGTGGATCAGTTATGGGTCCCATGAGCATTACGCCTACTATTCTCAAGATATAAACCGCAGTTATGACAATTGCCGAAACGGTCAAAATGCTCACTATTCGATGGAAAGTATCGGGATGTTGGAATGCTCCTGCAAAAATGTTCATTTCAGCTACAAATCCGCTCATACCGGGCAAACCTAAAGAAGCCAATCCGGCAATGACATAGATAATGGATATAAAAGGCATGGTTTTCAACAAACCACCCATTTTATAGGCATCACGCGTATGGGTACGACCGTAAATCATTCCGATAAGCGCAAAGAAAAGGGCTGTCATAAAACCGTGGGACAAGGATTGGAGAATCGCTCCGTTCCAAGCCGTTTTGTTGAGCATCAATAAGGCAAACAATACCATTCCCAAGTGGCTCACAGATGAGTATGCGTTGATGTATTTCAAATCGGTTTGTTTGATGGCAGCCAATGCGCCATAAACCACTCCGATGACGGATAAAATGATGAAGAATGTGGACCAATTTTGTGCACCGACAGGCAATAAAAACATCGCTACTCTAAATACGCCATATCCTCCCAACTTCATCAAAACGCCTGCGTGTAACATGGAAACGGCGGTAGGTGCCGAAGCGTGACCATCGGGTGACCAAGTATGAAATGGAAACATAGCTCCCAAAGTGGCAAAACCAATAAAGGTCAATGGAAAAAACAAGTTTTGAGCTGCTTCCGGAATATTCACTTGACCGATTTGTAAAATATTGAATGTAAGCGGTCCACCATCGGCATTGGAATTAAAATAGATTCCCAAGATACCGACCAAGAGTATGGCTGAAGCACCCATCAACATCAAGGTCAATTTCATCGCCGAATATTCCCTTGGTCCGCTTCCCCAAATACCAATCAATAGATACATGGGAATTACGGCAATTTCGTAAAACACAAACATGGTAAAGAGGTCGATGGAAATAAAGAATCCAAAAACGCCCGAAGCCAATACAATCAAGGAAATAAAAAACTCCTTTGGTAAATCTTCCATTTTCCATGAAATAAATACACCGGCCAAAACCACTATAGAGGTCAGTAAAATAAGAGCCACTGAAATGCCATCTACTCCAATATTGTAATGGATATTGAAAGTTTTAAACCATTCCAAATCACGGGTAAACACCATGATGTCGGTATTGGAAGCTCTTTCTTTAAAATAGGCA
>JADZFW010000052.1 GCA_020854235.1 Flavobacteriaceae bacterium
GCCGGATAACCATACGCATTGCGATACCATTTGCCTTCCATCAATTCTTTGCTGGGATGTCCCACTAGGGTATCCTTGACGTATTGGATGCCGTAATACCAAACCGTTGTCCCCAAAACCAAAAACAAAATCGCAAGACCTATAGCCACGCCTGTCAAACGCCGTTTGCGACTGGTCTTCATTTTTATTTCTTCTTTTTGCAAAACCACTATGGGATTTCCTTGTTCGTCCAATTCGGGTTTGCTCACCACCGTTTTCAATTCTTTCAATACGATTTCTGCAAAATTTCTATCACTGCGCAAAGTCTCCAATTCGGGTTTGGCTTTGGCAAATTTGACCAAATCGGCATTGTGTAAAAACAATTCCAAATGATTGATTTGGTCTCGAGATATTCCTAGTTTTTTATACTTATTGGTTTTCTTTAAAATTCTGATCAACTCATCTGAGGTAATCTCCATCGCCGAAATCTTCACATCTTGCTCGATGTAGTTTCTGACGATATCTGTCAATTCGGTGTAATATTCCTTGATTTTTTGTTGGCCAATGAGGTTTTTCTCGTCCAATGCCTTCAATTGATTCAGGGCTATATCAAATGGAGTCAGTACTACTTTGGGTTTCCATTGAATCATCTTCTTGCTGCGGAATGCCAACCACCATATCAAAGCAATCAGCAACAATATTCCCAAAATCCACCACAACAAGTAAAGGTATTCATGCCAAGTTTTGGGTGGTGCTTTGTAAATGGGTTTGATGGGAAATAAGCCTTGTTTAGTAGTATCTACCGCTACTGTTCCTACTTGAATCAATATAGAATCGGTGAGAAAACGCTGGTTACTAATCAATACTTCTTGTGCCGGTAGGGTATATGCTCCACTGTCAAAACTGGTCAACAAGTATTTTTTATACAACCGGTTTTTCAAAGTGTCTACCGGGAAATCCTGAACGATTTCGAGGTGCTTCAGCGAATCCAATTTGAGATTGGGAAACTGCACTTTGGTTTGCAATGGCGTTGATAATTCATACAAAATTTGCTCTCCAATTCTAATCCGAGTGGTATCTATCTTCCATTGCACCTGAGCAAACAGAAAATTGGTCGTGAAGAAAATCACCACACTCCAGAATCGTTTCTGTTTCATAAAATTTGATATGTAAAGACGCAAAGTTGACAAAATGTTTGGGTTTATTTCTTTTATAAAATGTTGACTGATCAAACTCTCTTAAAATAGCCTAGCAAGTTTTTGACGTAATCCTCGTCGGTGCGGTTGTGGATAATACCGGCGCCGCTTCGCGTAAATTGCGTTTTAAAATAATCGATTTGTCTCAAATAATGGGCTTTATAAGCCAATCGTACACGAGCCGATGAAGTATCAACGGTATGTGTCAATCCGGTTTCCATATCCCATACCGGAATCAAACCCAAATCGGGAATTTCCACTTCCTTGGGATCAAATACCCGGATGGCAGTCACATCGTGTTTTTTGGCTACAATCTTCAAAGGCTTCTCATAACCCTGATCCATAAAGTCGGACAACATAAATACAATGGCTTTTTTCTTCATCACATCCGACAAAAATTCCAAGGCTTTTTTGAGATCTGTCTGATGGTGCTTGGGTTGGAATTCCAGCAATTCCCTGATGATTCTCAACACGTGACTTCTCCCCTTTTTGGGTGGAATGTACAATTCAATCTCATTGGAAAACAACAGCAATCCCACTTTATCATTATTCTGAATAGCCGAAAAAGCCAAAGTAGCGGCTATCTCGGTAAGCGTGTCTTTTTTAAATTGGGTTTTGGTTCCAAAAAACTCCGAACCACTGACGTCAACCATCAACAACATGGTCAACTCGCGTTCTTCTTCAAAAACTTTGACAAATGGTTCGTTGTAACGGGCAGTCACATTCCAATCAATACTGCGTACATCATCGCCGTATTGATAAGGGCGCACTTCCGAAAAAGTCATACCTCGCCCCTTGAAATGGCTGTGGTATTCGCCACTAAAGATATGATCAGACAAACGTCGGGTCTTGATCTCTATCTTTCTGACTTTTTTTAGAATATCGCTGGTTTGCATTTGAGTTTGTGAAGTTTGTAGAGTTTGTAAAGTTCTTAAAGTTTATAAAGTTCTTAAAGTTCTTAAAGTTCTTAAAGTTTGTAAAGTTTATAAAGTTCTTAAAGTATGTGGTTTTTCGAGAAAAACGTAAGCACCTATCTTCTAACTAGGTTGCTGAGCTTGTCGAAGCACTAATTTCTAATTTCAATTAAGGAACTTCCACTTCATTAATAATCTTCTGAATGATATCTTCCGAGGTCAGGTTTTCGGCTTCAGCTTCATAAGTGATGCCTATTCTGTGACGCAATACATCCATTACTACGGCTCTAACGTCTTCGGGAACGACGTATCCTCTGCGTTTGATAAAGGCATAACATTTGGCGGCTGTCGCCAAATTGATGCTACCACGTGGAGAAGCTCCAAAACTAATCAAACCTTTCAAGCTCGCCAATCTGTATTTTTCAGGATAACGGGTAGCAAATATGATATCGAGAATGTATTTTTCAATTTTTTCGTCCATGTACACTTCCTTGACAGCTTCACGAGCGCGCATGATTTGAGCCAAACTCACCACAGGTTTTACTTTGTCGGAAATGCCCAAGATATTTTGACGCATAATCAAGCGTTCGTCATCCATATTGGGATATTCAATGACGGTTTTCAACATAAAACGGTCTACTTGTGCTTCGGGAAGTGGGTAGGTTCCTTCTTGTTCGATAGGATTTTGGGTCGCCATTACCAAAAAAGGTTCTTCCAATTTGAAAGTAGTATCCCCAATGGTAATTTGACGTTCCTGCATGGCTTCCAACAGTGCCGATTGCACTTTGGCAGGCGCTCGGTTGATCTCATCTGCCAAAACAAAATTGGCAAAAATGGGTCCTTTCTTGATGCTGAAATCGTTGGCTTTGATGTTGTACACCATCGTACCTACCACGTCGGCAGGTAATAAATCGGGTGTAAACTGAATACGGCTGAATTTTCCATCCACAGCTTTGGCCAAGGTGTTGATGGCAAGGGTTTTGGCCAAACCGGGTACGCCTTCCAAAAGAATGTGACCATTGCCCAACAAACCAATCATCAAACGTTCCACCATGTGTTTTTGACCCACAATGACTTTACTCATTTCCATCGAAAGCAAATCGATAAAAGCACTCTCGGCGGCTATTCTATCATTCAATGCTCTGATGTCGACATTTACGGAATTTTCCATTTTAACTAATAATTTATATGCTGATTACTATAATCTAAACTAAATTTTGAATTTTAAAGAAGGGTTTATTCAAAACCGACGCAAAATAGCAAAAACAAATACAATTACATTGTTAAAATGGGGTTAAAAGCAACGCAAACATAAATAAGACTCACTTCCCTGTATTGTATAAGAAATTTTCTCATAAAAATCTTTGTGAATACTTATTCAAACTGCCAGGTGGCTGAGTGATTTTTGGAGAGGTACGAACAAAAAATTGTATCGAAGCCACCAGTCACTTCGATACAATTTTTACAACGAAAATTTGTTGTAAAATCGACCTGTTGTGACTGTAAAAATCACTCAGTGACCTGTGTAAACGAACAGCCAGGTGGCAGCGTGATTTTTGGAGAGGTACGAACAAAAAATCATGTAAACGAACAGCCAGGTGGCTGAGTGATTTTTTGAGAGGTACGAACAAAAAATTGTATCGAAGCCACCGAGTTAGAAAGTAAAAACTTCCAACCCATTCCAATCCGGAAGCATTACCATAGTTCGCCCCATCATCAAGGATTCAAAGTCCAAATCAACGCTTTCTCCTTGGTCGCCCGATAGATGGTTTGGTGTTTTTCTTTGGGTTCGTCGCTAAATTGCCATTGAAGCATATGCCTATTGGCTGCCTTCAATATTGCAGCGAGTTCCTTGGTATAAGGAGCAATATCTTTGGCTTTGGAACCGGCAAACCACAGCCGTTTTCCGTCATAAGGACCTTGTGCCAAATGCGTCGCTGCCGTTTGCACCAATTGATGATCGTTCCACCACAGAGAAGGATCCATGGCGATGTATGCATCAAACAGTTCGGGTTGCAAGAAAAAAGTTTCCACGATAAACAGCCCAGCCAACGATTCTCCAATGATTGCTTTATAGGGCAGTGTTCTATATCTACCTTCAATCTCAGGAAAGAGTTCCATTTGGATAAAACCCCTGAATTTTTCCGACCCACCTACTACTGGCGCAATACTTTTATCCTGCTCAACATCCGTAGGTCCTGTAAGATCTCTTCTGCGTTGGGTATTTGCAATCCCCACCAAAATCACCGGTGGAATCCTTTGTTGTGCAATCAAAGCAGCAAGCGTATTTGCCATATGTGGAAAATCTTCCTCAATTCCCCCATCAGGCATATAGACCACCGGCAAGGAATCTGTGCTTACCCCATAACCCGGCGGTGTCCACACATGTATCGTACGGACTTCACCCACCACCTTAGAATCGATTTGAAAAGTATCATGTATCGGTATGGAATCTATTTGTTGCGCATAAAGACTGCCAACAAATAAAAAAATCAACACACGAAAAAGAAAAGATGGGTTCATGGGATTGGTAGGTTAATTTATTTTTTTAGGTAAAGATTGTTAAATAAAATTTTGCTTGGGTAATTAGGTTTTAATAAAAAATATGAAAATCATACAACTGCAAATATACATATTTCAAGTACGGATTCTTTTAAAAAAACCTCACTTACGATGCGTATTTACTCAAAACGCCAACGTTCCAAAACCAAAGTAACAATAGCATGTGGCCAAAGTTCATAATTTTCAAGTTGAGGTTGAATAGGAATGATAGATGTTGATTGCCAGTCTTGGCTATTGGGTGTAAACATCATGGCATCATAAACCAAAGATTTTTGAAAAGGATTTTTTACATTTAATTCTGAACTGATTTTCTTTCGATCTTCACTGTTTTGTGTAAACCTAATGACAATGGTTTTTTGGGGGTGTAGATTTTCCGCAACTACTTTCATACTGCTGATGGTATCCTGTTCTATTTCACATTCTACAAATACCGTTTCCGTACAAAAAAGTTGAAGCACTTTTTCATGCACAAAATAGGGACTTTCGGGTACATCCATGGAATATTGATAGGTTTCATTGGCAGCAATTTCCAATTGAAATGCAGACCGATTAACTTTATCATTTTCGCTTTGGGAAAAGACAACTGAACTAAAAACCATGAGTACAAGGATGATGAGATTTTTCATGTGTTTGGTGATTTTTGAGGATTGATGGGTTTTATGGAATGAACTGTATGCGGTGAATATGAGGATTATTCACCGCATTTTTGCGGGGATTGGGATTTGAACTTGGATTATACATTTTGAAGATGCTTAGTTGCTGTTTTCAGAGATTGTTACTTTTTTATTAATACTAATAATTTTGACAATATGTCACAAGAAGAAATGGTTTATTCAGTTGACTTAATTTTTTTATATAATAAATTAACAAGTTTATACCAGTCTTTAAAAGTCATATCTTTAAATTTTCCATCATAAAATGTAGATACTATTTCAACGGCTTGTAATACTTGGTTTTTATGAAGTAATGGGGTTACTTTTTGAAGTAATAACTTATCGGTTATTTCAATTAACTTATTTAAAGAATATTCTATTGTTGATTCTTCTGATAATTTAACTGATAGATGTTCATTTATTTCATACTGGCCTTTAAACAATTCGTGAACTAAATTAAAAAAGCTTATAAGATTATCTCTTTTAAAAAGAACAATTTTTTCGCCATTTGATAAATATCCCAATTTGAATTCATTCCCTTTTACATTTTCCTGCAGAGAATAACGAGAATATAGTGAAACATTGCTTTTTGTGTTCAATCGATCTTTTACTTTTTTAGGATTCCAAGAAACAACAATGTCGTTTTCAACATCGTAACCAAGAATTATAAATGGAATATCATCATTGAAAACCTTTGAAAAATGTTCACTATATGGCAACTGAATCCTTGATATATCAGGTGAATTTTTAAAGCAAGCAGGAGATAAATTTTTTAGAAACACAAAATACTTTTTTTTTTCGATTTTGATTAGAAACGGATTACCTTCTTCATAACTGAAATCATTTATTTCATTCAAAGTTTCAATGAATTTAATTTTTAAATCTTTTGCAATTAATCTACTCATCTCTAATTAATATAATGAATTATGTAGTTTTGATTTAGTATTCATTTTTGTAACAGTTTTTAAATCAGTTAAATCACAATCGAATCTTACATTTATAATATTTGAAGGAATGAGATAATTACTAATTGTAGGAATATCAAAGTTATTGTAATATTTAATAGAATCAACTGCAAATTGATAATCAAAGAAAATTTCAAATGATTTTTCAAAATCCTTTCCAAGTGTTAATGCTACCATTTCAAAAACTTTAAAACATAAAATTTTATCTTTGATTTTGTTTTCAATTCTCTCGATCAAATCAAAAACATTTTTTCCTGTTCCAGTCTCAATAGTAAAAATTGATGTAATTATTAGGTTGGAATTTAAGTTAGGTGTTAACTGTTCTAAAGAAAAGTTGTGTAATCTTCTGCTTTTTGTAGTGCTTTTTACTTCAATTTTATCAATACCATCATTGAAATCATATTTATCAAATGTTGAATTATGCCAAGATTGAATTAAGTAATCAGGATTTTTTGATTGTTCAATTAACAATAGTTCAGCCCAAAGTCCTTGAATTGTTTTTAAAGGTGGTTTTGAAAATTTTGTAAATAAATTTAACAATTTTTCAATTTCAATTTTCAAATCTTTAAGGAGAGGTTTTTCGGAAATATCCTTAATGAGTACATAAACAATTTTTAAGAAATATTCTTGCAAGTAGTCAGATTCAGTTTTAAGTGAAATAATAGTATAATCACCTTCTATAACTTTTTTATTCTTGTTAATCAGTTGACATTGTCGATTGAATTGAACAGTAATAAATTCAAGATTAGTGTCTAATAATTTTGTGTTTTTGCTATTATCACAATTAATAAAAAACATAGGCTGTAAACTATGTGAAATTCCAATTTTATGATTTTTAATTGAAGGCAATGAAGCAATAACATAACTTTCGCCATTATTAGACGAATTATTTTTAAGGTCTTGGAAAATTTTAAAAACTGTTTGCATCTTATTTTTCTATACCAACATATGAATGGGCAAAATCTTCAGGATAATAAATCCCTAAAGTATAAACCAGTTTTTTATCCCATTGCATTGATGAATGTTTCAATTTTATTTTATGGATTTGAATACAAAGAGAATCTTCAAAACGAATACCCTTGTCACCAGGGTATGATTGAGATCCAGATGTTGATCGACCTGAGAAGATGTTACTAATTTTTAAAATTTCATTTTCAGCAACTAAACTTCTTTCACGTCCATCAACAACGCCATAACTCATCTCAAAGATATAAGCATATTTAATATCATTTTTATCTGCTAAATAGCGTAAATATTGAATAGTTGATGATTTTCTCAATGCATCTGGCATATTCATTATTTTGAAGTTTTTTAAAAATTCTATGACTTGTTGAATTTCAAGTTTTATATATCGATGATTTCTATCTAAAGTGCCAAATTTCTTAAAATCTTTAAATATATGAGAAGAAAGAAAATCAGAAACAAATGAAATATTTTCATCAATATGCTGCAAAGCGTTCATTTGACGCCAACCATTTAATTTATGTTTGACCAAATCTACTGAGAGTATGTTGTTTCTCGTTGGATTCATTGTGCTTTTAAGAATTAGCAGTTGTTCAACTTTTTCAAGAGTATTTTCTTTCAACATTTTTCGCATTATTTCTTCATGTTCTACATAGTCACGATATTCTAAAATTGAATCAGATGGGAGAAAAACACGACATGAGTCAAGGTAATTAAGTTTATATCCAAAAAATCTACATCTTTGTTGTATTGTGTCAGCATTTGACTTCCCAACACTATTACGGGGCATATAAGTAACCGTTAAACCCTCAACAGTATATCCTCTGTTAAGCATATCTGCTCCTACTAGAATATGTGAAGATGCATTACTCCAATCTATCTCTCGAGAACCCTGTATAACTAATTCCATATTAGTATCAAAAATTACTTGCAATACTTCTTGCATTACATCAGTAAAACTTGGCTGATTTTCAATTCGTCTAATAGCATCATCATAGTTTTTAAAGAATTCGGCCTTTAGTTCTATTTTACTTGGGTCATTGTCTGGCAAGTTAAGAATGTCAGACCAAATACCAATAAGCATTTTAACCCATCCATAAAACTTCTTACTTGCATCTTTTTCTCTATCTGCATGTATCATCATTGAAAGAAAACGCTCTCTTTTTTGAATATTTACATTAATTGCAACTCCCATTAAAAATAATTGTAATGCATCTATTAGACTTTGTGGACACTCTGTTAATTGATTATTTTTATGGTGATAAACTTCTGAATCTGGAATTGTAAAAATGAGATCGGTGTTATTCTCGAAAAATGTTCTTCCACCTGTGTAAGATTTCCCAGGAGTAAGAACAACATGAAATTTTGGAGAAAGTAAATCCATAATATTAATAAGCAAGGGTGCTTGTGGAGTAGCGGTATATTGAATGAATGAATGATTGTAAAGCGCAGATCTCAAATCTAAAATACTTGAATAAGTTGAACTAAATTCATCGTTTTCCCAATCTTCAGATTTAGTGTTTTTTCTAGCATAAGTATTCAAACTAGCTTGATCTGCCTCATCGTCAATTATTAATACTCCACTTTTACCCAACACATCTCGAACCTCCTGTTTTTTAAATATTTTGGTTAGTTCGCTTATATGTTTATAATGTTTTAATACCGTTATTAGTATTGCTGGTTTATGATTTAATTTTAATGCTTGATGAATTTTTGTATGCACATCGTCTGACACAGTGGGGCTTTGGTACACTTTAAAGTGTTTTGCATTATCTCCATCTGTAAGGAGGTCTTTTTTTAAACGTTTAGTTGTCTGTTCTAAAAGGTTGTTTTTAATACCTGCAAAATAAATTACAATTCTAAAACCATTATCAATCGCCAATGCCGTTAAAGTTGTAAATGACATTGTTTTTCCACTTTGAACGTAACCAATAGTAATACCAGTTGTTGTTCCAATAGTGTCAATAGGATTAACACATTGAGATAGAATTGATGTTGTTTCATTTAATAAATTTTCTCTTTCCTCATTATCCAATTTTTTAAAGCGACTTAACAAATCAATTGTTCTTTCACCCTGAACGATTTGAAAATTTAAAGTAGATGGTTTTAATATTTTTATCGTTTCATTCATAATTTATATGTTTCGTAAAAAGTTATTAAAATTCAATCTTATATTACCTGCATTCTTTGTTCCTTGAGATGGAGCAATTACTTCTGCTAGTACCAATGAACGAATTATTGAAATTATTGGTTGGTAATCATCTTCTGTTTTTAACTTTTCATATCGTGTAAAAAACGGATGCGCAAGATTAATTTTGTAAATAATCTTCTTAGCAAAAAGTTCATCATCTTCAATAATTAGTGAATATAAGTCTGTAATAGAAGGTTCAGTTATCAATTCTACTTTCAATTTATACTTTTCATCTTTAATTTCAATAAAATCTTCATGAGAATCGATCGCTTTTGCTTTTTTTGATAGTTCTTCATTCTTAGTCACAAGACTTATATTATTGATTTCTTTTAATGAAGTTTCAACCCTTTCTTTTAGGTTAGAAATTTTAGTTGTTTTCTTCATACTACTGACAATGCTTTTAGCAACTTTCACATTATCATCTTGTGTTTTAGGCTTAATGTATTTTTCTGCTTGATTGTATAAATCAAAATCTTTTGCGGAAATTTCAATATGTAATGCATTCATCAAAGCCTCTAGATCTTCTTGTTCCTGAAAACTACCTTTGTTGAAACTAACAGCAAATCCTTCCAACTCCAACTCTCCAAATATTCTCTTATACCTTGGTGACCCAATTTGACCGCAAATAGCTTTTGGTCTATATTTTTCATCATGACTCCCTTCAATTACTCTACCTCTTCTAAAGAGTGAAAGTCCATTCACTTCATTTGTGCTCATTGTGTTTAGAATCGCAATAAATCCTGTTACCTTATATTTGTCAAATGAAAAATTAATTTCTTTTTTCCATTCTAATGTTATATTTTTATTATCAGTGAAATAAGGTGCTATTAAAATTTCGGGTTCTTCATAAGTAAGTTCAATATCGTTAATATATAATTTTAAATCTCCTTTACGAATAAATTTCCTATATATACTACTCAAATGTTTTTTAATCTTATCCATCTGGTATGAAGTAGGAGCATTTTTAGATAGTTGAGTTAAAGTAATTTCTGTAAAATGAGTTAATTTAGTTTTATCGAAATTTTTTACAGTTAAAACTTCCTCATCATCTTTTAAAACTTTTTTTAAATCAAATTCCACGAATCTTTCTTCTGTTTCATTTAATGCAGCAGTTCTTACACTCCAAAAATCTGCAAGCCAAATTGATGCAGTTTTCATTCCCATTCCAAATTCGTGTAAACCAGAGTTATCAATCGGTATATTTGCGGGCTCAAAAGCTCTTTGAAAATTATTTGTATCTATTCCAGCAGCATTGTCAAATATCTTTATATAGTTATTTTCCCAATCGATATTTATTCTAACTTCAAACTGATATTTGCCATTATTTAGTTCTTTAAGAAATTCTTTGTTATTTTCAAAACTTTGAACAGCATTATCAACATATTCACCTAATGCAAACCAAACTTTATTATTTAGGTTGCGAAATTGTCCATAAACACCAGTTTGAATTTTTATAGATACTGTATTTAAACTCATTTCTATTTAATTAAATTATCGGCTATTCTTTTTACTACTCCAACATTAACAGCATTACCCAATGCCTTAAAAGCTTTGGCAATTGTTGGTGGCATTTCGATTAATTCTTCCATACATTGAAGTTTGGCCGCTTCTTTTCTTGTCATATATCTATTAAGCCATGGGAAAATTGGGATTTGTGTTGTTGTCAAAACTAATGCGGGAGAATATGTTGGCATTTTAATTCTTATTCCTGAAGGCCTAAATTGCACAATTTTATCATTAATGATTAATGGCACTTTATTACCACAATTCCATTCAAATTTTTGATGACTATTTTCAAATTCCATTACTTTAGGAATCCAATCTTTCAACCAATCTTGATTCTTTTCATAAAATTCTCTATTGGCTTTAATGTAATATTTTTTCCAATCAGGAAATTCATTCTGTTCCCCTTTTACACCATTTTGAGCATAAATTGGCAAACATTGTAGCATGTCGTCAAAAGAATTTCCTTCAATTTTTTTTCCGAACACCCCTTTCTTTCCCTCTAAATCTGATATATTTTGTTTTATTGGCGCTTTTCTTTCAAACTGATAATCTGCCCCAAATTCCATTGCCCAAATTGGAAAACGAGGAACTTCTTCAGGTTTAAGATGATCTAAGAATTCTTGCCAAACCACTAAATGATTTTTCGTATTTTCACGCAAAGTCATAAAATCATTATCATCTTCAATGATAATATCATGAATACTTAAACTAACATTTTCAACTTTTTCAGGAAATTGAAAATCACCTAATCCTCCTTTGTTTTTTATACGACCAACAATGTATATTCTTGAACGATGTTGCGGTATCCCAAACTGATGAGGGGATAAAATTTCTTCTTTAACATCATAAAATCTTGATAGCTCCTTGTGAATTACTTTCCATGTGTTTCCATCATCATGTCCTTTCAAATTTGAAACATTTTCTAAAAAAATATATTCAGGTTCATGTTTTTCAATAATCTCCAATATCTTATAAAATAGATTTCCATTATTTGGGTCGCTTAGCCCTAATTGTGCACCAGCCTTCGAAAAAGGTTGACATGGAAATCCTGCACATAAAATATCATGAGATGGGATTAAATTTATATCAACTTCGTTAATATCCCCTACAATTTTTGTATTGTGGTTTTTTTCGTAAATTTCTCTTAATTCTTCGTTAAGTTCACTTGCAAAAACACACTTGTGTCCTAATTCAGTTAGTGCTAGATGAAAACCCCCAAGTCCCGCAAATAAGTCTATAAACTTTAATTTTCTCATTAAAATAAATTTGTTATGATAATTCCTATGAAACGGAATGATGATTAGTCATATAATTATAACTCATCAAATAGTTCCAATTTCATTTTATAAGTCTTTAATCTAATTTTATCAGTTGTCTTAACTGCATGCTTCAAACTTTCATCCATTTCTCCAGCTATAATAAAACCATTGATATCACATTTTGGAAATTTGTCCATAAGTAAACCTATGTACATAGATATTTGACCGAATACTTTATAATTTGCTATTCCTGATTTTAATTCTATAACTAACAAATCCCCATTTTCGTTTTTAAGAAGGATGTCTATTCTTTTTCCACCAATTAAATATTCAACACCTTCATTGTTTTCTCCATATATTTTATATTCGGGAAATAATTCATTGATTTGAGAAATCATTGAATTTTTCAAATCTCTTTCATAACTATAACTTGTCCAAGTTTCAATATTGTCTATTTCTTCCTCAAGTGATTGTGAGATATCAAAAGATTTTGTGGAATTTTCATCTGGGTTAGAATTTGAATTTCTAAAATTCATATATAATTTTACAGCATGTTTTAAAGTTGCAGAACCCGTTCTTTTATCACCGTTTATTGGTATTTTGTGTTTTGGTGATAATTCATTTCTTTGATCATCTGAAGTATAGTTTAACCTTTCCAAAAGAGACAACCCATTGTCTTTTATAAAGTGCTTTTCTAAATCTCCTTCATAATTTTCAACAGTTTTACAATTAGAAATTCGACTTTGAACCGTTTTAGGATCATTTCCATTTTCTTTAAATAACCAACTTTTAAATTCCTCTAATTTCATAATATAAATTTAAATATTACACCCAAAATTAGCTCCTATGGTTCAACAACATCTTGCAAAAAAAATATCTCCAATAAAGCCATTACTGAATTACCAAAAATCCCTTCCAAAACAATCAAACCTACCCTCCTCCACCAACTCCCAAATATAAAAATAAAAAGAAAGCAATCATTCGTCTAAATTGAAATAATATTCATTTAAAATCGCCCTTCCACCCACGCAACCCCAACCCACCAAAAACAAAGTTCAAAGTACACTATATAAACTTGCAGATGCATGTTTAGTTCTTCAATAAGTATGTATAGTTTTACATGATGTATATCTATTTATTCATGATGCGTTTTATGTTCTTCTTGTTGCATTTTACTTTATTCAACCCGCATTTTATGTTCTTCTTGTTACATTTTACTTTCTTCAAGTTTCATTTTATGTTCTTCTTGTTACATTTTACTTTCTTCAAGTTTCATTTTACTTTCTTCAAGTTTCATTTTAGTTTGTTCAATATGCATTTTACTTTATTCAAGTTTCATTTTAGTTTATTCAATATGTATGTTTAATTCTTCAATGTGTATATTTATTTATTCAATTTACATTACTATTTAAGCAAGTTTCATTTCCATTTATTTACATTTCATTTCCATTTCTTTACATTTCATATTCATTTATGTAACTTTCATATTCATTTATACAAACAAATCATAATGTTTTTCCATAATTATTTGTATTTTTACAAACATTATTGCCAATGTAACCATAAATTTTTATAAATATGCTAGCCTATCAAATCAAAAAAATATGCAAACTCCGAGGAATTGCTAATCCACATTCGTTTTTAGTGCAAATAGGAATCTCTTCCACGGTCGCTCAAAAATTTCTTAACGATGACACTTATACATTGAGAGTTCGTCACATTGAAGCGCTGTGCTTAAACTTAAATTGCACACCAAATGATTTATTTTATTATAAACCTAGCGCCAATCGAAACCTTCGCAATACCATTCCGCTAGATGCTCTAATCAGAAAAGAAGATGAAATTGATATTGTAAATCAATTGAGATCTCTTGACATCAACCAAATGAAAGCTGTCTCTCAATGGATTGACAAACTCAAAGAAAACCAAGAATAATGGCATTAGTATACCTATTTTTCCAACTCAAATCCTTTGGGTTTAAACTTCTATCTAGGTAATGCTCACACCACTACCGCACGACCAATGCCATCAAGTAAGGGCGCATGCTAAAATAATCTTTGTGTAACTTTGTGTTAAACTTTGTGCAACTCTGTGGAATAACTATCAGCACAAAACCCACAAAGAAGACACAAACACCACTGCTCCACGAATCCTTTCGCGTGGTTCCAAAAAGTAATGATCCCTCTGCTAACAGTCGTTTGGTAAGATTGCAAATTTTGTAGTAAATTCACGTTTATTTTTCGCAAGAAGTTTTATCTTTAACATAAAAAAATCGGTTCCGAAGCTTGTAACCTTGCCAAGCGCCGGGACGTTAGCGCCAATGCAAAAAAAAAGCATCATGCATAGATTTGAATATTTTCTATACAGATTGATTTTAAAATGTATAAATTTTGCCGATTTCTATACAAAAGACATTATCTTTGTATAGAAATTTAAAAATACTTTACAAATGACAACTTGGGGATTAGCAGAATTGCCATTACATATTGATTTGGAAACTAAAAAGGTTTTAAAAGCTTTACCCAGAGCACATGCTGCCTTAGCTGAGTTAAAAGGAATTGCATCAACAATACCCAATCAAAATATCTTGATTAACACACTTGGATTACAAGAAGCCAAAGACAGCTCTGCGATTGAAAATATTATTACAACGCATGATGATTTATACAAATCTGAATTGAATCTTGACGCTTTTAAATCCCTTCAAGCGAAGGAGGTTCAAAACTATATTTCTGCGCTAAAAAAAGGATTTGAACTTATAACAAATACTGGACTACTTACCAATAATAGCATACTGCAAATTCAAGAAGTATTGGAGGAAAATAAAGCTGGATTTAGAAAATTACCAGGAACTGCCTTGAAAAATGTTGCTACGGGTGAGACTATATACACTCCACCTCAAGATTATGAGGAAATAATGGGGCTAATGGCGAATCTTGAGCGATACATAAATGGTTCAGAAATGCAAGATTGTGACCCATTAATTAAAATGGCAATTATTCATTTTCAATTTGAGAGCATTCACCCATTTTATGACGGAAATGGCAGGACTGGCAGGATAATAAACATATTATACTTGATTTTGGAAAAACTCCAATCATTGCCAATTCTATATTTGAGCAATTACATCATTAAGCACAAATCTGATTATTACCGTCTTTTACAAAATGTACGAGATGAAAATTTGTGGGAGGATTGGTTATTGTTTATGATAAAGGGAGTTGAACAAACTGCAAAAGAGACAATAGAATTGATTATAAAAATTAAAGAGTTAATGCTTGATTATAAGCACCGACTTCGAGATAATTA
>JADZFW010000053.1 GCA_020854235.1 Flavobacteriaceae bacterium
GCTTTTGACATGCTGGTTTTGCATAAGAAAACAGAAAAAGTCAGTCATAAAAAAGCGGCTATAGAAACAGTCTTTTGGGTTAGTTTTGCCATGCTTTTTGCTGTTGCTATCTATTTTTTCTACAAATTTGGTTGGGTAGAGAGTTTACATGGGATGAAGCCAAGCGAAGCAGTTACTAAATATATTACCGGATATTTAATTGAATTGTCTTTGAGTGTAGACAATCTTTTTGTCATTGCTACTATTTTTGCCAGTCAAAAAGTACCCATGAAATACCAACATAGAGTGCTTTTTTGGGGAATTGTAGGTGCCATCGTTTTGCGTGCCTTGATGATTTTCTTTGGAATCGCTTTGATTGAGAAGTTCAGTTGGATGACGTATATTTTTGGTTTGTTTTTATTGTATGCTGCCTTTAAAATGTTGAAAAATGAAGAAGAAGAACATCATGAAGATGAGAAATTCAAATTTTTAAAAAAATATTTTAAAATAACTAAGAATTTTCATGGCGAACATTTCTGGGTTATTGAAAATGGAAAAAGAGTGATGACTCCTTTGTTCTTGGCTTTAATCATGATTGAATTCACCGATTTGATTTTTGCATTGGATAGTATTCCTGCTATTTTAGCTGTGACCACTGAACCTTATATAGTATTCAGTTCCAATATTTTTGCTATTTTAGGATTGAGAAGCATGTATTTCTTTTTAGCCAAAATGTTGGAGAAATTCCATTTCTTGAAATACAGCATTTTTGCCATTTTGGTATTTGTTTCTATTAAATTATTGACCATACATACCGGTTTCCATTTCCCCGAATGGTTCTCCTTGACCTTTATTGGAGTTTCCTTGCTTGTGGGTGTTTTAGTATCTGTCAATAAAATTACCCATGATGATGTGGATGATTTTAAATCGTAAACATTTTGAAATAATACAAAAAAAATCCACTCTAAAAGTAGATTTTTTTATTCTCCTAAATTTGAAATGTAAATATTCATACTATTCAACTCTTATTAGCCAATTGGCCACAAGCAGCATCAATGTCTTTACCTCGACTGCGACGAATGTTAACGATGATTCCGTTTTTTTCTAATTCGCTTACATATTGCTCGATGATGATAGGCGAAGCTTGTTCAAATGTGCCGTCATCTATAGGGTTGTATTCAATCAGATTGACTTTGGCAGGTACTTGTTTGCAATAATGAACTAATGCATCAATGTCTTTTTGCTTGTCGTTAATGCCTTTCCAAACTACATATTCAAAAGTAATGCGATTACCGGTTTTTTGATGCCAATATTGTAAAGCATCCATGAGTTCGTCCAGATTGTTTGATATATTGACAGGCATCATTTTACTGCGAACTTCATCGATGGCTGAATGCAGTGAAAGAGCCAGATTAAATTTGACTTGATCATCAGCCATGCGTTTGATCATTTTGGGAATGCCTACGGTCGAAAGTGTAATGCGTCTGGGTGACATACCCAAACCTTCTTGGGAAGTTATTTTATCTATGGCTTTCATCACATTTTCATAGTTGAGCAAAGGTTCGCCCATGCCCATAAAAACGATATTGGTCAATTTATGTCCGTAGAGTAATTCGCTTTCTTTACTGATAGCTGCTACTTGGTCGTAAATTTCATCGGGAAGCAGATTGCGTTGTTTTTTTAATCTTGCCGTAGCACAAAAAGTACATCCCATAGCGCAACCCACTTGACTAGAAACACAAGCCGTTGTGCGACTGTCGGTAGGAATCATCACCGATTCTACGACTAGACCATCGTGAAGTTTAACTGCATTTTTAACCGTTCCATCAGTACTTCTCTGTATGTTGTCCACAGCAATGTGATTGATGCTGAAATGTTCTTCCAAAAACAATCGAGTTTCTTTAGAGAGATTGGTCATTTCCTCAAATGTATGCGCATTTTTTTTCCACAACCATTCATAGACTTGATTGCCACGAAAGGCTTGTTGGCTTTGCGAAACAAAATAATCTCTTAAAGCTTCTTTAGAATAGGAACGGATGTCTTTTTTCAAGGTTGGATTTGATTAGAAAGAATTGAGTAATGCGACTTTGATATGTTATTTATAAAAAAGGCAAAGATATAATTTTTTGAAACTTGAATAGAAATTCAATTTTACAGTACCATTTCACGAAATGAAAGTACAGTTTCAAACCCTTTTCTTTTAAAATATTCTGGAGTATCGACATTGCCAGTTGCCAATATAAAATCTCCGCCCCAAGCGCCCAAACTTTTCAATTGTCCAAAATAATCTTTAAAATGGGTTTGAATGGGATTGCGTTTTAAAACGCCTGCCAGTAATTTTTCATGTTCATTCATCAAAAGTGCAAAATCATCTATGCAATTGACTTTCAACATCAATTCCGATATTTCGGACACTAGATGAACTACCTCTTTTTTGTCTGTTACAGTTAAAGATTTATATCTGTTGATTTCTCTTGAACTGCGTTGTTTTTGATTGAGATGAATAAAAAATAATTGGTCAGCAAAAGCAGGTGAAAAATGAACAGGAGTTACTACCGGTTTTTGATGTTGGAGTTGGTAGTATAATGGGGTATTACTTCCGGCACATGCCAAATCATAACCACTGCCGCCCATAGTGTTTGCAAGCAATTCGTAAGGATTGACATTTGCCCAAATTGCTAAATTGTAGATTAAAGTGGAGGAACTACCCAATCCCCATTTTCTTGGAAATTCTAGATGCGTAGCCACTTCATAACCTTGAGATCCGTTGAAAAACTCGGGATTGAGTTGCCGGATTTGCAAGAAAATATGTTTGAGCGTTTGAATGATTTTTGGATCGCTTTTGCGAATGGTAATTGGAAAGTGAAATGTGCGCTCCAACCATACTTTTCCATTTTCATCATAACTTTTCCAAAAAACTTTATGCTCCGAAATTTCCTTGACAATCAAATCCTGTCCTTTTTTGGTAGGTACGGCCAAAGCTAAAGCACCATCCAATACGAGGTACTCTCCAGTTAGAAGTAGTTTGCCATGTGCGTAATATGTTGATTGGTTTTTTATTTTAGAAATTAGAATTTAAATTTTAGATATTTAGTTCCGATTTCCGATAGACCTGCCACGTATCAGGTGTTGTATCGGGACGGGATTAGATTTTTGATTTTTATTAATCGGGATGGTTATTGGATAATTGTCATTGACTGCTATTTAATAGGTGCCAACACCAACTATACCTTCCGCATCTTCAACACACTATTTAAAACTACTACACCTAAAATCAAAGCACCACCGATATAAAAAGATGGGGACATTTTCTCTTTATCTCCAAATATAAGGAGTGCTAGAATGATCCCGTAAACCGGTTCCAAATTGATGCTGAGCATGATGGTATAGGGACTGAGGTTTTTCATGAGTTTGATAGAAGTCAATCCGGCATACGCAGTACATATACTAGCCAAAATGAGTAAATACATCCAATCTTCAAAACTCAAATTAAAAAATTGCATGGAAAAGCCTCCACTTATAAGTAAGACTGCCGAAATGATCAAAGCTCCAATTCCAAATTCATACAACGTAATGACTTCAGGTTTATAGGTTTTTACATATAAACCATTGATGACAGAAAATAGGGCAGATGTCAAGGCTGCGGAAAGTCCCCACAGCATGCCTTTGATGCTAAATGTATCACCTTTAAACATGAAATACAAAATACCTACAATCAACAATCCGAGAACTACCTCGTATTTACTTACTTTTCTTTTAAAAAAAATAGGTTCCAATAGCGACGTAAAAAAAGCACCTGTACTCAAGGTGATGAGAGTAACCGATACATTGGATACTTTGATGGCGTGAAAAAATGAAAACCAATGCAATGAAATAACCGCTCCCAAAAAAAAGAATCTTAAAAAAGCTTTGGTATCTATGCGAATAGAAATCTTCTTATACCAAAACCAAAGTAATAAGAAAGGTATAGTCAAGGTCAATCGATACCAAACCAATGGAATGGCTTCCAAGGATATCAAAGCACCGAGAATAGCCGTAAAACCCCATATAAAAATCAGGAAATGTAGGATGTAATAATCCCGATATCCGTTGGGTGTAAAATTATTGTTTGGATGCATGTCGATAAAGTAAAATAGCTAATATTCCAAAAACCATATTGGGTAACCAAACTAGAAAATACGTATGGGCACCGGCTACAGCACCTAATACTTCGGTAATCTTCATAAAGAATATATAGATAAAAGCAATTCCGATACCAATGGCTAGATTGATACCTGTTCCGCCTCTTTTCTTTCTACTTGAAAGTGCCACCGCTATCATAGTCAAAATAAAAGCTGAGAAAGGCAAACTGGTACGC
Source organism: Flavobacteriaceae bacterium (assembly GCA_020854235.1). GTDB lineage: Bacteria > Bacteroidota > Bacteroidia > Flavobacteriales > Flavobacteriaceae. Next base: position 4,337 of record JADZFW010000053.1, read on the forward strand.
TTCAATAATTCTACTTTGTAGGCATTGAGATTTTTAACTCCTCTATCTTCCGACAAACTGATATAGTGGTACAATTCCGGACTCTTCATCTCTTTTGCCAAATAATCTTCATAGTATAAATCTTTGGGATAAAAATTGAAAACGGTATCCATTTGGGCACCTATTTCTATTTTGTCTCTTTCTTTGTACACATGTCTTTTGGTGTAATTACTCAACCGATACGTACTGTCATTTTCATTCCATTTGAGACTATTGGCTTTGATTCTGTATTTCAAATGTATACTATCGTAATGTTCATAAACTATATCCGACCCTCGATTTTGATCTACGGTAAATGACTTCATAAATAAATAATCACTTTCTCCCAATTGCAATGACAAATCAATTAGAAAACGATCATCGTGCTTTTTAGCTAAATAGGTTCTGTCAAATACCGTGAATTTATAATTACTACGCGGTACAATAAAGTGATTCATAAACAAAGAGAAAACTGCAACGGTCAAGGCTCCTATAAAAAATGGATAAAGCAATCGGTTGAAGGAAATCTGTGCCGAATGCATGGCTATAATTTCTGTATTGTTGGCCAACTTGGAAGTAAACCACACGACAGCCAAAAACAAAGCCAAAGGCAAAAACTGATTGGCATACGTAATGATGAAATGTTGGTAATAATCCTTGACAATAATCCAAAAAGTCAAGGTTGGCTCGTGTAAAAATTTATCAATTCGCTCTGAGATATCAATCGCTATCCCTACAGGTAAAATGATTACTATAATCAATGCCAACGAAGTGAAAAATTTCTTTAAAATATATGTGTCGAGTATTCTCATGTATAGAATAGTGTACGTAAATATTGCGAATTAATATGTCAAATTCCAATAACCTAATAACTTAATAACCTGTAACCTGAAACCCAAAACCTAAAGCCTTACATCCAATCGTTTCACCATATCCGCTTTCCAAGTGCTAAAATCACCAGCCAATATATGTTTTCTAGCTTCGCGAACCAACCACAAATAGAATCCCAAATTGTGGATACTGGCTATTTGTTTGCCCAACAATTCATTGGCGATAAACAAGTGGCGAAGGTACGCTTTTGAATATTGTAAATCAACATAGGTAATTCCCATTTTGTCTATGGGTGAAAAATCGGCTTCCCATTTTTTATTCTTGATGTTGATGTGTCCATTGGCGGTAAACAACATGCCATTCCTCGCATTGCGGGTAGGCATGACACAATCAAACATATCTACGCCCAAAGAGATATTTTCCAAAATATTGACCGGAGTACCAACGCCCATCAAGTATCGAGGTTTGTCATACGGCAAAATATCACAAACCAATTCGGTCATTTCATACATATCCTCAGCCGGTTCACCTACCGACAAGCCGCCAATAGCATTGCCATCTGCATTTCGAGAAGCGATATACTCAGCCGATTCTTTTCGCAAATCCTTAAAAGTACTGCCTTGTACTATAGGAAATAAGGATTGTTGATAACCATACAAAGGTGGATTTTGTTCCAAATGTGTGATGGCTCTGTCCAACCAACGATGCGTCATGTGCATGGATTCCATGGCATATTTATAGGTGGATGGATAAGGCGGACATTCGTCAAATGCCATGATGATATCGGCACCAATGGCACGTTGAATATCCATGACACTTTCGGGAGTAAAGTGATGATAGGAACCATCGATGTGACTTTGAAACTTCACGCCTTCTTCTTTGATTTTTCGCCTTGCTGCCAAGGAATATACTTGATAACCGCCACTATCGGTAAGTATGGGCCGATCCCAACCGTTGAATTGGTGCAAACCACCGGCTTGTTTCAGTATTTCCGTCCCCGGACGTAAATAAAGATGATAGGTATTGCCCAGAATAATCTCGGCATTGATATCTTCTTTTAATTCGCGTTGGTGAACGCCCTTGACCGTACCTACTGTGCCTACCGGCATAAAAATAGGTGTGTGAATAACGCCATGATTGGTGACTAATTCACCGGCTCTGGCTTTGCTTTGCGCATCCTTTGATTTGATTTCAAACTTCATAAGGCGGCAAAGATAAAAAAGTTAGATGTTTGAAGATAGCAGAAATCTATAAAAAACATTGCTTTTAGCAAAGTTTTGTGAACTCCTTTCTTTTTTAACCGATTTGCATAAAAAAAAACATCAAATATCATTGACACCGATGATATAATACATTACCTTTGTAGTTCAATCAGTTCTAAATGCTATCCTACTAAATTGTTTTCTACAACTTTTAATCTTTAAGATTATGGATGAAAACAGTGAAAGAAAAACTTTTCAAAGCAGAAGAGTTTTTTTTAAGAATATGGTTCAAATTGCTTTACCTACATTAGCCTTATTAAGCCTGGGCAATGCTGGCAATTTATTAGCACAATCCAAGACTCTTCCCACCCAAAACAAACCGCAGTCCACACCCACAACTTGTGAAACCTCTTGCACAGGAACCTGCAAAGGCACTTGTGAAGACACCTGCCGTGGACAATGTAAAGACGACTGCGAAGGCACCTGTACTTATGTATGTAAAGACACCTGCGAAAGCAATTGTTATGGCACCTGTGAAGGTTTTTGTGGGGAAACCTGCAAAGGTGGTTGCATGGGAAGTTGCGGAAGTACTTGTGAAAATACATGTAGAGATAGATGTGATGGCACTTGTAACAACACTTGTTTTGATACTTGCCAAGATACTTGTACTGCCAATTGTTCCAATGCTTCGGAGTAATTGCATAAACTCAAATTTAACTTTCAAATGACTTTCTTTTTTAGACTCATATTTTAATCCATAAAAACAATACCATGTGGCTTTCCAAAAACAAAATCACTTCAAAATCAGAAGATTCTGATTATGAAAACAAGTTGGGTTTAGTAAAATCCAGAAGAGATTTTATGAGTATGGTTGTTAAAACAGCCATTCCTACTATTGCCTTCATTGGCAGTGGAAGCCTCACCAATCTGATGGCTCATCCTATACAAGAAAATTCAAATCCCACTTCAACGAGTTCTCAAAAGACTTCAAGTCAAGAGCAACTCACTCCTAGCAGTTGTATGCTTTCTTGTGAAGGCGGATGTATGGGCACTTGTGAAGGTGGCTGTATGGGTTCCTGTGAAGGAGATTGTCAGACCGGTTGTAAAGATGGCTGTCTTGGAACGTGTGAAGGAGCATGTTTTGCAACATGTGAAGGTGGTTGTAGAGGTTCTTGTGAAGGCTCATGTCAATCCACATGTGAAGGATTCTGTACCGGTGGTTGTGAAGGTACTTGCAAAGGCACTTGTGAAACCGGCTGCTCGGGTGGTGCATGGTAGGATGTTTAATTACAGCTCATTTCAAATGATTGAAACAAAAGAGGTTATAATAGAAAAAACCAATACTTGGGAAGAAGGTAAAGCCAAAAATATCACTTTTATTGTCACTGAAGATTGTCAACTACAGTGTAAATATTGTTATTTGGTCGGGAAAAACAACCTCCATAAAATGGACTTTGAAACGGCAAGAAAGTCTATTGATTACTTGTTACAAGATTGCAACTATTTTTCTGAAACATCCGTAATACTCGATTTTATTGGTGGTGAGCCTTTTATTGAAATTGATTTGATAGATAAAATCTGTGATTATTTCAAAATTAGAGCCTATGAAACAGATCACCCTAGTTTCAATAGCTACAGATTTAGTTTTTCAACGAATGGACTGCTGTACAATGACCCCAAAGTGCAAAAATTCATAGCTAAAAATGCAGCCCATCTCAGCATTCAAATCACCATTGATGGAACCAAAGAGAAACACAATTTACAACGTGTTTATCCCGGTGGCAAAGGTTCATATGACCAAGTAGTTAAAAATGTTCCACTTTGGATCTCCCAATTTCCCAATGCTTCAACCAAAGTTACCATTGCCCGAGAAGATCTTCCTTTTGTCAAAGATAGTGTGATTCATTTGTGGAATTTGGGTATTAAGGAAGTAAATATAAATGTGGTCTTTGAGGACGTTTGGGAACCGGGTGATGATGCTTTATTTGAAGAACAATTGGTTTTACTAGCCGATGAAATTATTGAAAATAAGTACTACGAAAATTTCACTTGTTCTTTCTTTTCCACTCAAATAGGATTGCCTTACAAAGAAAATATGAATTGGTGTGGTGCCGGTAAAATGCTCGCTATTGATCATGAGGGTAATTTTTTTCCTTGCAATAGGTTTGTCAATTATTCGCTTCAAAACAGAGAACAACTCCTCATTGGAGATAATCAGAAAGGGATTAATCAAAACAGATTACGACCCTTTCTCACCTTGGATATGTTTACTCAAAGTTCGCCCGAATGCGTGTCATGCGAAGTCGCTACAGGTTGCGCTTGGTGTCAAGGAGCCAATTACGATTATGCAGATTCTTCAACCATATTTCAAAGAGCCACTTATTTATGTCTGATGCATAAAGCTAGAGTTCGAGCCAATAATTATTTTTGGAATAAACTAGAAAAAAAATTACAAAAAACCCTTAGAACATTACCTTAAATTCACAATACATGGTTTTGAAATATCTTTTAGTTTTACTCAGTGATTCTTCAGCTTCCTTTTGTTATTATCCATCTCAAAAAGCTGAAATACCTAAGGGAATTGCTGTGGCAAACTCCCATAAAAAAGATAATGCCTTCCATATTTCCGATGAAAAACCAACCGAAATTTATTATAATGAAAAACAGCATTTGATTTCGTTGGATCATCTCAAAAAAACAGTTGTATTTGCTTTAAAAAACAATCTTAAAGTTAATTTTTTATATCCTCATTTTTTATTGGATGAAGCTTATACCAAAGTCATTGAAGAAGTAGAACACATCAAGATTATTCCTTTTGACGCCAAAATTTTCAATGAAGATGCCATACTCATTATAGATTCCAAGGATTTTCCTACAACTCTCGATTTAGAAAATTATACCCATCAAAATTTCATCTTAAAACTTCAAAAAAAGGATCTAAAAAAATTGGATACCATGATACTAGCACTTCTTGCCAAAAGTGCTAGAATAAATTTGGTACTCATGGATGTGGAAAATTATGAGGAAAAAGAATATGCTATTTATGAAAAGCAATTGGAAAAAATAACACGTAATTTAATCCAATATCAAAATCAAAATGCTATTCCCGAATTGAATTTTCTAACCGATCGCATAGATTTAAACCAAATGAATAATTGTCAAGCCGGAATTCAACATTTGACCATAGCTCCCAATGGAAAAATGTATTTGTGTCCGGCATTTTATTACGAAAATCCTTCCGAAGATTTAGGTGAAATTAAAAATGAAATATTCATCAAAAATTCCAGACTTTTAGAATTGAACTATGCACCTATATGTCGTATTTGTGATGCATATCAATGCAAAAGATGCGTCTATTTGAATAAAAAACTCACTTTAGAAATCAATACTCCTTCTTCTCAACAATGTATTACTTCACATATTGAAAGAGATGCTTCGCGAAGAATATTGGAAAAACTACAAAAAATGCATCCGGATTTCAATCCTCAGATTACTATTCCACAATTAAATTATAGAGATCCTTTTGAAATCGTAAAAGGTAATCCACAGAAAATAGCAACGTTAAACCATCCCTAATTTCAACACAATGACGACAATCAAAAAACTGGTAGGAACCGTAACACCTCAACAACGAGACGAGATTAAAACCCTTTATGAACGTAAAAACGGATTGACCGAACTTTTTAAAATTGTAGATGTCAACAACACATCTCTTTACAATAAACTCGTAAATGACATGGGTGAAACCGCTACAAAGTTTCAAAAATGGTGGGATGACCAAAGCAAAACAAACCAATGGGAAGGTAAAAAAGAACACCATTGGGAAATTAACTTTGAAACTTGTGAAATTTTTCTCGTGAATGATGGATTGAAAAAATGAGGTTTTTTTTAAGTTTCCTTTAAAATAATATTTTTAGATAGTTTAGGTTAAAAAATTTACCTTTGTGCTTTTTAACATCTAAAACTATGTCATTATCTAAAGCCCAAAAAAAACTTCAACAAACCGGATTTCTGGACATTCCTACTGATCAAATTGATTACGCCGCTGAAATCAACCGCCTGAGAAAAGAAAAAAATGCCGTCATCTTGGCACATTATTACCAACGTCCCGAAATTCAAGACATAGCTGATTTTGTTGGTGATAGCTTGGCACTAGCCCAATATGCAGCAAAGACCGATGCCGATATGATTGTTTTTGCAGGTGTACATTTTATGGCTGAAACAGCCAAAATCCTCAATCCGACCAAAAAAGTTGTACTTCCCGACCTCAAAGCAGGTTGCTCTCTCGCCGAATCTGCTCCTGCCGACAAATTCAAAGCTTTTAAAGATGCACATCCAGACCACCTTGTAGTGTCTTATGTCAATACATCTGCTGAAATCAAAGCCCTAACTGATATTGTTTGTACCTCTTCCAATGCTGAAAAAATAATTCGTTCTATTCCCGAAAATCAACCCATCATCTTTGCTCCCGATCGCAATTTGGGAGATTGGCTCAACAAACAAACGGGTAGAAATATGCTCTTATGGGATGGCGCCTGCATGGTTCACGAAGCTTTTTCTATTGACCGTATCCTACAACTCAAAGTGGAAAACCCGGATGCTGAAATCATTGCACATCCCGAATCTCAAAGACATTTGTTGAAAGTAGCCAGCTATATTGGTTCGACTTCAGGGCTATTGGATTATGTGAAAAATAGTCCGACTCAAACTTTTATCGTCGCAACCGAAGCCGGCATCTTGCATAAAATGCATCAGGACAATCCTGATAAAATATTGATTGCAGCACCTACTGCCGATAAAACCTGTAATTGCAGCGAATGTGAATACATGAAACTCAATACGCTTCGCAAACTCTACTTATGCATGCAGTATGAACTACCTGATGTAGAAATTGAAGAAACTTTACGTATAAAAGCGCTGAAATCTATTGAAAGAATGCTAGAGATAACCAATTCTCCTTCATTGAAGAGCTAAACTTAGCAATTTTTATGCGTAAGAATCCAATAATCAATACACAGAGTAATGTCTAATAATAATAACCCTAAAACTTCTATTACAACTCCCAAAATAGGAGGTTGGGATACAGACGTCTTAATACTAGGTTCGGGAGTTGCCGGATTGACTACTGCCATCAAATTGGCCAAAGCTTTTCCTAATAAAAAAATAATTGTTGCTACCAAAGACCAAAAAGACGAATCCAATACCAAATACGCCCAAGGTGGTGTAGCAGTGGTTTGGGATAAATTTGATTCTTTTGAAAGCCATATTCAAGATACTTTGAGAGCCGGAGATCATGAAAACGATGAGAAAATTGTGCGTATGGTGGTTGAAAAAGCACCCCAAAGTTTACAAGAACTCATTGATTGGGGAGCCGATTTTGATTTTAAAGATCCGCTCAATTACGATTTGGGCAAGGAAGGCGGACATTCGGCACATCGAATTTTGCATCACAAAGACATTACCGGATTTGAAATTCAAAAAACTTTGTTGGAAAAAGTTACGCAATTGTCAAATATCGAAGTACTTCCCCATCATTTTGCCATTGATATCATTACCCAACATCATACTGAAAAACGCAAACTCAATTTTGGAGATGCCGATATCACTTGCTTTGGTGCTTATATCATGAATGAGAAAACCCAAGAAATTGATACCTATAGAGCCAAAGTTACTCTCATAGCCACAGGAGGCGCGGGACAAGTATATGCATCTACAACCAATCCCGTCATTGCTACAGGCGATGGTATAGCGATGGCTTATAGAGCCAAAGCTTTGGTAAGTGATATGCAATACCAACAGTTTCACCCTACTGCTTTATACGAACCCGGCAAAAGTCCGGCATTTTTAATAACGGAAGCAGTACGTGGTTTTGGAGCCTATTTACGCAATAAGGAAGGCGTTCGTTTTATGTTGCAAGTGGACGAAAGAGCCGAATTGGCTTCGCGTGATATCGTTGCTAGAGCCATCAATATGGAAATGAATCGCAGTGGTGCTGAATGTGTTTATTTGGATTGCACGCATTTGGATGCTAAAGGTTTTATCAAACATTTCCCCAATATCGTTGAAAAATGCAGTAGCATCGGGATTGATTTTACCAAAGATTTTATACCGGTCGTGCCTGCCATGCATTATTTGATGGGTGGTATTGTCATTGATAAAGAAGGTCAAACCAGTATTAAAAATTTGTATGCCAATGGCGAATCTACCCGAAGTGGATTACATGGGGCGAACCGATTGGCATCCAATTCTCTGTTGGAAGCTTTGGTTTTTGGACATCAAATTGCCCAACACATCATAGAAAATACATCAATTTTAGAAAGTAAACTTCCCGCAATTCCCGCATGGAATACCGAAGGCACAACCGATCCAAAAGAATTGGTATTGATTACACACAACAAAAAATCTGTGCAATACATCATGAGTGATTTAGTAGGTATTGTAAGGTCTAATGAACGTTTGATTAGGGCTTTGGATCATTTGGATTACATCTATCAAGACACCGAAAAACTCTATAAGAAAGTAACCCTTTCACCTCAAATTGTCGAATTGAGAAACCTAAATACCATCGCTTATTTGATTGTCAAACAATCTATGGAAATGAAACAAAATAAAGGTGCTTTTTACAGCTTGGACCTTTGATTTGGTGATTGAGTCCCGATACCACGCCTTCTGCGTGGCAGGACTATCGGGATGAGTCAATAGTTATTGAATTCCGAAAGTAATCAGGATATTATAGTTGCTAATTTGCTAATTAACTTATTTGCTAATTTTCAAATTAAGAAAAATCACTTCACCGCCTTCAAACTCAAATCCATATTGTAAACAGAATGCGTCAAAGCGCCACTGGATATAAAATCAACCCCACATTCGGCAAAAGCTCTAGCAGTTTCCAAAGTAATGCCTCCAGAAGATTCAGTCAAACAGGTATTACCTATCATAGCAACAGCTTTTCGGGTAGTTTCGTAATCAAAATTATCCAATAATATTCTGTATACACCTTCAGATTTGAGAATTTCGGCTACTTCATCCATATTGCGTGCTTCTACGATGATTTTTAAATCCAAATGATTTTCCTTCAAATAGTTTTTCGTTTTTGCAATGGCTTTGGTAATTCCACCGGCAAAATCATTGTGATTGTCCTTGAGCATGATCATGTCATACAAGGCAAAACGGTGATTGACACCACCTCCAATTTTCACTGCCCATTTTTCCAATGCTCTGATTCCGGGTGTAGTTTTGCGGGTATCCAAAATACCGGTTTGCGTTCCATCCAACAATTGAACAAATTCGTTGGTTTTGGTGGCTATGGCACTCATGCGTTGCATGGCATTCAATACCAAACGTTCAGCTTTTAAAATGGACTGCGACCGCCCCGATACATAAAAGGCAATATCTCCATATTTAACTGTATCACCATCTTTTAAAAGTGGTTCGAATAGCATTTCAGGATCCACATATTGAAAAATCATTTGAGCAAACTCAATTCCTGCAATTATACCATTAGCTTTCACTAATAATTTGGCTTTGCCTTGCGCTTCACTTGGGATACAAGCGAGTGATGAATAATCTCCCGGACCTACGTCTTCTCGAATAGCATTGGCAATGATGAGTTGGAGTTCGGTTTGAAATTGAGCTTTAGAAATCATGGATGTGATGTTGTATGTGGATAGATTTGACTAATTGAGAATATTGAACTCTATAGTATATATGTCTTGTATATATTGATTAGTTATTAAGATATATTCATGCAAATTAACAAAAATTGCACGCCGAAGACAAGGATGTAAGAGATTTTCGCAGTTTTTTTTTAATAGGTATTTATTACTAAAAATTTTAACGGATATTTGCCTTACTATTAATCTGATCACTACCATGAGCAAAGTAATTTCGGGATTTTCAAAATTGAGCAAACAGGAAAAAGTAGATTGGCTCACAGACAATTTTACCGAAGTGGGTATAAAAGCCAAAGAAGTCCTTCAACAATACTGGAATGAAGATCGCATACTACAGTCACTCCATGACGATTTCGTAGAAAATACGGTTTCCAATTTCTATTTACCCTATGCCGTAGCTCCCAATTTCGTCATCAATGGCAGGGATTATACGATTCCTATGGCTGTTGAGGAAAGTTCGGTTGTAGCTGCTGCGTCTATGGTAGCCAAATTTTGGAGTTCGAGAGGCGGCATTAAAACCACTATTCTAAGTACTCGAAAATCTGGACAGATTCATTTGATGTATGCAGGTGATGCTGGAGGATTGCAATTTTATTTTGACAAAATGAAAGCCCAACTTTTGCGGGTAACCGAACCCATTACCGAGAATATGCGCTTGCGTGGTGGCGGTATTGTTGATATAGAATTGCGTAATAAAACTGCTGAATTACCTCACTATTATCAAATTCACGTGACTTTTCAAACCAAGGATAGTATGGGAGCCAATTTCATCAACACCTGTTTGGAAGCCATAGCCGATGCCTTCAAGCGTCCCGATATAGAAATCGTAATGAGTATTTTATCCAATTACGTTCCTGAATGTGTGGTGCGTGCTGAGGTAAGTTGCAAAGTGAAAGATTTATATGAATCTGATGCAAAACTCTATGCTGAAAAATTTGTTCAAGCAGTTAAAATCGCAGAAATAGAACCATTTCGCGCTGTTACGCACAACAAAGGGATCATGAATGGTGTCGATGCAGTAGTTATAGCCACCGGAAATGACTTTAGAGCTGTTGAAGCAGGCGTTCATGCATATGCTTCCAGAAATGGGAAATACGCTAGTTTGAGCCACGCCGAAATTACCAATGGGATTTTTCGATTTTGGTTGGATTTACCTTTATCTCTAGGAACTGTTGGCGGATTGACAAAATTGCATCCCTTGGCGAAGTTGTCTTTGGAAATCTTACAAAATCCGAATGCAGAAGAATTGATGCAGATTGTAGCCGCTGCCGGATTGGCTCAAAATTTTGCAGCCTTACGCGCCTTGACTACCACCGGTATTCAAAAAGGACACATGAAACTCCATTTGACCAATATCATCAAATTATTGGATGCCACCAAAAAAGAAAAAGACTTTCTCATTCAGTACTTTGAAAATAAAACGGTATCACACAAAGCTGTTGTTGATAAGTATCATGAAATGAGAAGGGAAAATGAGCACTAAATATTAATTCAAATTTCTAAGTTAATATTTTTCAAATTACCAATATACAATCCCTTACAATCTGTACCAATAATATTTCTTAAAACTCCTAAACTATTCCATTTCTCTATAAAATGAGAAAACTACCTGATTTACATAGCCACCATCTTTAGATTGAACCACTGCATTTTTGTTATCAAATAGAAATTCTTCCAATACAAATGAAGTTTGTTTTTTTACCGAATGTAATAACATCTGAACGGAAGAAATATTATTTAAATGAACCAACAAAGTATGATCTCCGTTTAACCATTGCAATTCATTAGGTAGTTGATATTTTTTTTTCCATGCCCCAATTTCCTCTTTCAATTGTTCTGGTTGATCAAGATTTGAAAATAAATTTTGTAAAAGTTGGACTTCAAATCTCCATCGGGCTTTGTGTAAAATGAGCTGATCATATTGAACTCTTGGCAAAAAGGCAAAACTTTCAGCGCGTTGTCCAAAACTAAAATTCAAGGCGCTGCGTTGGTCTTGTGTTTGTAAATCACAGAGAAAATGATATATTGGCAAGGCTTGTGCACTGTAATTATGAGCATTGGTGAGGTGTGGAATAACCTCTTTGTCATGTTGAGCAGAACGCAAAAACAAACGATCATTCTTAACGGATAGATATAAATCTGTTAGAAGTAATTGACGAGATTGTGGCACACCTGCTTTGGCAAGGTAAGGGATTTCATAGTGTCTAAAAACTGGGCGTAACAATACATTTCCGGTTCGGTCTTGAGGTAAATGGGTAATTTCAGCATGCAAGACGTCTGTATTGACAAATTCTTCTTTTTCTATGATATTCTTTATATGTTTTTCAACTTCTTTATTTCCCGTACTGAATCTGCCCAATAAATTGGCCGCACTAGAACCACCGGCACTGTTCATATATATATAGGTGTGGTCATGCAAAGTGACTAGTTCGCATAATGCAGAAAGAGTAGGAGGTAAGTCATGCCAATTTTCTTCCCAATTTTCAAAATCTTTTTCATGTAAGGTGAGTGTATATGACTGTTGTTGAATGGTTTCTGTCAACTTTTTAAATAGAAAGTCTTCCACATGATGTGATGTGTGTTTTTGAAATGCAGATTTTGGAGAATCAAATACCAAATCATCCAATATAGGACTGTCTGACACCTGATGCATTTGTAAAGGGTAACCCAAACCCATTTCCACATCCAAAGCCAAACTCAGGGGAACTTCTCGTTGTTCGTATCTTTTAACAAAAGCTTTTTTGAATTGGATAATAGAAGAGTCGGTAGTTTTTGGAGTTATTTTGTTGAGAAGAATTAATCCTTTTTTTAAAGGTTTTAAATAATTTTGAGATAAAGTACACTTGGAAAAAGTGGTATAAACATCGGTTTGAAAAAGGTATTTTGTATCTTTTTTGACAGGGAAACTACTTAAATCAGTTGATATGTCGAGATATTGTTTGAGATTGTTGCCAAAAGATTGATCCAAATGATCTAAACGCAGAAGTTGATTTTTAAACAAGTTCAGCCAAAGATGATTGGAATGGATGCGCTGAAGTATATCTAAAATGGGTTCAAAAAATGCATCGCCTGTCAAAGCAGGTTCTAGTTCACTCACCAAAATTTGGTTGGTGATGAGCTCGTTTATAAAACTTTCCGCTTCATCATATGTGATTTCAGAATCAATTAAAAGACTTGTCAAATCATGTATTGTTTTCCCATTTGTTGCTGCAAAAATTACTTTTTCCAAGTACTCCGAATGCAGAATTCCTTCTACACTGTGAATTCTTCTAGATTTTTCGTAGGTATATTCCACGTAGCGATAGTGATCGGCAACTTTGTACAAACTTGTGTTTGGGAAAAACAATAAATGAGGTTTAAATTCGGGAGACTTTTCAAAGTATTGAGTACAAGCCACTACAAAGTTCATGTCAAAGCGCGTTTTGCGGTTGAAATCTTGAGGTGGATGTAGGTAGAATTGAGTTTGACTGTCAAAATATCCCAAATGACAACCTGCAAACAATCCAAAAGGAGTAGCTCTAGACGATATACGGGTGAGATATTTTAGAAAACTAAAGTGTAAAGAAAAATTTGGAGATGAGGTTTCTTTGGTTGGTGTGTTAAAATACTTTTCTAATTCTGTAGCCAGCTCGGGAGAAGCTAAAAAAATAGCTTCCTGGATGATTGGATTTTCCCAAGCTAATTTCAATTGAGTATAACCTACAGTTTCGTCATAGATAAGGTTTTGAATCAAAGACAAGGGAAAAAGAGGATTTCTAACACAAAAGGTCTCAAAAATGCGATATCTTCTTGGGGTATATTGCACAATAATTAATGAAAATTATAAAATAATATGAATATAGAGCAAATATACATAAAGAATTATCAAAAACAAGTTTTTTGATTAAAGGGTTGAAAATGTGTTTTTTATAAAAAAGAGAGATATCGATATTTATAAATTTGGTTAATCAACAAGTCGATATTTATAAATATAGACAACAAACATTTGCAAAGCTCATTATCAAGCCATTACATTTGTCATGTAAAATTAACGCTGGGGAATTTTGCAAATGAAAAGAAGAGTAACAAAACAAAAGTTTAACCTTAAAAAAATTATATTATGATGACTTAGCTATTAAAAAGTAAAATGGTTGTCTGAAAGAATTTATTGAGATTTCAATTTTTTATTTAATAAAAAATCTTATTTATTTTAAAAAAATAAATCAATAGGAAAACAAAAATGTGAAATCGTTCAAATGATAATTTCAGGCAACCCTATTGAAAAGAGAAAGTACCAAACTAGTATTAATTTAAATACAATTTTTTTGAAAAATTTTGGGTATAGTACCTAATGGTTTGTTGAGGTTTAAGATGTAAAGTTTACGCATCTGTGCAGAGGCAATTAGCCTAAAATAAAGTAAATAAAATATTTAAATAATTTTAAACAAAATTAGCATGAAAAAATTAAATTTTATTAGTATCATAATTGGATTATTCATTATTTTAAGCTCATTCATAAGTATTGAGCATAATAGTTCTGATCAAGACCCCAAAGTTGCAAAAGGAAATGAGTATGCAATTCTTTTGGGAAATGCACTAAAGGAAAAATATCATCAAGATTTAATAATTCAATATTTGCAGAAAGTTGATGAAGGTTATAGTGAGGAACTGAGTTTTGCCTTTTTAGCTAATAATCCAAAACTAGTTAAAATTAATGAAATAGGCTTTAGTGTTGATCCAAAATTTACTGAAATGTTCGTTCAATCTTTGGATTTAAATTTGAAAGATATTAATACTTTCCCAATTTTAAACAAGGAATTATCGACAAAGTTTGATAAAGGCCTAGCTGTGTTAAATTCATTATCAAACGAAAAATTACAAATTATTTTTAATTACGAAGATAAAAAAGTTGATTTGAGTAAAGGATATTATGTGTGTTTTGCTTCCAACAGCGAAGTAGTTTATACTTCTGGATTTTATTTTAAACCTGGCGAAAAAGATTATAAAGTTATTGATAAAATTGATTCTGAATTCGTTTATCAAAACCCAACTTTTGTAATTATTCCAATAGATGAATCTGATATTCAAGGAAATAAAATTGATGTGCTTAAAGCTTTTCCTGATAGATTAATTCAATCAATAGGTGGTGATATGAAAGTTGTTAATGCTAGTTTAAAAACAACAACTACTTCTCCTCAAGCAGTTTTATTAACTCAAAATATTGATCATAATTTAATTCCTCAAGAGGATATTATTTATTCAAGTATTCCAAAAATCAAAGTTAAGGGAACCAGTTGGATTGGAACTTTAGGAAACAAATTAAAACTTGATGTATGGAGAGGTCCAATTGATGAAGTTGCTTCCCCAACCTATAATGAAGATAATGGACAAATTACAGCACCTACTTTAAAGTATCATACAAGTTATACTGAAATTAGAAAAAAAGATTGTAAAAACAGTAATTGGGTATATGTTAATTGGGAGTTTGATCCTGATTGGAATATGAGTGAAAATGCACAAGATTTTGCAATGTTTTCTAAACATAATTTAGTGGGTTCTGCATCATTTACATTAAAAGGAACCGCCGGTTTCAAAAAAGAAGGAACTACTATCAAACCTCATTTTGAAGCAAGCGGAAGTACATCCATAAATGTTACTGTTGGCGGTGCAAGATTTAGAGCTCATAAAGAATTACCAAGACGTCAAGTTCTATCGGCTATTGTTGGAAGCGCTCCAACTAATCAATTATATAATTGGAATGGCGTTAACTTTAATGTAAAAACAATTGGTATAGTAGATTTCTTTTTCACTCATTATTATACCGATTTATAAGTTTGATTATTCTAATATAATGAAATCACGACATAAAAATTTTTCGATTTGACTATTGTAAAAATCTTGAGTTTTCGGGGCAAAATTAATATTTGACTTGCCCCGGAATACTCTAGATAAAAATATTCCTCAAAATTCTTTTTTATGAAACCAATAAACATCATTATTTTTCTATTTTTTTCTATTTCAATCTATTCACAAACTAGTGATAAACATTCTATGTTTATATCTATAGGAAAACCCTATTTTCCAAACAATTTTAATTCTAGTGAAAACTCAATATCCTTTTCATTGGGTTTTAAAAAAGAATTATCCGATTCTTTTTCATTAGAAACGCTCTACACTTATGCAAAAGCAGATGACTTACCAGATTTTTATAATAATTCAGAAGAATTGGATCAATATCTTTTAAATGGAGGTGTGCTGGGTTTTACAGATTGGTGTAACATACAGAATCATTTTATCGGGGCGGGTATTCATTTCAGTTTTGTAAACAATGAAAAATGGTTTTTCTCATTTAAATTGAATGGAGGAATGGTTTACTCAAAATCAAATACATTTTTTGTTTCAGAATTTTCTTATGATCCTGTAACTGCTGAAATTTTATGGTATAAAAGTGAAAAGCTTCATGAACAATTGACAACGTTCTATTTTGAACCAGGCTTTCAAACGCATTATTCAATTTATAAGGATTATTTTATAGGCATGGATTTAGGAATGTATCAAGAGGTTACAAATAAATTGAGAAGAAATGATTCCTATAATTTTAATGGACAAGTAATATTAGGTAAGAAATTTTAAGATTATACAAAATGAAAAAATTATTTATACTTTTATTTTCAACGTGTGTTGGGATGTTTTCACAGGAAAATGCGAAGAAAATTTCCTTTTCATATGCATATGGTATAGAATACGATTACCTTTTGGGAAAACCATCAGCGGAAGCCACAGGTGAAAATGCCCTATTTTTTTATGGAGACAAACTAGGTAGTTTTGCAAATGTAAATGTTGACCTTTTACTTTCTAAAGATAGACATCTTGGTTTTGGTTTCTCAAAAAGTGTACATAAAGCTGTTCTAAACCAAGAACAAAACCTATACTTTGACGATATGCTATTGGTATTAAAGGAATTTCAAAATTATAATACTACCGATAGATATGATTTCCATTTTGGAAAAAGTTTTAATAATTTGGATTTAACCATTGGTACATTTTACTTTATAAACAAGAGTAATAGCTTTGAAGGTGAATTTGATGAGGAAAGCGAAGAAATTAGGTATGTTATTCAAACAAATATAGATGCTAGAGCAGATAATATTGGCCTTTTTACTAGTTTAACTTTTAATTTCCCGGTAAGTGAAACACTTGAGTTTGGTGTAAATGGAAAAATGTATGCTATAATTGGTCAAGTTGGGGTTTTCTCAATTTCTCCTAATGCCGTTTTTAAATTTTAAAATAAACAATTGCGAAGGAACGAATGTTAAATTTTTTCAAACAGAGGAATGATTAATAGAGAGTTTAATCTGTTCCCTTTAAAAAAATATAAATATATACACATGAAAAAGAATTTTATAACCCTGTTTATCATGGCATTAACTAGTATTGCCTATGCGCAAACCAATAAAATTGCTGTTGAAGTTAGTTTCAACGGTACTCGTTGTAATGGCTCGCATGGCTTGTGCGTGGTTGAACCTACACTTTCAAAATCATTGTATAATGCTCATATGTATTTGAATGAAAAAGGCTTGCTAGTTATGGAAATCATAATTTCTAATTTAGAAGAAGGTCAACTCAACACTGTACTTGGAGAAACCTATTCGTCTTCCAAAACAGTTTACACTTTTACGATGGAAGATACTTTTGTTTTGTCGGATGAGTTGAGGTTTGCTCTAAAATTACCCAATGGAAAAGGTGAAATTCCCAAAGGATCCTATACTGCTGTCGTAGGAGCTGAACTAATTACTTTGGTATTTGGCCTTAGGTAGCAAAGGCAGTTTTTTAATAATAAATAAAGTTCATTGTCGCTAATGTTGTTTGTTTATTTATTAGAAAAGTAAGATGAATTGTGATTTTTAAAAAGTGACTTTTTTTGTGCTTAAAATCATATTTTTTCAAATATTGATCTATTAGAAATGCTATTAAAAATTTAAAAAAATGAAAAGATTAAAAAAAATTACTTTATTGATTATGTTTTTATGGATTTCTTCGATGCAGACTTGGGCTTCTTCCATTGATGAAGGGAATGAAATCCAGATGGTTTTGGATGAAATGCTTCAGGAATTAAGTCACATACACCAAATTTATGAATTACAAAGACATGATTTAAATACAAAGATTTTTAATACCAACAAGCTACTCCAATCTGAAACTTCTTCGGAGATTTTGTTGCAATTATTAATTAAAAAAGATGCGTTGCAAACACAATGCCTAGCTTTGAACTATGCCGAGGCTTCTGAAATTAGTAAAATCAGATATCTAAAAGGACTTTCCATCATCAAAATTTTATATGAAAAGGTATTGGCTTTGGATCATCATTTTGCCTCCATCTCCACATTCAACGAAATCAATAAAATATCCAATCCCAATCACTATCCAGAGTTTGCCGGTATCAAAGAACTGCTCAAGACATCTAGTTCCAAAAAAACAGGTTTGGAGCTTACAAAGATTTTAGGGGATAATGTTTATGCCAATATAGCTACTACATTAGTGGGTTTGTTTAATAGTGATGCCTCAAAAGAAGTAAAACAACAAGAACTGACTCAGGTGGAGTGTATCATGGATTTTACCCTTAGGATGCACCAAGATTTAAATACCATTTGGTTTGAAACGGCTTTTTTGCAAAAGAGCCATGCCAAGATCAAATTGGATTTGGAACAACTCTTTACTGATTATACCAAACCCATAGGCTACTTTACCTCTTTGGCTGCGTGCCGAAATGCAGATGATTGGGATCAAGTACATGAAAAATTGAAAACCTATCTAGGTCAAATGGATACTTATATGAATGATCCGGCTCAAACTGTAAAAGCGCATAAAATGCAGGTTAATCTTGAGTTTCCAATCGATCGCTTGTTACAATTTATCATCCAATACAATGCTTTTATAGACCAAGGTGGAAAGTTTTATGAAAAGTTCAAAATTATTTTGGATAGTTATGAAAATGCAGCTCAGTGCAAAAGTAGTTTGCCTCCGGAATACCAAAAACTCAAAACAGATATCGATATAGCCATCGAAAAATTCAATACTGCCTATAAACCTGTAGAAGTCAACGGAAGTAAAATGAAGGAAATTTTATACGGCATCAATGAATATGAATAAGGACAATGTACAATTTTTAACCTACACCACGCTTATAAGAGGTGTAATATAAACCATGAGAATTTCATTTTCTTTTTGGTTTAGGAGTTAATAAGAATCCCTTCCGGCAGGGCTCGTCAGAAGGGATTTCCAAAATCCTAGCATACCAACTCATTGGGTTTAATGTGAAATGGTACAAAGTTTCTACAAGTTTTGTATTTTTGTTTTCAAATTATCAAACTTTGTCCATTTCAAGTACTTCACTCGTTTTTGCTCAAAACTTCTTCAATGTTTCGCATATAGAGGTGCAGGATCTTGCCGTGAGTGGTTCCAATCGCAGAAACTTCCGCTTGGTATTGCCCAATGGAAATCATTATATCCTTACTGAAAATGAATTTGTAGCCGAAAATCGCACTTTCTTCTATCTCAGCCGGATGTGGAATCATCAAGGAATACATGTCCCCAAGCTATTAGCAGTTAATTCCAGCGAAACATGCTATTTACAAGAGGATTTGGGTAATATTGATTTGTTGAATGTTCTTCAAAAAGAAGGGTATACTGAAAGTGTCTTTGAAATTTATGCGAAAAGCATCATGCATTTGGCTCATTTACAAATCCAACTCAAGAATCATATAGATTATGATCAATGTTATGATTTCCATGTATTTGACCATAAAGTGGTGCAAAATGACATGTTCTATTTTAAGAATTTCTTCCTAGATCGGTTGGATCTTCCTTATCAAAAAGCAGCATTGATTACAGAAATCACTTCACTCGCTACGCGCATCCAAAACTTGCCTGCAGACTATTTTCTCTACCGCGATTTTCAAGCACGCAACATCATGTTAAAAGACCGCGAACCCTATTTCATAGACTTTCAAGGAGGCATGAAGGGTTTTTTGGGTTATGATTTGGTTTCCTTGTTGTATCAAGCCAAAGCCCAACTGCCCCAAGAATGGAAAACCCGTTTGACCCAAATCTATTTTGATATCTTTTTAGAGCAAGAAAAGGTGTCAAGATCAGTTCTGGATCAAGGTTATAAATACGCCTTGATTGTACGCTTTTACCAATTGTTGGGTGCCTACGGTTTACGCGGTTTGGTGGAACGCAAATCCCATTTTTTAGAAAGCATTCATCTACATTTGCAACACATACACTTACTCACCGACGGCGGTTACTTGGAAGAGTTTCCTTACTTAAAGCAGTTGAATAATCTATTGACATCAACCGAAGTAATGGAAAAAGTCAAACAATTTAAACCTTAATAGAAGGGAATTTACAAAACATAAATTCCATTTTCCTAATAAATCAATAACCTAATAACCCTCATGTCTCGATTGCTATCGAGAGTAAAATCTAAAATCTAAAATGAGTCTAACCATCACCATTCAAAGTTTTTCATACAAAAAAGGAATTCCTACCGATGATTCAGGGAATGGTGGCGGCTTTGTCTTTGATTGCCGCGGCATTCTCAATCCCGGTAGAATTGAACATTGCAAAACCCAAAGTGGTTTGGATTCTGATGTCATTTTATTTTTGGAAGAAAAAACAGAAATGCCATCATTTTTAAGAAATGTATATTCACTAGTCGATTTGACGGTGCGCAATTATTTGGAAAGAGACTTCAAACACTTACAAATCAATTTCGGTTGTACCGGTGGGCAACATCGTTCAGTGTATGCTGCAACCCAATTGACAACCTATCTCCACAACCGTTATCCGAAGGTTGTCATCCATTTGGAACATACCAATGCCCAAAATTGGGTCAGGTAATTTTTTTTGCATCAAAGTCTTTTTGATTTTTTTGGTTTGTCATTGGGTAGATAAACTCTTTTCTATAGGATTTGCAACTTGATCAAATGCCAATTAATGGAACATTTCACAAAAATTATCATAAGAATATGCCTAAACCAAAATAATTTCTAATATTGCATTACAGTTTACAAACCCTTAAAAACTTTTCATTTGAAATACCAGTATGTCATAATTGAAGACAATGTAAAAGCCATTGAAAGTTTGCGATTGTTTTTAAAACACTATCCCGATTATCAGGAGAAAGGAATAGCACATACTTCTAAAAAGGGGATTTTACAAATTTTGGAACACAAACCCGATTTAATTTTTCTTGACGTTGAACTAGAAGCCGGTACCGGATTTGAAATGCTTCGTGAACTCCGTACCCATCTGACAAAAATGCCATCAGTTATCATGATTACCAGTCATGATCATTATGCAAAGGAAGCTGTCAACAATGATGCGCTATATTTTATCTCCAAACCCTTTGATCCCGATGAATTGGAAATGGCTTTACACAAGTTTGAAAAGACTTTTTTACAAAAGGTCAAACACTTAAAATTTAAAAATGCTGAGGGACATGTCATACTCAATCTAGAGGAAATCATTTTAATCATGTCCGATAGCAATTATGCCTATCTTTTTAAAACCGATGGTGAAATCATTCCTGTTTCTAAAACCATCAAAGATATTGAAACCCGTTTACCCGATTCTTTTATCCGAATACATAAAAGTTATATTGTCAATTCAACATTTATTGAAATGATCAATACCAATGTCAAAAATGTAATTATTACTTCTACAACTTCCTTAAAAAATTTAAAATCTAAAGTCAGTGAAAAAGAAAATTTGGATCTCCATAAAAATGATTTAGCAAATAAAACAGTAAACACGGCTCACAAAAATGAATATAAAGCGGTACTTCCCATTGGAAATTCATATCTGGAAAAGCTCAAAAACACTTTTTTATAATACAACTTACTCAATAATTTGACTCATTCAAAGGTTAAATCCATTCATACACTAAATATATCCGCTAATTGACCCATAACTATTAAACCATCTTTTAAAAGGATGGTTTTTTCTTTTATATTTGATGCAATAAAAAAAAAGAAAAGTAGTACGATATTAAATGGTTATACAGATTATTTGAAGTAAGGTACTAGGGGTTTTACCGATTAACTTTTTAAATAGTCTTACAATACTTTGTATTCTTGAAAAAGTACTTCAGATATCTGATAACCATTAAAAATGAAAAAGTATTCTAAACTTCTCAACATCATTGAGGAGTTTTTTTTTGAGTCAAATTGACGAAAAATCTCAATCTATCAAGAATTTTAAGAAATTTTATCCTTTCCCTATAAACATCAGGAATCGAGAGAAGTTTTATCTCTTTAATTTGATAATAAACATTTGAATAATTCTTTGGCAGCATATCCTATAAAATTTTGACTATAATTTAAATCCCTCAATAAATTAAAGTTTTAAAGTCAGTTGTGATATCATTTTTTATTCAATAGAGACATATTTGATCCAATTATTTGATAAAAAGATATGCATTTTTGCAATAATAGGTTTATCCGTATAGTATATTCCAATCTAGAAGTATATTTGTATTTTAAAATGTTTTTCTTAAAATAGCTGCTAAAATGAACTTTGGTATAATATAAATTCGATTAAACTTATTTTTTAAAACCTACCTTAAATAGTATCTTTACC
>JADZFW010000054.1 GCA_020854235.1 Flavobacteriaceae bacterium
GGGGGTGGTGTGCGGCGATGCCGCAAACCAACCAATCCCCAAAGCAAAAACCAAAGAAACTTTGTCATTTCGAGCGTAGCGAGAAATCTTTTCTAAGTTAACAGTACACTAAAATTAAAAAATCACCTAAATTGATTAGGATAATCTACTGAATTACAAAAGTAACGATATTAAAATCGGATTATTGCGTTACAGTTAGCACATGATGAATGGCTTCTTTTGTTGAGATAAATGCGTCTATTTTTCCATAATTACTGTTTGCAGCATACACAATTGTACTTTGATTACTCGGAAAATATAGCATTGTGGCAAAATATCCAATAGCATCGCCACTATGCATATAGGCAATCCCAAAATCAGTTTCAATTTTAAATATGCCTAAACCATAACTGATTGGGAAAAAATCTTCATCCGGATCTTGTGGCGTTTTCCAATCCAACATTTGATTCAAACTAGCATTTTGAATGATTTGACCGTTCATCAAAGCTCGAAAAAAAACATTCATGTCATACGGATTCGAAATCAAACCACCATCGGCAGTATAGTAATCCCAACCACTGTAATAAGTACTTTCTATGACATTCAAATTACTGTACAAATCTATATAGCCCCTTACGGTTCCATCGGGAATAGGGTTTTCACCGGCAAAACTAGTGGATGTCAATCCTAGCGGATTGATAATTTTTTCGTTAAACACTTGATAAATCGGTTTGTCTTCAATTTTTTCAATGAGTAATCCCAATAAAATATAATTGGTATTGGAATAAGTGACATTTTCTCCCGGTTCAAAATAGGCACTTTTATGATACGCATATTTTAAAAGTTCAGCGGCAGTCCATTCTTCAATTAAATTATTTAAGGAAGCCGTTTGAAATTTGGGGTTTTGAATATAATTATAAATGCCACTTGAGTGTTGTAACAATTGACGTATGCTTGCCTGATTGGCATTCTCAATTTGATTCATATAATCACCTTGTAAGTAATCCGAAATTTGATCATCAATATCGAGTTTACCTTCTTCTTGCAGTTTTAAAACAACTGTAGCGGTAAACATTTTGACCGTAGAACCAAATCTAAATTTATGACAGGATTCCATATCTATAGCATTGTGTAAATCTGCTTTGCCACTGCTTCCTAGCCACATTCCAGTTTCAGGATGAAATACGGACATCGAAACACCTACAACTCCTTTTAAAGTCATTGAATGTAAAAGATTTTGATAGTCAAGATGCTTGGGATGGGTGGCACTGGAATCATTAAAATTGAATTGACAATGATAATAATCGGGTGCGATATCTTCACCTTTTTGACAAGTTATGAGTAGTGCAAAAAGGATTGAGAGTATGATATATTTATTCATGGGTTTCTGTTGTATTTCGTTTGATAAAAAATTTGACTCCTACATGTAAATTTACATGTGACATGATGGGTATAAAATCAGGTGAATAGGGATATTCTGCCCAAGCTTGATAGCGGATAAAAATTCTGGGACTGTCTTTTTCTTGCTTTTTGAGATAATAACCTGTATCTACAGACAAGGAAGGAAAAAATCGCGAATTGCCGGTATCTGCTTTTTGGATGTATTGATCATTTTCAAAAACGAATTCTTCACTTACTGCATAGGTACGCATATAACCAACCCCTAAAAGTCCGGAAAATGACAAACCATTAGACAATCTATGTTCATAACCGAATTCTGTATGAAGGGCAATGCCTTGATTCAAATGTCCATGATAAAAATAAGATAAATTAAGTGTCTGAAAAAGCCGATTACTATCGGTTGCATGATAATTCAACTCGGTTCCAACTTGGATTCCGGGATGTATTGGAGTAGTGAAAAATCGGGTAAATGGAATGCTGGTGGATTCGTTGAAAACAGATAGGTTTATCGGTATTTTTTCTGTTTGAGCTACCGAATTAAAAGTAAATATTAAAAGTACAATCGTAAATAAAAATCTATGCATAATGAATAAGTTTTGAGGCAAAAATAGAAGTTTGCCCAACTTATCATTTGGTCATTTTTTAATTATTTTACTCAAACGGACAAAATTAGGACTGATGCGGACTAACCTCATTCCACCATTTTCTAAATGAAGTTGCATTTTCTTTTGAAACAAAAATTTCCTTGGGCTGATTGATGATGAAATTAATTTTCAATTTTCTGGTTGAGGTCAATTCTATGGATTTTATAGCTTTTGAGGAAACAATATATTGTCGATTTACTTTAAAAAAATAAGACGGTAATTTTTGTTCCCAATCTTTTAAAGTTCCTTCAACTCTATACTCATTTCCATCTAAAGTTGTCATCCAAAGTAATTTATTGTTACTACTGATGTAGGCACATTTGGAAATTTCAATTTTCTCTTCTACAAAGCCTTTTTGCACAATTATAAATTCAGTTGTATTCTCTTTATTGAGTTCAACTACTTCTGCATCATGCTTATGGTTGAGAATATACCGCACCAAATAAAAACCATTGATGATGGTCAAATAAAGAAAAACTAGTGGCAATTCAAGATTCCATATTGAACTGGTTGTAATGGGTATATGGATATAAGATAGATAAATGGATTCCAATATAAAAACGAGTAATAACGGAAGCATCAATCCTTCTATAAATTGTCGTCTTATTCTCAATGCAATTTCACCATTTCTATATATATCATCCAATCGATTGGAAATGTAAGACAAGTAATATCCTGTAAAATAAGTAGTCAATAATGCAAAAAAAACATCTGTTTTGAAAGATGGAATTTTGATTAATACTAAAATGGGATTGTCATTGGCAATTAGTAGAAAAGAAAAAGCAATTATAGAATAAACTATAAACCCAATCAACCATTTATTTCTTGAAGTAAATAGCATTTTGTTGTCCTAATTCGATGATGTAAGATTGATTTTTGAAAGTGAAACCGCTATTTCAGCAGCCAAACGCGCATTGTTTTGCACCAATGCAATGTTGGATATCAAACTCTCTCCTCCTGTAAACTCCTTGACTTTCGCCAATAAAAACGGAGTAGTATTTTTGCCTTTGATACCCAATTCTTTTTGAAGGGTTAAGGCTTTTTCAATAGCCACATCTATGATAAATGGATCCATATCATAAGCTTTCGGAATAGCTTGGGTAATCAATATGCCGTTTTTCAAACTCATTCCATTTTGAAGGTGTATGAAATGGGCAATTTCTTCGGTAGTTTGCATATTGAAATCCACTTTAAATCCACTTTTACTGGTATAAAATGCCGGCATATCATCACTTTGATATCCCAATACTGGTACCCCCATGGTTTCCAAATATTCCAAAGTAAGACCTATGTCCAAGATGGACTTTACTCCGGCACAAACTACAGCCACAGGTGTTTGAGACAATTCCAATAAATCAGCTGAAATATCAAAAGTCTCAGTAGCATCGCGATGTACTCCTCCAATGCCTCCAGTGGCAAACACCCGAATTCCTGCCATTTCTGCAGCAATCATGGTAGCTGCTACCGTCGTAGCTCCTGTCAATTTTTGAGACAATACAAAAGCCAAATCTCTTCGACTGGTCTTGTGCACTTTTAATCCTTCACGGGCAAGAAACTCGATTTCACCTTCGGTTAAACCTATTTTAATAACGCCGTTTATTAAAGCTATCGTGGCCGGAATAGCTCCGTATTTTCGCACTTCATGTTCCAACATCAAAGCGGTTTCCATGTTTTGAGGAAAAGGCATTCCATGCGAAATGATGGTAGATTCCAAAGCGACTATAGGCTTGTTGTTTTGAAGTGCTTCTTTGACTTCGGGGTGAATTTCTAGATAGTTCATGTTTTGAATATTGATTTGTAGAGGTGAAAAGTGATAGATTGCCAGTATAAAATTAGGTTGTTTCTAATGTTTTATTCAGATTTTCAACATGCATATGGGGTGAAACAGCTCCATGATGTTGTACAGTAATTGCTGCAGCTGCCATTCCGTGTCGAGCGAGGTCGGCGAGATTCAAGCCCAATGCATCGGCATATATTAAACCGGCAACAAAGGAATCTCCTGCACCTACGGTATTTACAATCTTAGAGGGAATTGGAGCCAATTGTGCGATGTGTAAGCTATTCCCAAACACAACGCCTTCTTTACCCAATGTGATACATACATGTTCCACGCCTTTATCCAAAAGTTGTTGCACCAATGACGCAGGTTGCAAGTTATCATCAGGTGACTTATGCAACAACATTTTAGCTTCGAGTAAATTGGTTTTCAAAAGGTATAAATCTGATAAAACTGCTTCGGCTCGCATGGCTTTTTTACCGGAAACCGTATCCAATACCAATTTGGCTTTGCCTTTGTGTCGCACAATTTCTTGTAATAGTTCCGAATGAAAATTGGTTTCCAAAACGATGTAATCAAAATCCGGAAAATGATTCCAAAACGAATTCAAATCCTCAGGTTTGAGATTTTCATATAAATCCATCGCCGAAATACCCAAAGCCAAGTCATTCTGATGATCCATCACCGCCAAAAAAGTGGCTGTTGTGGCGTTGGAAATAGTTGTACAACGTCCAATCGAAATTCCCAATGCCGCACAAGAGGTTTTTAAATAATCACTCAACGGATCCGTCCCAAAAAAACTGAATAACTCCACTTGCAATCCAAGTCGAGTCAGATTTTCGGCAATATTGCGTCCTACACCACCCGGCATAGTCACAGAAGTCCCAACATTGGCATCGCCATATAGCAAGGGTTGATGGGGAAATCCCATAATATCAACGTTGGACGCTCCGAAAACAGCAACTTTAACCGATGGTTTTTGATTCATGCTTGGGCTTGTAAAATTTTTATAAATTTACGAGATAATTTCTTTTGGAATAATTTATGCGCAAATTTGATCAAATTTTTCGAAAAAAACACCCTATAATCGGTATGATACACGTCTTGGCGCTGCCAGGTACACCTTTGTATAAAGGAAGTGTTCAGCAAATTATAGATGCAGCTACAGAAGAAGCATCGATTTACAAAAAAGCCGGAATTGACGCCATTATGTTGGAAAACATGCACGATGTTCCGTACACCAAAATCCATGTTGGTCCCGAAATAAGTAGTGTCATGACTTTGGTTGCCCAAATCGTAAAGAAAGAAACCGGATTAACTATGGGTATACAAATTTTGGCTGGGGCCAATCAAGCTGCTTTGGCAGTGGCACTTGCTTCGGGTCTTGAATTTATCAGAGCTGAAGGTTTTGTCTTCGGACATGTAGCCGATGAAGGTTATATAGACAGTCAAGCTGCAGAACTCTTGCGATACAGAAAAATGATTGGAGCCGAAACCATTGCCGTTTTTACCGATATCAAAAAGAAACACAGCGCCCACAGCATCACTGCCGACGTTGATTTGATCGATACGGCACATGCCGCTGAATTTTTTCTCAGTGATGGTGTCATTATAACCGGAAAACAAACTGGTGTCAGTGCAGATGTCAAAGAACTAGAAGCCGTAAAAAAATCCGTTCAAATTCCTATTTTGGTAGGCTCCGGTGTTACTTTAGAAAATTTGGAAACCTATTTACCCCTATCCGATGCCATGATTGTTGGCTCTTATTTTAAAGAAGATGGTCATTGGGCTAATGCTTTAAATTATGAAAAAGTAGCCGCATTTATGGAAAAAACCAATCGTTTGAGA
>JADZFW010000055.1 GCA_020854235.1 Flavobacteriaceae bacterium
AAATATCAACAACATGTAACAACAAATCGGCTTCGCGTACTTCATCCAAAGTCGATTTGAACGATTCTACGAGTTGGGTAGGCAATTTCCGAATAAACCCTACAGTATCCGCAAGCAAAAAAGGAATATTCTTAATCACTACTTTTCTCACCGTGGTATCCAATGTAGCAAAGAGCTTATTCTCGGCAAATACCTCACTTTTACTAATCACATTCATGACGGTAGATTTTCCCACATTGGTATAACCTACCAAAGCAACACGTACCATTTTCCCGCGATTTTTGCGTTGAACTGCCATTTGCTTGTCAATCTCTTTCAATTTGAGTTTGAGAAGTGCAATTTTATCCCGAATGATACGTCGGTCGGTTTCGATTTCAGTTTCTCCCGGTCCTCTCATTCCAATTCCTCCTTTTTGACGTTCCAAATGCGTCCACATTCTGGTCAATCGAGGAAGTAGATATTGGTATTGAGCCAATTCTACCTGAGTGACGGCATAACTAGTCGTAGCTCGTTGGGCAAAGATATCTAGAATCAAATTGGTTCGATCTAGTACTTTACATTCCATTTCTTTTTCAATATTGCGCAATTGCGCCGGCGATAATTCGTCGTCAAAAATAACTGTTCCAATGTCATTTTCCTTGATGTATTTCTTGACTTCTTCGAGTTTTCCGGTTCCCAAAAAAGTTTTAGGATTGGGAAATTCCAATTTTTGGACAAACCTTTTAACGGCTTCTCCTCCTGCAGTTAGGGTTAAAAATTCCAATTCATCCAAATATTCTTTGGACTTTTCTTCGTTTTGTGAGGGTGTAATCAAACCTATCAAAACGGCTTTTTCAATAACTTTAATTGTGTAATCTATCATGGGGCAAAGTTATAAAAGTTAGAAGTTAGAAATGAGAAGTTAGATAGAAATAATGAAGTTATAGGGAGAAATTATCTATTTTGTCCCATATGTAAAACTAAACTTAGGGTTTTAGGCTGTTTCTAGAAAGTTTTTGTACTTTGGTAACTTGATATTAAATTCAAGTATGCTGACCTATTTTACCGATTCTATACCTAAAGAACAAGTTTTTTCGATTGGTTTTTACAACCTCGAAAATTTATATGATATTTTTGACGATCCCGATACTTTGGATGAAGAATTTACTCCTTCCAGTGAAAAACACTGGTCTTTAAACCGATATAAAAAGAAAATCAATAATTTGGGAGAAGTCATTGCCAAAATTGGAACAGAACATTCTATGCTTCCACCTATTGTATTGGGTGTAGCCGAAGTAGAAAATGATCAAGTGTTGATTGATTTGGTCAACAATGAACACATCAAACCTTTTCATTATGGTTTTTGTCATTTTGATTCACCCGATCCGCGAGGCATTGACGTAGCATTTCTGTATCAAAAAGAACATTTCAAATTGATCAAAGACCAGAAACATTCTTTGTATTTGTACGATCAAGAACAGAATCGACATTTTACCCGCGACATTTTATCGGTTAAGGGAAAATTTTTAGGCGAACTCACATATTTTTTAATCAACCATTGGCCTTCCCGTAGAGATGGATTAGAAGAAACCTTATGGAAACGCTTGGCTGCCGGAAAATTGGTGACCGAACTCATACACGATATCCGACTGCAAGAACCGGAAGCTAAAATTGTAGTCATGGGAGACTTCAACGACGAACCCTTGGATACAAGTGTGCAAAAAATGACCGTCGAGAATCAATTGTACAATCCCATGCAAAGTTTGAAAGACAAATTTAATGGAACGTCATTCAGTCAAAAAAGATGGTATTTATTTGATCAAATCTTGGTTACGCCCAATTTTTTTGAGAAGGAAACAGGTAAGCTAACCTTAAAATACGCCGATGTTTACGATGTGAGGTTTATCAAAACATGGGAAGGCAAACACAAACATACACCTTATAGAACCTATATTGGCAAAAGACATCAAGGTGGATTTAGCGATCACTTTCCGGTGTTGGCTTATCTGGAACGTCTTTGACAAATTGTGGAAATAGGGTTGTTGCCAAATTCTTCACAGGCTCATAAAGCATGGATTTGGCTCTGTCTTCGGCTTTGACAAATGTGACTGTACTGTTTAATTTGTCAAAAACCATCAAAATTACACTGAAAATAAGTGCCCATTTCAAAGCCCCAAATGCGCCTCCGGCTATTTTATTAATCCAACCCAAATGCGCAAAATCGGCGATCTTGGTCAGTAATTTTCCTGCCAATGAGATGACGATGACGATTATGGTAAAAGTCAAAGCAAATGCTA
This sequence comes from Flavobacteriaceae bacterium, assembly GCA_020854235.1. Taxonomy (GTDB): domain Bacteria; phylum Bacteroidota; class Bacteroidia; order Flavobacteriales; family Flavobacteriaceae. The sequence goes on from JADZFW010000055.1 coordinate 2,277, forward strand.
TTAAAGTGACGTACTTGGCTTCCCAATCCACACGTGTTTTCAAAAAATCGGCTGCGATATGAGAAAAGTGAATGGCTCCATATACCCCCAAAATCAAAGCCAATAAAGACGCCGCTTCCACAAACAAACCTTCTTTGATGCCTTTGATAAATCCGTATAATAATACCGCTGCGATGATGATGTCGAATATACTCATTGAAGTTTAAAGTTAATTGGTTTGTAAAGTTAGGAGTCGTCCGATAACTCCTGATGTCTTTATGAAAACCATTATTATAAGAAACAAAGAAAAGAAATTTATATCAAATTTTAAAACAACTTAAAAATTCCCGTTATTTGAAACTCAAAAACAATAGAACCATTGTTCTAGCTTCTAATTCACAATTCATAATTTCTAACTTCTAACTTCTAACTTCTAATTTCTAATTTCTAATTTCCAAATGTCCAGAGACCACAAACTTCAACAACAATGGGACGAAATCGTCACCGAATTATCTGCCAAGTTTTCCGATGGCGAACCTTTGGATTTGGATGCTATCATATATTTAATTGGTGTACAAGAATTGGGAAAAGGACCTCAAAAATTTGGTAAAGATGACAAAATCAACTTGATGCATATCGCTATTTGCCGGTTGTTGGAGCCTTATGGATATTATGAATTTGATTTTCGCGATGCCGAAGGTTGGCCACATTACAAGGTTTTAAAGGAATTGCCTGCCTTGCGACCCGGCGAACAAACGGTTTTGATGAAAGAAGCCATTGTGTGGTATTTCAGTTTGAGAAATGTGGTTTAGGCTTTGTAACGAAATAACCTATACATTTTGACTTGCTCTTTTACCCTTTTTCTGCGTTACAAATTTTGCTAAGAGTCGCAAGCTATTAGCTGCAATTTGCGTCTTGAAAAAGAATAAAATATCTGCGTCAATTCTACACATCTTATTCCGTTACAAAGCCTTAATTCAAACACTTTCAAACACCTTTCCCGGCAAGGGTCTTACCAATCCCTTTAATTCCAAGTTTAATAAAGTCCCCGACAATTTGAATATGGGAATTTTGGTTTCCAAAGACAATACATCTAATGTGTTTTTTCCGTTTTGTTGCAGGTATTCATAGATGATTTTTTCTTCTCCGTGCAAGTTGACAAAAAGTTGAGGTTGTATGATTTTGGTTTGTTTTTTAGGTTGGTCCCAATTGAGATAATAAATCAAATCGGAAGCCGAGTTGAGTAATTGCGCTCGATTGGTGCGAATGAGATTGTTACATCCTTGACTGAATGGATCAGTGATTCTTCCCGGAACGGCAAATACTTCGCGGTTGTAAGAATTGGCAATTTCAGCAGTTACCAATGAACCGCCTTTGGCAGCCGATTCTACAATAATAGTGGCATCACTCATGCCGGCTACAATTCTATTGCGTTGCAGAAAATTTTCTCGTAAGGGTTGTTCATCATGCCAATGTTCGGTGTAGAATCCGCCATTTTCCATCAATTTACTGACATATTTCATATGGGTTTTGGGATATATCTCATCCAACCCATGTGCCAGTACGGCTATGGTTTGCAAACCGTGTTGCATAGCAGCTTTGTGAGCAGTTATATCTACGCCATAGGCAAATCCGCTGACGATGATGGGATGAAAAGTCTTGACTTCTTCCATAAGTTTCTCAATAAATTCTTTGCCATAGCTCGACATATTGCGCGTGCCTACGATGCTGATGATAGGTTGATTGTCATAGTGAATATGCCCATCTTCAAACAAAACCAAAGGACCATCGGCACAAGTTTTGAGTTTTTCGGGATAGGTGAGATCGGAGAAAGTCGAAAATCTGATTTGATTTCTCAAGACATAATTTACTTCCTTTTCAGCAACTGTTAATATATGAGGATCATCCAAAAACTGGATAGCAAAATCACCAATACCGTTGATGGATTTCAATCGGGATTTTTTTTCCTTGAAAACCGCTTCAGCAGTTCCCAGATGGGCGATGAGTTTTTTGGCATTGATGGTGCCAATTCCTTTGACACGCTGCAAAGCCAGCAGGTAGTGAAGTTCTTTTTCTTTTGCCACAGGTTGGGTTATTGGTTATTAGGTTATTAAGTTATTAAGTTATTAAGTTATTAAGTTATTAAGTTATTAAGTTATTAAGTTATTAAGTTATTAAGTTATTAAGTTATTAAGTTATTAAGTTATTAAGTTATTGCTCTTATACCATATCTTTTGCGTGACAGGTCTATCGGGACTGATCATGTTAATTTTAGGTTTTATTAGATACTGTTTTTAGTATAAAGAAATATTATTTTAATTTTTACCATATGAGATTAGAAAGTATAGGGTTGTTTATAATACAACAATCCTTTTTGGAACTTCTTTCAAAAATGGCTGATATGCAATATTTAACACCTGGAAGTGAATTTGTTTTTAAAAGCAAATGACTATTTTACCACCTTCAAAAATTACATTTACACAACAAATTACAAAAAATCTCAATTGATAAATATATAATTTTTCAAATAATCATGTAGTAATTAAAAAAGACTATATTTGTAAATAGAATAAAACCACAAAACCATGAATCAAAAAAATTTAAACTTGCTGTACTTATTACTTTTCATGTTACCTATTATGAGTTTTTCTCAAACTGCCGGTACTTTGACTTTTAGTTTTACACCACTTTCACATACTTCTGATTTTGGAGATGAACATGTACTTGCTGTTTGGATACAAACAAATACTGGTGGTTTTGTTAAAACAAAGATAAGACGTGCGGGAAATGGCACCAAAGATCATTTAAAAGTATGGGCAGTAAACTCAGGTGGAACTTCTAATAATTGTCTAGGAACAGCTTGTAACGTTACGGATGCAACCACTGGGGCTACTTTAACCTCTTATACCTCAAAAACTATTGTTTGGGATGGTAAAAATGTTAGTGGTTCAAGTAATGGAACAACTGTTGCGGATGGAACCTACAAAGTAACAATTGAGTTGACTTGGGATGATGGATCATCCAATACAGTAACTAGAAGCTTCTCTTTTACAAAGGGACCCAATATTGATTTTCAAACTCCCACATCAGATAGTGATTTTTCAGCTATTACGTTAAATTGGGTTCCAACAGTTTTAGCAAATGAAGAATTACAAAACAATCAAGAATCTTTAGTTATTTATCCAAACCCTTCGGAAGGTGTTTTTAATGTGATTGCTCCTGAAAACTATTCTAAAATTGTTGTATTTAATGAATTGGGACAGGAAGTGTTTACTCAAGCAATCAATCAAAACGATTCGGAATCAATTCCTGTTGATTTGACAAAATTAGAAAATGGATTGTACATCATAAAAGCATATAATGGTAGCGATTCAATTGACACAGAAATTGTTCTAAAGAAGTAAAAATTAACAACTAAACTTTTTCAATAATTCATTTTGAATTCTTAAGTAATCTTGTTCATACTTTGTAAACTGCTCTAAAAAGGGAATTACATAAGATTAAAACGATGAATTAAAATATTAATTTGACGTTTTTATAAATGACATCGTGAATAAATTCCATATTCCACGTTATTTCAATATTTTTACTAAAAGTTAACAACCTTATTAATTAGATATGAACAAGGTATTATACACGCTGTTGCTATTGGCATTGTTGGCGAGTTGTCAAAGAAATGGAAAAGGATTTTTTAAATCAGCTGTTCAAGTTAAAGATACAACACTTTTCGCACAGTTTGGTTTTGGCTCTTGCCAATTGCAAGCAGCACAATTGCCACTTTTGCAAAAAGCAGATTCCATGCAATTGGATTTTTTTGTCTATTTGGGTGACAATATATATAGTGACACCTACAAACTAAGTGTTTTGGATTCCAATTATCAGGTTTTGGCAAAGAATCCCGATTTTCAATTGCTAAAAAAAACAACGCCACTTTATGCCGTATGGGATGATCACGATTACGGATTTAATGATAGCGGTCGACATTATCCCTTAAAAAAAGAATCTAAAGAACTCTTTGTTAAATTTTGGGATATTCCTTCCCATTCCAATCGGATGGGACATGATGGTATTTACGGAAGTGAATATTTGACCTATGGTGACCGAACGCTTCAAATTATTTTGCTTGATACGCGAACTTTTAGAGATGATTTGGTTCTCAACAAACCGCCACAAAAAGGGTTTAAAAACGATTACATTCCCAATCAAAATCCAGACAGTACTTTTTTAGGGAAAGCCCAATGGAAATGGTTGGAGCAAGAACTCAAACAAAAAGCCGATTTGAGAATTATTGCCTCCAGCAATCAGTTTAGTCACGAATACAATGGATGGGAATCTTGGACCAATGTACCTAGGGAGCAACAGAAATTTGTGGATTTAATAGCCAAAACCCAAGCCAATGGAGTCATTTTCCTTTCGGGAGATGTGCATTGGGGCGAGATATCCAAAATGCCAACGGACGTGACTTATCCATTGTATGATGTAACTTCAAGTGGCATCACAGAAACATGGCCCAATACAGAGCCCAATCGCTATCGCATTGGAGATGTTATTCCTCAAAACAACATCGGACGCATCCAATTTTTTTACAATGAAAAAGATCCGACTATTGTCATGGAGTTGATAGATATCCATGGCGTAGTGAATCGACATCAGATTAAATTGTCTGAAATCTCATTTCAATAACAATTAGGTCAAGAAGGCAAAAACTAGTAAAACGGCAAATCCCAACAGGACAAATCCCACATAAGAAGTACTCAGAATCACAAATTTGAGTAACGTCTTTGCTCGACTTTGTCCATAAAAATACTTCAGCGCTTTGTACATATAATAATGGATATAAATAAAAAAGGCCAAACGGAAAAGATTATTTACCCAACTGTTTTCCCCAAATATAGCTTGTGTGATGACGAGAATCAACATCAACCAAAATACTACCGATTGATTGTTGAAAACAAAGATCAAGTGTTCGGTGTAAGTATACGGATGTCGGATGTAGAGCAAGCTCAAAATCAGGGTAAAGAATGGTAAAACGATAAACAAGGACATGGGGAGTTTGCCCAACATTTTATCCCATAAAACACCTGCTTTTTCATCAATAGATTCACCAAAAGAATTGATTTCCTTAATTTTTTCATAAGTAAAAATATGCCAAGTGCTAGGATTGAGTTTTAATGCTTCTAAAACTTCCAAAGTAGGTTTTTCGGGATCGTGATTGGCGAAGCTAAACATATTTTCCCATTTCCCTTTTTTAGGGTCCAATTGAAATGGTTTGATTTCAGTGAGGTATAGACTATCATTTTCTGAAAGATTCATTTCATATGGTATATAAAAATCCTTCATCTTTTTTGTTATATTTTTTTGAAAAGCATAACTACCACCTATATTGAGTCGAATGGCTTCATTATCTTTAGCATAATCTTTTTCTATACTATCTACCAAAAGCATATTCTGACCGAGCAAGCCTTGTAATAGTTTTTCTTTTTCAATTTTGGCAACAGAACTATCATGTAGGATTTGAATGTTTTGGTTAATCGAAAAGAAGTTTTCAATATTCACTTTCAATTCGTGTTGGAGTTGTTCTGATTTGAGATCTTGTTTTTTGGGAACCGCAAATAATTGTATCAGACTATTGACGATTATAAATACAATAGCAGCGTGCAAAAGAAACATAAAAGGACTTGTGTAAGATTTACGACGGCCGTTTATATAATCTTTCGAAACTTTTCCGGGATGAGAGAGTAGCGGTATGAGGGTTTTGATAAATAAATTGTCAAAAGCGAAAAAACCACCAAAAAAATGCAAAACGATTTCCTTGATACTGATTTTACGTGTATCATTGTGCTGACCGCAATGAGGACAAAAGTTTTCGTCGCCATGCATGGGTTGCCCGCAATTCAAGCATTCCAGTCCTTTGTGATTGGTTTGGGTTGGCATATATATTTAGTCTGAAGTTGACTTCAAAAATAAGTATTTTTCCTTATTGTCCCATGTTACGAGAACTACCCGTTCCATAACCGATGACTTTAGCATATTTACTTCCAAATTTGAAGTAATATACCAGCACTTGATATTCGTTTTCGGTTTCGTCAAAACTACCATTGATAGCCGTTCTATCTATAAAGTTATCTTGGTTTAAAACGACGTAGTTATAATTGTGAAAACCTTGTTTCATCAGGATTTTGGCTTCGTACAAATTCAGGATGGGATTGAATGTCATGCGGTTTTCATCGGTCAATTGGAAGTTATTGAAACCTCCGTATACATAGATTTGTTGACCCATCATTTCGGGTACGTCCAATGTGAAATTCACCCAAGAGTAATCGGCTTCTATATCCGAATTATCGGCTCGTGCGTTGCGAATGACAAAATTACCATTGGCATCGGGATAATAGGTATACGTGTCAAATGCCCTTGGGATATCCGTATATAAAATACTTTCATACAAGTCTTTGCCACTGACAACGGAAGCCACATTCATATTGGTCATTAATAGGTCTTTGGTGTCAAAATTCAGGAATTCATTGCCACCCCAAAATGCAGTTTCTTTATCGTATTTGTACAACAACTGTTCGCCTCTTATAAACTGGGGTTTTAATCCCACAATGCGATAGGAAGCATCAAAATTTTGGTAAATAATTGGATAAATTTCTTCCTGCGGATTGTTGATGGTCATGCCGGGATGATTGATGCTGAATTGCACTGATTGTTGCGAGTCGATATATTTTACATCGCGACTTTGATGCACTGAAACACCTACTGTGGTCAAGGGTTCATACACTACAAAATAACGCGTAAACATCACTTCTTCGTCATCATTATAGATGCTGAGGCGGTAATTGCCACTGATCAAAATTTGCGTTTGTTCATTGGGAATTGTCAATCGATAATGGGTATAGAATTGAAGTGTATTAAACGAATTTTCAAAATCTCTGATTTGTTCTTTATCATAACCTCGAATGTATTCGGTAGGCAGTAAATCGGAGTTTTCTCCCCAAGGATCGCAATGTTCTATCAAATAATAATAGTCTTTTTCATCGGCTTGTAAATCGTCAAAAGTGAGTTGGATTTGTCCGGTTTTTTGGATAACGGGAACAAAGCCATTGCCTTCGGAAGAAGTTATTTGAACAGATTTGATATAATCGGGTGGTAGTACAATAATTTGAGAAAAAAGAGCCATTGAAAAGGAGGAAAGCAGTGAAAGCAGTATGGATAGGCTTAAGAAGTGAATAAATGGCTTTCGAGATGGTACTATTGACATGATTCGTTTTTTTTGAAAGGACTAAGATATAACAAAAATAGTTCCAATTTAGTATCCAATGGTAGTTTAACCTTGTTTTGTAATTATTTTAAATTTAGGAAGAGACAAGTCATGCCTTGTCACTTTTTAATACCTTTGCTTTATGCAGTCGAGATTACAATTATACAGTCAAATGATCAAAACCGAAGCTTTGCGCTTGGGGTTTTCTTCAGTGGGAATTGCAAAAGCCGAAGTCTTGACCGAGGAAAGATCCCATATGAGTCAATGGCTGTCAAATGGGTTTCATGGAGAAATGAGTTATATGGAAAATCATTTTGACAAACGATTGGATCCAACCCTATTGGTTCCCGGCGCCCAATCGGTCATAGTATTGTCACACAATTATTTTCCTGAAAGCAAATTGCCTGAAGATGCTTACGCCATAGCCCGTTATGCCTATGGGGAAGATTATCACACGGTATTAAAGGATAAGATGCAGGAGTTGGTGCAATTTATAGAAACGCATATAGGAGCATTTAAAGGTAGAATTTTCACCGATTCGGCACCGGTATTGGAGCGTGCTTGGGCAATCAAAGCCGGTTTGGGTTGGCAAGGCAAGAACACCTTATTGATTCAAAAAGGCAAAGGTTCCTACTTTTTTCTAGCCGAAATCATCCTCGATTTGGACTTGGCTTATGATGTACCCTTTACTACCGACCATTGTGGCACTTGTACGCGATGTATCGATGCTTGTCCTACCCAAGCCATTCTACCCGACAAAATTTTGGATGCCCGAAAATGCATTTCCTACCTCACCATAGAATCCAAATCGGAGATTCCGGAAACTTTTCAAAATCAATGGCAAGATTGGATTTTTGGTTGCGATATCTGTCAGGAAGTTTGTCCTTGGAACCATTTTGCATTGCCACACAACGAACCTAAATTTCAGCCGGTTTCCGGTTTGATGGACCTATCAAGAAGGAATTGGGAAGATATTACTGCAGAACTATTTGAAAAAAGATTTGAGAATTCGCCTTTGAAACGCACGAAATGGGAAGGAATCAAGCGGAATGTGTCTTTTATTAAGGGCACGACTTGATTTACTCAGGGCACGACTTGGTTTACTCAGGGCACGACTTGGAGTCGTACCCTGAGTTAGATGACTTGGGATACTCAGGGCACGACTTGGTTTACTCAGGGCACGACTTAGAGTCGTACCCTGAGTTTCGACTTGGAGTCGTACTCTGAGTTACGACTTGGAGTCGTACTCTGATAAATGCTTTGTAATATTTCACACCAACTGATAATTGTCAGGATGATAGGTTTTGGAAGAGAAGTATCTTTGCACTTTAATTTTAAAACACCTTTTCCATGCCATCAGATGCCAAGTTGTACAACGATGCTTTGTTGTATCATTCCCAACCTACTCCCGGAAAAATATCAGTAGTTCCCACCAAAAAACACACGACCCAACGCGATTTAGCCTTGGCTTATTCTCCAGGTGTAGCTGCTCCCTGTTTAGAAATAGAAAAGAATCCGCACGATGCATACAAATACACTTCTAAGGGAAATTTAGTTGCTGTGATATCCAATGGGACAGCTGTATTGGGTTTGGGTGACATCGGGGCACTAGCTGGAAAACCGGTTATGGAAGGTAAGGGATTGTTGTTTAAAATATTTGCCGATATAGACGTATTTGATATAGAAATTGATGAAAAAGATCCCGAAAAATTCATTCAAACCGTAAAAGCTATTGCACCTACATTTGGAGGAATCAATCTCGAGGATATCAAGGCCCCAGAATCATTTGAAATTGAAAAAAGACTAGTCGCCGAACTCGATATTCCGGTGATGCATGATGATCAACATGGGACTGCCATCATTTCGGCGGCGGCTTTACTCAATGCTTTGGAATTGGCTGGTAAAAAAATTGATCAAATTAAATTGGTCGTTTCCGGGGCAGGTTCTGCCGCTTTGGCGAGTGCCAATCTGTATGTGCTTTTAGGGGTCAATCCTCACAATATTATCATGTTTGACGTCAATGGCGTATTGTCATCCGAGCGTACAGACTTGTCTGATTT
>JADZFW010000056.1 GCA_020854235.1 Flavobacteriaceae bacterium
GAAGGAAGTTTTAGGTGCCAAAATATCTCGATATTTCAATGGAGATTTGAAAGGTAAAACCATTGCTGTTTGGGGATTGGCATTTAAGCCTGGTACTGATGATATGCGTGAAGCAAGTGCTATTACCTTGATTAAATATTTGATTCAAAACGGTTCTAAAGTAAAAGCTTACGATCCTGAAGCCATGGAAATTGCTCAAAAATATTACTTCAAGGATATTGAAGGGATAACTTATGTATCCGATAAATACGAAGCATTGGACGGAGCCGATGTCATGGTATTGGTAACAGAGTGGAAAGAATTTCGCAGTCCCGATTTTGATCTGATACAATCCAAACTGAAACATCCGGTCATTTTTGACGGAAGAAATCAATATGATGATATAGAACTGGCTCAAATGGGCTTTACCTATTTCCAAATCGGAGTATAAATTGCTCCTCATCATTCATTAACCCCAAATGTCTTCTGAAAAGATGACTCACAATAAAATGAAACATTTAAAAATAGGCGACAAAGCCCCTGATTTCAAATCGCTTGATCAAAACGGTAATCCTATCCAACTATCCGATTTTGTGGGCAGTAAACTGGTTTTGTTTTTTTATCCCAAGGCTAGTACTCCGGGTTGTACATTGGAGGCTCAAAACCTCAGAGATCACTATCAGGATTTTCTTGATAAAAATTATAAAGTAGTTGGTGTAAGTGCTGATGCAGTTGTCAAACAAAAGAATTTCTGTGATAAAAATCAATTGCCGTTTCCTTTAATTGCTGATGTTTCCAAAGAAGTGATTCAGGCCTATGGAGTATGGGGTCCCAAGAAATTTATGGGAAAAGAATTTGACGGCATTCATCGTACTACCTTCATCATCAATGCCGATGGCATGATTGAAAGCATTATTGAAAAGGTGGAAACCAAAAACCACGCCTACCAGATTCTCAGTTTTTAAACTTCATGTCATCCGATGACTAAAGTTCATCGGAAGGCTCAATCTTTACGAAAGTTATTCTCACGTTTCACTAAATTTTCAATTGACTATAATTGTACCTCCATCACTAGCCAATTCAGTGTTTTCAAACACCTTTCTAGCTTCCATAAGGTGATCGTGAAATCCTCTGTATCTATTTGAAAAATGTCCGATGATGAGTTTGCCAACTTTGGCTTTTTTGGCAATTTGCGCAGCTTGTCTAGCAGTAGCATGTCCTGTTTTAATGGCCAATTCTTCATCTTTACTAGTAAAGGTGGCTTCGTGATACAACAAGTCCACATTTTTGATTAAGGGAATGATTCTAGGTTGGTAAGAAGTATCGCTACAAAAAGCGTATTGAAGTGGTTTTTTGGGTGGTAAAGTAAGTATTTCATTTGCAATGACACTACCATCAGACTGAACAAAATCTTTACCTTTTTTCAAATTGAAATAGTCACATCTTTGGATTTCAGGATATTGAAGAATCCTTTCCATACAAAGGTTGTGCAAATCGGGCTTTTCCTTAAAGAGAAAACCATTGGTATATATGCGATGGGTCAAGGGAATGGTATATACTTCAACATTTTTATCTTCAAATATCAGGAGACTTTTTGAATCGGTTAATTCGTGAAATTCAATGGGAAATCCAATTTTAGTTTCTGAGACTTGCAGTTGTAATTCAATGATGGCTTTGAGTCCTACAGGTGCATAAATATACATGGTTTTGGTACGGCTGAGCAATCCAAAACTAGACAACATTCCAATCAGACCAAAGAAATGGTCGCCATGTAAATGAGAAATAAAAATATGGTTGATTTTGGCAAAGCTAATTTTGAACTTACGTAACTGAATTTGAGTACCTTCACCACAATCTATTAGGAAAGTATGATTTTTAATTTCCAGAACTTGAGCAGTAGGAGCCGCATCTACTCGAGGAGTAGCAGAATGTGAACCCAAAATAGTGAGTTTAAAACTCATTTGATAACCAATCGTTTGGAAACAATTTCAGTATCAGATTGGATGGAATACACGTACATACCGGCTGTTAAATTATCTTTAAGGAAACTGATTTCATTGTTGCCGGAATTGGCTAAGAATTTGAGTTTGTAAACACTTTTACCTAAAACATTTTTCACTTCAAAATAAACAGTTTGTTCCATAGAAGAAGTAAAAGAAACAATAGATTTATTATTCAAAGGATTTGGAAATGCAGTAACATTGGTAATGGTTTTTGCGGGTACTTGAGTTTTGACAGCGACATTCCCGACTTCTGTATTTTGGGCAAAAGCTATTGAAGTTATAAAAAGGGTTAATATGAAGCGTAATTTTCGAACCATCAAATAAGGGTTATCGGGTTAAAAGCCTAAATCTCTACTAATTTCGTCCAATTCTATGATATCCAGTGCTTCAATCAAAGTAGGCGCCGTAACGATCTCTTCAGGAAGTAGGTCAATATCTCTGTGATTGGTGATGATGACCAAACTGGTATTATTTTTTAGATGTGAAATTGCAGCATTCAAAAATAATAAAATTTCCGTATGTTTTACTTCTCTGAGTTTAGATAAATCGACAATTACATTTTTTTTAAGAAAATCAGGGTAGTTGAGTTTGAAATTCGTAAAAAAATCGGTGAGACTTTCATTCTTTGGTCCGCAAATGATGCTCTTTTCTTTGTTCATAAGTTCGTACATGTTAGTTTCGTTTGATTTGTTCTGCTAATAAATACAAGACTGCCATTCGAGTGGCTACGCCGTTCTCCACTTGATCCAGTATAATGGAATGTTTGGAATCGGCAACCTCAGATGTTATTTCAACTCCTCGGTTAATGGGTCCGGGATGCATAATAACAATTTCCTTGCCAAGTTTACTTAATAGATGCATATTTACCCCATATAGTTGCGCGTATTCTCTATTTGATGGAAAATATTTTACATCCATACGTTCGTTTTGAACTCTTAAAATATTGGCAACATCACACCATTCAAGGGCTTTTTGCAAATTGTACTCAACCCCAACCCCTAAACTTTTTATGTGTTTGGGAATCAGCGATGGAGGTCCGCATACTTTTACTTTAGCACCCAATAAATTTAAAGCATAAATATTGGATAAAGCAACTCTTGAATGAAGTATATCTCCTATGATAACTACTTTTACGCCTTGAACTTTACCTAATTTTTCACGAATGGAATAAGTGTCCAAAATCCCTTGAGAAGGATGTTCATGGGTTCCATC
>JADZFW010000057.1 GCA_020854235.1 Flavobacteriaceae bacterium
ATCAAACCCATTTATTTTTTATATGGGGATGAGCCTTATTTTATAGATCAGATTTCTGATTATATAGAAAAAAATGTGTTGACTGAGGATGAAAAGGGATTTAATCAAATGGTTTTATATGGGAGAGATGTGGATATGAGTGAAGTTATTTCCAATGCCAAAAGATTTCCGATGATGGCTGAACGCCAAGTAATCATAGTGAAAGAAGCGCAGGATTTATCGCGAAGCATTGATCAACTGGAGCCTTATATCAACAATCTCGTTCCTAGTACCGTATTGGTTTTCAATTACAAATACAAGTCTCCCGACAAACGCAAGTTGGTTTTTAAAAAGTTGGCCAGTGTAGGGGTTATGTTTGAAAGTAAACCCTTATACGATAATCAAGTACCTGCTTGGATTGCTACTTTTATCAAACCCAAAGGCTATCAAATCGAACCCAAAGCAGCCCTGATGTTGGTCGAATTTTTAGGCACCGATTTAAGTCGTATTGCTAACGAATTGGGCAAACTTTTTATCGTTTTACCCAAAGGTCATGCCATCACACCCAAAGACATAGAAGACAATATTGGTATCAGTAAGGATTTCAACAATTTTGAATTGCGTAAAGCCATAGGCACCAAAAACGTGGTAAAAGCCAATCAAATCATACAATATTTCTCCCAAAACCCCAAAAACAACCCTACAGTAGTCACCATTTCTTTATTGCATGCTTTCTTTACCCAATTGTTGCAATTTCACAGTTTGACCCATAAAACCGACAAGGCAGCTGTGGCGAGTTTGCTCAAAGTCAATCCATTTTTTGCCGGAGATTACATGGAAGCAGGTAAAAATTATCCGATGCGAAAAGTGTCAGAAATCATCGGTTACTTGAGAGAAGCCGATATGAAGAGCAAAGGCGTTGGCGCCCGAGATATGGAGCAAGACGACTTGTTGAAGGAGTTGGTTTTTAAGATATTGCATTAGAAGAGGGAAAATCGAAGCGTAGCGTAGATACCCAGAAGGCGGGGGAGAAAAGAGTGAAAAGAGATTGAAGTGGGTAACAGATGAAAATTTGTGAATGAATTGCGCCTTATAAAATCTAGATTTTATAAATAAATTAAAAGAGTAAATATAAAAAATGGCTAAAGAAAGAATTTTAAAAGTAAATGAATCAAACATCGTGGTAATCCAATATCTTGAAACTGATTTTATCAGTTTAACCGATATGACAGCAACTTTTAAAGAAGGTAGTAGTTTGATAGGAAAATGGATAACCAATAAAAATACATTGGAATATTTGGGTGTCTGGGAAAAGATCAACAACCAAAATTTTAATTACCCCGAATTCGGAGTAATTGGACAAGAATCCGGAACAAACAGGTTTATTATGTCTGTCGGTCAATGGATTGAAAGGACATCTGCTGTTGGAATGTTGGCAAAAGCAGGTCGTTATGGTGGAACTTATGCACACAAAGACATTGCTTTTCACTTTGCCATGTGGCTCAGTCCCGAATTTCAAATCTATTTAATCAATGAATTTCAACGATTAAAAGAAGATGAAAACAGTAAGTTGAAATTGGAATGGAATATTCAACGCACTTTATCTAAAATTAACTACCAAATCCATACCGACGCTATTAAAGAAAAACTAATTCCAAAAGAAATTACCAATAAACAAGCAAGTATAGTTTATGCTAACGAAGCTGATTTATTAAATGTGGCACTTTTTGGTATTACAGCTAAGGAATGGAGGGACAAAAATAAAGACAAACAAGGAAATATAAGAGACTTTGCCAATCTTGAACAATTGGTGGTTTTAAGTAATTTGGAAAGCATCAATGCTTTGCTTTTAGAACAGAACGTATCACAAATTGAAAGACTGAAACAACTTAACAAAGTTGCTATTGCTCAAATGAAATCGTTAACCAAAAATTTATCAATCCAAAGATTAAAGTAATAACTTCATATTCAATTTCGTTTTGAAAGTGATTCTTAATTATTTCTTTCACAGCTACCTCACGAGTCCTCTCATGTGGTATAAATCCTAAACACATAGTTTATAGCGTTCTATCTTGCGGGAGTATCAAAAGTCGTATTCAGTTTTGACTTGCAACAAATCCAAAAACTCTTGACGAACTTCTGGGGTTTTGAACTTGCCGGCAAATTCAGCTGTAACAGTACTGGAGTTGACGTCTTCAATCCCACGGGTGATGACACAAAAATGTTTGGCGTCGATGATACAAGCTACATCTTCAGTATTGAGGACTTGTTGGAGGTCTTCCACGATTTGTTTGGTCATGCGTTCTTGCACTTGTGGTCGTTTGGCGTAATGTCTGACGATGCGATTCAATTTGGATAAACCGATCACGGTGCCATTGGAAATATAAGCAATGTGGGCTTTACCCACAACGGGTAGTAAATGGTGTTCGCAGGTAGAATGCACACCGATATTCTTTTCGATGAGCATTTCACCGTATTTGTATTTGTTTTCAAAGACCGAAATCTTGGTGCGGTTTTCGGGATGTAAGCCGGCAAATATTTCTTTGACCCACATTTTGGCAACTCTTTTTGGGGTATCACGCAAACTGTCGTCGGTCATATCCATGCCCAATGTTTGCATCATTTCCAATACATTTTTTTCCAGACGTTCGATTTTTTCAGCGTCACTCAACTCAAATGCATCGGGACGTAAGGGTGTTTTGGCACTTTTGGTAAAAGGATCTATTATTTTATTTGACATTTTTAAAGTATCTAAATCGAATGACAAAGGTAGGGATTCTCCTTGTATTTTCTGTAATAAAAGTTATTTAGGTTATCTTTGCGCCTTAAAAGGTGAAGAAAATTTCATGTGTTTATAATTGTTTGTTTTTTATAGGTCACATGGAATAGCCATTTAATCATTCCCGGTTGGTATGATGTTATTCATATGGCTATTTAATCTTTTAGAAGCATTAATTTTTAAAAATATCAACCTCAATCTATGCGTGTAATTGTTGGACTTTCCGGTGGAGTGGATAGCAGTGTAGCTGCTTATTTGTTGCAACAACAAGGTCATGAAGTCATCGGACTTTTTATGAAAAATTGGCATGATACCTCGGTGACGATTTCAACCGAATGTCCTTGGTTGGAAGATTCCAATGATGCGATGTTGGTGGCTCAAAAACTTGGGATTCCTTTTCAAGTAGTTGATTTGAGCGAACCTTATAAGCAACGAGTAGTGGATTATATGTTTGCCGAATACAAAGCCGGTCGAACGCCAAATCCCGATGTGTTGTGTAATCGAGAGATTAAGTTTGATGTATTTATGGACATCGCACTCAACCTAGGAGCCGATTATGTCGCTACCGGACACTATGCCCGTAAAGGTGAAGTTATCGTAAAGGGACAAACGGTTTACACCTTGCTTTCGGGTAAAGACTCCAATAAAGACCAATCTTATTTTTTATGTCAGTTGTCGCAAGAGCAGTTGGCTAAATCGCTATTTCCCATTGGCGAATTGCAAAAAAGTGAAGTACGGGAAATAGCCAGTCAATTGGATTTGGTTACAGCCACTAAAAAAGATTCTCAAGGCTTGTGTTTTGTAGGTAAAGTCCATCTCCCCGATTTTTTACAAGCACAATTGAAACCTAAGGAAGGCGTTATCGTACGCATTGAATCCGATTCAATTTTATACCAAGATGCGTCTCCAATTTTTGACAGTAAAGCACAAGAATTAGCCTATTTATCGAAGAAAATTCACTATCAACCTAGGGATGGAAAAGTAATTGCCAAACACCAAGGGGCACATTATTACACCATTGGACAAAGAAAAGGTCTTTTTATAGGTGGTACGGTAGAACCCATGTATGTCATCGGTACTGATGTAAAAGAAAATGTGATTTATGTAGGCGAAGGCAATCAACATCCGGGATTGTTCCGCAGAGGTTTGTTCATCGCCCAAAAAGAACTGCATTGGATAAGGCCCGATTTAGCCTTAAAAGAAGGAGAAACACTTTCGGTCATGGCGAGAATTCGCTACCGTCAACCTTTGCAAAAAGCCATTTTATATCAAGATGTAAACGGCGCCTATCTTTTATTTGACAAACCGCAATCGGCTATTACACAAGGGCAATTTGCAGCTTGGTATGTGGGAGAGGAGTTGTTGGGTAGCGGGGTGATTGGTTGAGAAATTAGAAATTAGCCCTTAAACTGCGCTCAGGGTGATTAGAAGTTTGAAGATTTGAGTGTTGTGTGAGGGTTTGATTTTAGTTTTTTGATAAAAATATTTTATTTGTAGCTCAAAATATATGAAAATAAAGCTCAATATAGGTTGTTTTTGAGCTGTATATTTGGTCTTGATGCGCTTGAAGTTGGATTATTTAATTGCATCTTATTAGTTCATCAAAACTATGGATTTATCAACCCAAGCCATTCGTTTCGTATTACGATTTTATTCGCACAGATATTCTTGATGATTCTGTTAAATTTAGTGGTTGGTTTGTACTGCTTTCGATTTTGGTGTTTTTTGGTTTGATTCATTTGATCAAAGACTTTCCTCCTTTGAAAAAAATGGATTATTTCTATATTATCCTACTTTTTATATCGATATTTGGGACGTTGTTTTATTATTTTTAAGGGAATCATCATTTCTATTGCGCTTGAAAAAAAAGAGGATTTGTATAACAATTTTCTATCAACTTTTTTAATATGTACCAACCTACTTCTTCTCGCTATCAAGACATGTCCTACCGCCGATGCGGACACAGTGGCATCAAATTACCTGAAATATCTCTCGGTTTGTGGCACAACTTCGGGCATCAAGATTCTTTTGAAACCGCCAGAGCCGTTGTTTTCAAAGCTTTTGACAAAGGCATCACCCATTTTGATTTGGCCAATAATTACGGACCACCACCGGGTTCTGCGGAAGAAAATTTTGGAAAGATGATGGCTGCCGATTTGCGTTCGTATCGCGATGAAATGATTATTTCCACCAAAGCCGGTTACTATATGTGGGATGGGCCTTACGGCGAATGGGGTTCTAAAAAATACTTGGTTTCCAGTTTGGATCAAAGTCTGAAACGCATGCAATTGGATTATGTGGATATCTTTTACCACCATCGTCCCGATCCCGACACGCCTTTGGAAGAAACCATGATGGCATTAGATCTCATCGTGCGACAAGGGAAAGCGCTGTATGTGGGTTTATCCAATTACAATCCCGAACAAACTATGGATGCCGTTAACCTATTAAAACAATTGGGAACGCCTTGCCTCATTCATCAACCCAATTACAGTTTATTTAATCGATGGGTGGAAGGCGGCTTGCTCGATGTATTGGAACGTGAAGGCATCGGGTGTATTCCTTTTTCTCCCTTGGCGCAAGGTTTGCTAACCGATCGTTATCTCCAAGAGATTCCCGCCGATTCACGTGCTGCCAAAGCGGTATTTCTCAAAGAAGATCGCGTCCAACAAATGTTGCCCAAAATCAAAGCTTTGAACGACGTTGCCCAACAAAGAGGTCAGAGTTTGGCACAGATGGCACTCGCTTGGTTGTTGAAAGATACCCGAGTCACTTCGGTATTGATAGGAGCTAGTTCGGTGGCGCAATTGGAAAATAATTTGGGTGCGCTTCAAAATAAAACTTTTAGTACAGAAGATTTATCCCGTATTGAAGCGATTCTTTAAATCCTATGGGTTTTGAAAATCCTCAAGGTTTGAAAGCCTCGCTGATGATCCAGCCTCCGGTCCAAGCATTTTGGAAGTTAAAGCCTCCGGTGATGGCATCTATATCGAGCACTTCTCCGGCAAAGTAGAGTCCGGGAAAGTGTTTACTTTCCATGGTTTTGAAATTGACTTCTTTTAAATCGACCCCACCAGCTGTCACAAATTCATCTTTAAAGGTGCTTTTTCCATTGACCTCGTAGGTAGTTTGATGGAGTTGGCGCGCTAAATTTTGTAGGAGTGTTTTGGAGATTTCAGCATAATTCACTTTTTCCTGAATACCTGCTTTGGTGACCAAGTATTCCCACAAGCGGTGGGTGAAACCAAAATGCGGATTTTTGAGTATGCTGCGTTTGGGAAACCTGATGCGATTTTGATTCAGATCTTTTAAAACTTCTTCGTAGGGTAATTTTGGAATCCAATTGACCTCCAAATTGAAATGGTATTGCTTTTCAGCCAATATTTTGGAGCCCCAAGCCGACAATTTAAGAATGGCAGGACCGCTCAATCCCCAATGGGTGATGAGCATATTTCCTTCCGATTGCAAGGATTCATCTTTTATTTTAACGCTAACCGGCCAAGCAATGCCCATCATTTCCTGAAGTTTTAAATCGGGGATGTTGAAGCTGAATAGGGATGGAGTAGGTGTGACAAGGGTATGTCCTAATTTTTCCAATAGGTTCCAAATCTTTGTATTGCTTCCGGTTGTAAGGACCAGATTCTCGGAGACTATGGTATTCTGTGGGGTTGTTATTTCCCAAAGATGGGCTTCGTTTTTACGAAAATTCAACACACTTTGACCGGTGAAAATGGGAATATTGAGTTGGAGTGCTTTGTCTAAAAAACATTGAATAATGCTTTCCGATTGGTTGGAAACCGGAAAAAATCTGCCGTCATCTTGTGCTTTTAAGGGAACACCTCTTTGTACAAACCATTGGACTGTTTCCTTGTTTCCAAATCTTTGAAAAGGACCTCTGAGTTCTTTTTCACCTCTAGGATAGTGTTTGAGGAAAAGCTGTGCATCGGGACAATTGTTGGTCACATTGCAACGGCCGCCACCTGAAATGCGGACTTTGGATAGTACTTTCTCACTTTTTTCCAATATCGCCACGCTCAAAGTAGGATTTTTCTCTTTGATGTTGATGGCGGTAAAAAAGCCGGCTGCTCCTCCGCCTATGATGATGATATGATACTGATGCTGCAAGATGATACTGGGAAAGTTGGATTTAATTTAGCGTTTCAAAGTAAAATGTCCTCTGATTTCGGGTATTGAAGGGTCCAATTTCAAACTAAACCAATAATCGGAGGCGGGTAAAGGAATGTCATTGTAGGTGCCATTCCATTTGGGATTGCTTGTGTTTAAGGTGTAAAGTGGTTTGCCAAATCGGTTGAAGATGACCACTTCGGCATTTGGAAAAACTTCCATACCTTTTACTTCCCAATCATCGTTGTAGCCATCTCCATTGGGTGTGAAAAATTTGGGAGTAGCCCAAACGATGATGGTTTCCATATCCAATCCACACAGCGAATTATTTCTGACGAAAACGGTTTGATAGCCACCGGGAACATTCCAAAACTCGGGATCGCTTTGGTATTCAATGCCATCAATGGAATATTCAAAATAGTCTTGCGGATTACTCACTTCAATGGTTACGTGATCTTGAACTACCTGCACTTGGCTGATATCCGGATTGAGTTGTTGGATGACGGTAATGCTTTTGGTCTTGCTACAATTATAGGCATTGGTAATATCCACCGTGTACAAACCGGGATTGGAAACCACTATCTGTTGCGAAGTAGCCCCATTGGACCACAAATACGACATACCTGTTAAGGTGGCATCCAAGGGTACTGTTCCAGATGGACACAAAAACACTTCCTCATTTGAGACTTCGGGAAAAGCATGGATGGAAATGGTTATGGGCGTTCTGACACCATTTGTGCAGGCATTGTTGACCGCTTCGACGTAATAAATGGCATTTTGAGTAATATTGGGTAGCGTCAAACTGGTTCCGGTTGCTACCGGTGTAACGGCATCTACGGTATTGTACCAATTGATTATTCCCACTGTAGAAGTTGCTTGTAAAGTTACCGAACCTGTGCCACATCGTGAGACCGGAGTATTGGTGGAGGTGATATGAGGGATGACGTTGATGGTTGCGGTCACCGGCGTTCTCACCATGCCACAAGCCGTTTTGACATAATACATTTTGGTTGCATTGAGAATAGGCGTTGTAAAACTAGAGCCGGTAAAAATGACTGCGCCGCCTGTTGCGACGTCGTACCATTCGATGGTTCCGGCAGATGCAGTAGCTTGCAGTGTAACCGTTCCGATGTCACAACGAGCAGCTCCTGTGGTTTGCGTAATTTCTGAAATCGTAAAAGTAGTACTGGTTGCCAAATGGAGAACCGGATCGCCGGGCATGCCTCCATATTCGACGATATAGCCTTTGGGTTGGTAATCGCCACTTGCTTCACCGGTATTTCTCAAGTCATTCCACGAGCCTGAAATACCGACTCCCGGAGCAGTTACGTGCGCATAATCTTCATCATTGAGGTTATTTGGTTCGCCATTATTCCAATAAGTATAGGTAAAAACATCGCCATTTTCGGGGCCGGTCATCCATTTCCATTGACCTTCCACAGCGCTGTCACTACCACCAATCCATCCGGCACCGGCAGCTTGGGCGCCAGCTAATTGCGCTTCGTCATAAGCCGTAATGGTTGCCAAATATCCTTGTAAACCATTGTAATTGGTATTGGCAGCGGCAATTTTAGCATCCGACCACGTGATACCCAATTGGGGAAAATAGTAATAATAATGTCCATTGCTGGGCAGGTAATTGGCTTGGCCGATACTGATGGAAAAGTTACGGATGCCATGTGGGTTATTGGAACTGTTGTAGAATTCCACATCTTTGATGGCTGCGATAAAATCGGTATATAAAACAGGAGTACCGGCGGCGTTGAACAATTTCAACTTTCCTTCAGATGCCAACCAAGTTGTGGTGATATTGGGATGAAGGCCGGTAAGTGTGAGTTGGTCTTCGCCATAGACATATCCCGAGGTGATTTGGATGTAAATGGCATCGGTAGTGGTATCGTCGGGGTCTGTAATGGTGATATCGGTAACGATTTTTTGATGGGATTGGGGGCAATAGATTTGATTGCCAGTTGCTGCGATGTTGGGAGCGATATTGTCATCAGGAGAACGATCGTTGGGTGTTTGGGCATAAAGACACATCGACCACGATTCATACAGTATGAAGATCGCTATAAACTTGATAAAAAAACCTGCATTCATAGCACAAAAATAGGTTTTTTTGTTGGTTTGCGCATGTTAAAAAACAACGTTTGAAAAGAAAATATTGCTTTTTAGGAAGATTTGGGGGGTGGGTTTGTAAAGTTTGTAAAGTTTGTAAAGTTATTGAGTTCCGATAGCTGTCGGGATGGTATTGGAATCGTCATAGAGGTTGTGCAAGTTTCTTTTCGGGTTGTGCAAGTTTCTTTTCGGGTTGTGCAAGGGCTTCGAGGGCCTCAGCCACCGAGTAATTCTAAATTGAGTAAGTTATATTTCGATTTGGCAGGAGGCTATTTCGATTTGGCAGGAGGCTATTTCGATTCAGCAGGAGGCTATTTCGATTTGGCAGGAGTCTATTTCGATTCAGCAGGAGTCTATTTCGATTTGTCAGGAGTCTATTTCGATTTGTCAGGAGTCTATTTCGATTCAGCAGGAGTCTATTTCGATTCGGCAGGATTCTATTTCGATTCGGCAGGAGTCTATTTCGATTCAGCAGGGGTCTATTTCGATTTGGCAGGGGCTTCGAGGGCCTCAGCCACCGAGTAATTCTTATTAGAGAAGGTTAAATTTCGATTTGTTAGAAGGTCACACGAAAGGATTAGCTTCGCTGCATATTTATTTAGTGCGGTATCGAGGAGTTTGCTTATGCCTGATTTTAAATAATTTAGCAATTTTTTTTGCCACGAATTGACGAATGATAGATTGAAAATGTAAAATGGATGCTTGAGGATTGAAATGAATGGACACTACTATTGAATGCTTTGCATTCAAGGGGTTTCATAGGGGAATTAGGACTGTTTGGGGAGTGAAAGCCATACGAAAGGATTAGCTTCGCTGCATATTTATTTCGTGCGGTATCGAGGAATTTGTTTATACCTGATTTTAAATAATTTAGCCATTTTTTTTGCCACGAATTGACGAATGATGGATTGAAAATATTGAATAGACAAATGAGGATTGAAATGAATGGACACTACTATTGAATGCTTTGCATTCAATGGGTTTCATAGGGGAATTAGGTCTGTTTGGGGGAGAGAAAGCCATGCGAAAAGATTAGCTTCGCTGCATAATTATTTCGTGGGGTAGCCGAGGCAGGTTATGGGTTATTATTATGATTTTAATGGTAACAAAAAGGTGGAGAAATAATTGTGAGAAGTATAAACAAAAAAACCTACACAATACGCGTAGGTTTTTTTGAGAATTAAAGGGTTCCAATTATTTAAAATGAGCGAGTTGCAATTATTGAACGATTATTGTTTTTAATATAATAAGCAGAATATAAATTGCCATTAACTAATTGCCAAGCAAATTCGGACGAGCTTTCTGTTGAAGTCCATATATAGTTTGGAGGATTCATACCTCCGGATTGAAAGAGTTTTATGTTAATTTCATTAAGTTCATATGCAGATGGTAGATACCAATCACTATAACTGTTAAGAACTAAATCATCACAATATTTGGCAGCAGTATCTTCAGCACATCCGGCAACAATTATAGCGGTATTGGTGGCTCCAGTACCTATGCCCGTTTGCGTACCTCCGATAAACGTACCGTAGCAACCCCATGGTTTAGAAGTACTTGGATCTACTGCTACCATTCCGTGTTGACCTGTACCGTCAATATAAAATACCTTACCACCGGCATAATCTTGCCCTATATAAGGTGTGGGTGGCGTGAGGGTTGTAAATACCTTTTCAGGACCATAGGTTGTGCCTTTGCTATTGGTTACATAGGCCTTTATATAAATGGTTCTGTTTCCGAGCAAATTCGTAAGGGTAGAAGTGAAATCACTATTACCCGGTCCTTCTGTTGTTATATAGTTAGCAGTAGTTGGGTTTGGACTGTAATTCCAACAAACGCCTTTTTGGGTCAATTCACATCCTCCGGTATCTAAAATACTACCTCCACAAGTGGCAGTATAGTTGTCAATATTGGTTATTTCCAAGGTGTTGACTGTCGCAACCAATCCCGAAGTTACGGTTACTTGGTTACCATATCCTGTGCCTGTTGCATTGGTTGCGTAGGCTTTTACATAGTACACATTACCACAACCACTGATACCGGAAACCGTGCTGTTAAAATAACCTACACCTGTTCCGTCAGATGAATGGTTGTCAGCAATCGTGGGATTTTCTGATGTACTCCAACACACCCCTCTTTCAGTAACAGTTGATCCACCATCTGAACTAATATATCCACCACTTGCAGCTGTAGAGCCACTTGTTATTGTAGTAACAATTGTTCCAACTGAAGGAACACTTGGCCCTGGGTAAACCAAATCTGTGGTCGTAAAACTGAGTTCATTCCCATAAGTAGTCCCTAAAGCATTGGTGGCATAGGCTATTACATAATAGGTGGTTAAAGGATTTAGACCTGTCATGGTGCTGTTGAAATTTGTATTGCCGGTTCCATCGTTTGTATGTGTATTGGCAAGAGTAGGATTTGGATTGATACTCCAGCAAACGCCTTTGGCCGAAATGTTCAACCCACCATCGCTTGATATGATTCCACCCGAACCTGCAATATTGGAGGAAATACCTGAAATGGCTTTGGTTGATACCATTGGTAAAGCAGTGGGTATAGTAGTAAAAGTAACTTCGTTTCCAAACGAAGTGCCACCTCCGTTGATGGCATACGCTCTTAGGAAATAAGGCGTATTGGCTGTGAGTCCGGTAATATTAAAAGTATACGTTCCCAATCCGGCATTTTGCGAAAGATGTTCATGGGCTGTTGTAGGATTGGTGGTTGTTGCCCAGCAAACACCTCTTTCGGTAACCGTTGAACCATTGTCGTTTGTAACATTACCTCCGGCAGTAACATTGGTGTATGAAATGTCAGTGGCGTTGATGGTCACTACTGTTGCCAATTCGTAAGTGATGGTGTTAAAAGATATTTCATTGCCATAACTTGTTCCCAAACTGTTGGTCGCAAATGCTCTAATATAATAGGTGACATTTCCGGTCAAGCCGGTGATAAGAACCAAATAGTTTCCATCTCCTTCTCCTTCGTGAATAACATGGTCGGATAGGTCGGGTGCTGTATCGGTAGACCAGCAGATACCGCGGTCGGTAATGGATAAGCCTCCGTCATCGGTAATATTACCCCCGGAGATAGCAGTCGTGTTGGTGATATTGGATGCTATTGAGGTTTCCAAGATAGGGGCGGAAAGAGGTTTGGTCATAAAAGTAAGTTCATTGCCGTAGGAAGTTCCAACCGAATTGGTGGCAAATGCTCTCACATGGTAAAGGGTATTGGGAAGCAAATTGTCGCAAGTCGTGGTAAAATCACCTGGTCCATTTCCGTTATGAAACACTATATCGTTGAGGTCTGGTGCTGTTTGAGTAGACAAACATATTCCTCTATTGAGGATAAACTCATTGCCAATAGATGTAATACTTGCCAAAACATCGGTATCGTAATAATTCAAATTACTTATTGAAACCGTTGCAATAGTTGCCAAACTCGTTCCCGGACTTCCATTTCCCACATAACCTACATTGAGCATTTCACCATGCGAATAGTTTACATACAAAGAATCGTTGGTAATATTTAAACTTGAAATATAATTAGGCAATAACACAGAACCTCCATTGGTGAGATGAATGGTATGGTCTACAATGGAAAGTGTTTGAATTTCATTGGTAACAGAACCATCAACTTCCGTATCCAGTTTATTGTTCCAATTGCTGATATTTTCAGCAGTGATTGACTGGGCAACAGAAGCATTAAATTGAGGATCGGTTTCCGTAAAACCGGTCAAGTATCCTTGTGTAGCATGATTGCCCCAATTGAATGCATCATTCCAATGGTTGATTTCACTTCCCGATATACTTGAAGCCGGACTTGTCCCAAACAATGGATCGGTTTCAGTAAAGCTGGTCAAGTAACCAGCAGTAGCGTGATTGCCCCAATTGAAAGCTTGGTTCCAATTCGTAAGGTTGGTTCCTGAAATACCAAACGAAGGACTTGCCCCAAACAATGGATCTGTTTCAGTAAAGCTGGTCAAGTATCCCGCGGTAGCATGATTGCCCCAATTGAAAGCTTGGTTCCAATTCGTAAGGTTGGTTCCAGAAATCCCAAACGAAGGACTTGTGCTAAACAATGGATCGGTTTCCGTAAAACTCGTCAAGTAACCTGCAGCAGCATGATTGCCCCAATTGAAAGCTTGGTTCCAATTCGTAAGGTTGGTTCCTGAAATACCAAACGAAGGACTTGTGCTAAACAATGGATCTGTTTCAGTAAAGCTGGTCAAGTATCCTGCAGTAGCATGATTGCCCCAATTGAAAGCTTGGTTCCAATTCGTAAGGTTGGTTCCTGAAATCCCAAACGAAGGACTTGTGCTAAACAATGGATCGGTTTCCGTAAAACTCGTCAAGTAACCTGCTGTAGCATGATTGCCCCAATTGAAAGCTTGGTTCCAATTCGTAAGGTTGGTTCCAGAAATCCCAAACGAAGGACTTGCCCCAAACAATGGATCGGTTTCCGTAAAACTCGTCAAGTAACCTGCAGTAGCATGATTACCCCAATTGAAAGCTTGGTTCCAATTTGTGATGTTGGTTCCAGAAATGCCAAACGAAGGACTTGTGCTAAACAATGGGTCGGTTTCCGTAAAACTCGTCAAGTAACCTGCTGTAGCGTGATTGCCCCAATTGAAAGCATTGTTCCAATTTGAAATGTTGGTTCCAGAAATCCCAAACGAAGGACTTGCCCCAAACAATGGGTCAGTTTCCGTAAAACTGGTCAAGTATCCTGCTGTCGCATGATTGCCCCAATTGAAAGCTTGGTTCCAATTCGTAAGGTTGGTTCCAGAAATGCTAAATGAAGGACTTGAGCTAAACAATGGGTCGGTTTCCGTAAAACTCGTCAAGTAACCTGCAGTAGCATGATTGCCCCAATTGAAAGCATTGTTCCAATTTGTAAGGTTGGTTCCAGAAATGCCAAACGAAGGACTTGTGCTAAACAATGGGTCGGTTTCCGTAAAACTCGTCAAGTAACCTGCAGAAGCATGATTGCCCCAATTGAAAGCTTGGTTCCAATTCGTAATGTTGGTTCCTGAAATCCCA
>JADZFW010000058.1 GCA_020854235.1 Flavobacteriaceae bacterium
TCAGTTCTCGTTTTTGTTTTTCGATATGTTCTAGAAATTTCAAATGTTTATCCGAATCAGGATGAAAAGGTCGGTGATTTAAATCTCTTTGCAATTGGGCAATTTTCTGCATGATTTGTTGTGTATGGGTTTCCATCCACGTCGATTGAAATACCTCCCATACGTATTGAACAGCCGTTTCATTGGGATGTAACCAATCGGAATTGTAAAACCGGTAATCTCTCAAATCGTCCATCAATATTTCGAAGGATGGGAAATAGTAAACTTTAACGCCGTCGGTCACTTCATGAATAGCCGATAATAAATGGGCTTTGCTCAAGGCATTGTTTTGCATGCCATCTTTGAGGTGTCGCACCGGACTTACTGTCAAAACAATTTGCATATTGGGATTGAAAGCATGTAATATTTGGATACTGTTTTGAAGACTTTTAGAGATTTCGGCTATAGATAAAAGCCGTTTGATAAAATGTTTTTGAGGAATTTTATGACAATTGGCTACCAGTTGGTCGCTTTCCACGTGATGATACACCCATGCCGTTCCCAAAGTAAGTATAAAATGTGTAGCTTTTTGAAGGAAAAGATGTGATTGTTCCATCATTTGATGGATTTTTTGCAAAACCACTTCGGCTTGAGGATAAGAAAAATCGGAATGATGATGCGGACTGTGCCACAAACCTTGACCGTGGATCAAATCTTTTTGTTCGTATTGTTTTTGAAGTTGGATATCTTTCAATGCTTTTTCAATAGCCAATGGATGAAATAAAATTCCGTAGGGATTGAGCAACGTATTAAATTGGTGTTGCTTGAGCCTATGCCCCACGTGTTCCACAAAACACGAACCCATCAAGCCAATGTGGGAAGCATAGTCTATAGAAACTTGAGGTTTTTGAATTTCCTGTGGATTGATTTCGGTTCTGAAGCTCATGAATATTGGTTGTTACGCATTTGGATTTAACCACAAATTTAGGGAATTAATTGTGAATACAAATTCCAATATTCAATATCCAAATTCCAATAACTTGCTTCGCCGGTTTATTTCGCTAATAGCAGATTAAGGCGGGTCCAATAACCTGCCTCACAAGCGGTACCCATTATTCAATAACCAAACCCTAAATCCCAATAACCCAATAACCCAATAACCCAATAACCTAATAACTCAATAACCAATCTCAATCGGGACCATACCATCACACAAATTTCTGAATTCTAATTTCTAATTTCTTATTTCAAAAAACTATTTCCTATCTTGCACCCGATTTTATAGAATATGAAGAATATTAGGAATTTTTGCATCATTGCACACATTGACCACGGTAAAAGCACTTTAGCCGATCGATTGCTCGATTTTACACATACCGTTACCGAAAGGGAAAAACAAGAACAATTGCTCGACAATATGGACTTGGAACGGGAACGTGGGATTACCATTAAGAGTCACGCCATTCAAATGGAGTATATATACAAAGGTGAGAATTACATTCTCAACCTGATAGATACGCCCGGTCACGTCGACTTTTCTTACGAAGTTTCCCGATCAATAGCCGCCTGCGAAGGTGCCTTATTGATTGTTGATGCTGCCCAGAGTATTCAAGCGCAAACCATTTCCAATTTATATTTGGCATTGGAACACGATTTGGAAATCATTCCCGTGCTCAATAAAATTGATTTACCGAGTGCCAAACCCGAAGAAGTAACCGATGACATCATCGATTTATTGGGTTGTAAAATGGAAGATGTCTTACATGCCAGTGGTAAAACCGGTTTTGGGATTGAACAAATATTAG
Organism: Flavobacteriaceae bacterium; assembly: GCA_020854235.1. GTDB lineage: Bacteria > Bacteroidota > Bacteroidia > Flavobacteriales > Flavobacteriaceae. The sequence goes on from JADZFW010000058.1 coordinate 1,785, forward strand.
CCGCCATCATCGAAAAGATTCCGGCTCCAAAAGGCGACCCCAAAGCACCTTTGCAAGCTTTGATATTTGATTCGGTTTACAATCCGTTTAGAGGTGTAGAAACCTATTTTAGGGTGATGAATGGCGAAGTACACGCCAAACAGAAAATCAGGTTTATGTCGACCGGCAAAGATTATTTTGCCGACGAAGTGGGAACCTTAAAATTGACTCAAGCGCCTAAGAAAGTAGTGAGAACGGGAGATGTAGGTTATTTGATTACAGGCATCAAAGAAGCTCAAGAAGTCAAAGTAGGAGATACGATCACCGACGCACTCAATCCGACCGATGTGAGAATTGATGGATTTGAAGATGTAAAGCCTATGGTTTTTGCCGGTATTTATCCGGTTGAAACTGAAGAATACGAAGAGTTGAGGAGCTCGATGGAGAAATTGAAACTCAACGATGCTTCTTTGGTATTTTTACCGGAGAGTTCGATGGCATTGGGATTTGGGTTCCGATGTGGATTCTTGGGGATGTTACATTTGGAAATTATACAAGAACGTTTGGAACGTGAATACGACATGGCGGTCATAACCACTGTACCCAACGTTTCTTATCATGCTTACACCAAAAAGAATCCCAACACCCCGATTTTAGTCAACAATCCATCCGATTTACCCGATCCATCGGGAATGGACCGAGTGGAAGAGCCTTATATTAAAGCTACTATTATAACTAAGTCCGAATATGTTGGTCCGGTGATGTCATTGTGTATTGAAAAAAGAGGTGTTATTACGAATCAAACCTATTTGACTACAGAGCGAGTTGAATTGCATTTTGATATGCCTTTGGCAGAAATAGTATTTGACTTTTACGATAGATTGAAAACCGTTTCCAAGGGGTATGCATCCTTTGATTATCATCCTTTGGGTATGCGTGAATCCAACTTAGTCAAGGTGGATATTTTGTTGAATTCACAACCGGTAGATGCATTGTCTTCTTTGATTCACACAGACAATGCCTATAAAATTGGGAAAAAAATGGTGGAGAAACTTCGTCAATTGATTCCACGTCAACAATTTGATATCCCGATTCAAGCGGCTATTGGAGCCAAAATCATCGCGCGTGAAACCATCAAAGCCGTGAGAAAAGACGTTACAGCCAAATGTTATGGTGGTGATATTTCCCGTAAAAGAAAATTATTGGAAAAACAGAAAGAAGGAAAGAAACGCATGCGCCAAGTGGGGAATGTAGAAATTCCGCAAGAAGCATTTATGTCTGTTTTAAAACTGAATGATTAAAAAAAATCCGATGTCTGAATGGCATCGGATTTTTTTTTGAATTAAAGATTAAATCTCAGGCCGGCCGAAATGGCTCGGGTATCACTTTCTCTAAAAAATGTGCTGAGGTCATACTTCACAAATAAAGCATATCTATTATATCCCAAATATCCGGAAAGTCCGTAAACAAATGGATTGACATTGAAACTACCGTAGTTTTCCTGTTTCCTCAGCTCAGCTGATTCATCAAATTTGATGACTTCCTTGGTGAAATAATTTAAACCCGCATAACCACCGATTCCCAATTTGAAACCTTTTTTTAGTTCATCTTCAGATTTTCTAGATAGATTGAATTCCAATTCCAAAGGAATCAAAATTTGACTGGTTGTCAATTTGGA
>JADZFW010000059.1 GCA_020854235.1 Flavobacteriaceae bacterium
CACTTTATTGAAAATAAATTAAAATTACAACGATTTCGTTTGTGAATTTAAAATATAAATGTTAATTTGCGGAATAATAACTCACTAAACCTTTATTTATTATGCTTCACGAAAACAAACAAATCACGGGCACCGATTATGCTGCCCAGAAAAAAGCAAAGTTAGGTGTTTTGCTTTTCTTTGTCTACACCTTTATTTACATCGGTTTTGTTGCGATTGGGCTTACCAATCCTCAATGGATGGGAATTGAATTTTTAGGAGGTCAAACCTTGGCAATTGTGTATGGATTCGGATTGATTTTTCTGGCTATTATTATGGGTTTTATCTATAATTACCTATGCACGAAATTGGAGAATAAAATGAATCAAGAATCTTAAAAAATTGTAAGTCATGACATACGAAGTTTCAAACATCGCCATCATTATCTTTTTATTTATCGTTGGAATGGTACTGGGCTTATCTTTTTATTTTGCCCGTAAAACCAAATCGGCATCCAGTTATTATGCTGCCGGCGGTAAAATTCACTGGGCTGTCAACGGAGTAGCCTTTGCAGGAGATTATTTATCTGCAGCTTCCTTTTTGGGAATCAGCGGTATGATTGCTTATTCGGGATACGATGGATTTTTATATTCCATCGGATATTTGGCAGGTTGGGTAGTTGCCTTGTTTTTGGTAGCAGAACCTTTGAAGAAGTTGGGTAAATACACATTTACAGACGCTTTGGATTCCAAATTCAATTCGAAATCCATCAAATTGGCGGCATCTATCAGTACCTTGATTGTATCTGTATTTTATCTCATTCCACAAATGGTTGGGGCCGGAGATTTGGTTGTGCCTTTATTGGGCTTGCCTCATTGGATGGGCGTTCTCATCGTGGGTTCCATCGTGATATTTATCGTGGCTACGGCCGGGATGACTTCAACCACCTATGTACAGTTTATCAAAGGAGCTTTATTGGTCGTATTTTCAACGGTTTTGACCGTGTACATTTTGAATCATGGTTTGACGCTCAATCCTACTGAAAATTACCACAAGTTTGCGCAATTGGAAACGGTGGTCACACAAGATACTATTGTAAGCGCGCCCAATGCTTCTTATACGGTGAAAACCACCAAAGTGGTAGACAAGAATGTATTTGTAATGGTTGAAAAAGATCAAACAGCGGGTTGGTATAAACTCAATGTAAAAGACGACAAAGCAACTTTGGACGAAATGTTATATACCACGACAGGAGCCGATGGCGTAAAATTGTACAATGGAGCTCCCAAAGCGGATAAAAAGTTCTATCAAGTAGGGCATTTAAGTAAGATTGTAGTGGATGGAAAAGAAGTGGATAAAACCGGACCTGTTGGGCCTTTTGAATTTATCAAAACGGTAGAGAACAGTGAAGTGGTCCGATTTACGAAAAAAGCGTTTAAGGATGGAGACAACAGTGTGGTCGTATGGTATCAAAATCCCACATCCGGAAAAGATGTTATGAAACCCGGATTGTTGTATAAAATCTCAAATGAAGCGGGAGCCAGTATATGGGATAAACTGAATTTTGTGTCGTTGATGTTGGCTTTGTTCTTGGGAACTTCTGCCTTGCCCCACATTTTGATTCGTTATTACACCGTTCCAAGTCAACGAGCGGCTCGTAAATCCACTATTGTAGCGATTGCCGTAATTGGATTCTTCTATATTCTCACTCTGTTTATGGGAATAGGCGCGATGATTAATGGCGTTTTGGATGTGGAAAGCAGCAATATGTCGGGACCTTTATTGGCCAAAACATTTGGAATTGGAATATTCTCTATCATTTCAGCCATTGCTTTTGCTACGGTATTGGGAACTGTTGCCGGTTTGATTGTAGCTTCTTCGGGAGCGATTGCCCATGACTTTATCGACAAGTATTTGGAAGTAAAAATGACCGACGAGAAGAAAGTAAAAACGGGTAAAATTGCCGCAGTTATCGTGGGTGTATTTGCCATTATGCTCGGTATTTTATTCAAAGGTATGAATGTATCCTTCTTGGTAGGATTGGCATTTGCAGTAGCTGCTTCGGCCAATTTACCGGCTATTTTATTCTTGTTGTTTTGGAAAAAAACAACGGCTCAAGGGATATCTTGGTCTATTTTTGTGGGAATTGTTTCTTCCATCGGCATCATACTTTTCTCTCCTACGATGTATGAAAAATACGGTTTGATACCCAAAGACGCACCGATACCATTGGATAACCCCGGAATTATTTCTATTCCGTTGGCTGTCATAACCATTATCGTGGTGTCTTTGATGACTCAGAAGAAAGAAGTTGCGGCTTAATTAATCTTAACGAGTAATAAAATTAAACTCCAAGGGTATTGAATCCTTGGAGTTTTTTTAATTGTGGCAATGGGATGATATAAATGAATAGAGTCGAACCTACTAAAAAGGAAGGTTCTTCAGTTGTTTTAGAAAGCATTTTGCAAGCAATACAAATTGATCATTCCTATTTCCACCACTTAGGTCACATGAGTTCACTTTAGAGGACTTTTGAACTTTGTTAAAAGTCGGGTACTGACAACAGTTATCATAAACCATATGCAAAATTGAAAAGATTACAATGCTTTAAAAGTTGGGAGAAAAATCTTTGTTATGAATCGTATGCAGGCTCATTTCAAACTTAAAAAATAAAAAACCGGTCTTGTAATTAAACAGGACCGGTTTTTATTAGTATACAGATATAAACAAATAAAACTTATTTTGTAACAGGAGGATATTTCTCCAATATTTCTTTAACGAACAGGGCAATATTTGCTTCTCTTTTTTCGGGATTTTTAGATTTGGTTAAAACGCCACTTCCCACACCTTGCCAGATCAGTTTTTTACCTTCCGGGTCAATGATGTCTATAAACAAGGTACCTTCGGTGTGTTTTGAAATAAGGGTTCTTTGATATGGATTGTAGTAATAGGGTGTCCAATGAGATTCGCGAACGTCAACTTGTTCGCGTGCTTTTGTAAAAATACTGATCAACACATCAGGTGTTTCAGATTTAACCATTCCCTTGGCTAATAATTCTGTTTCAATATCTTTCAAAATTCTTCTTTTATCAATATCGGAAATTTCGGCTTTGTCAATGCCGGTTTTGTAAAAAGCAAATGATTTGTACTGTGAAAAATCGGTTCCGGCTTCGTAATCGGAAGTAACACGGATACTAGAACATGCTGCTATTGTAGTTGCCATGACTACAAATAGGATAAATTGAATGGTTCTCATATAATTTGGTTTTTGAATTACGTAAACATACGATCCAATAATTCATCTGAAACCAGTTGAGGAAGTGTTACTTTCAGGTTGGGTTCTTGTACCATCGCTCTTTGAGCACTGAAGATAGCTCCTTCGTTTCTCGCCCAACTTCTACGGGTAATACCATTGTTAACATCCCAAAAAAGCATGGATTTCAATCGATTATCGGCGGCGTTACTACCATCAAGAACCATACCAAAACCCCCATTGATAACTTCGCCCCAACCGACGCCTCCACCATTGTGAATGGATACCCAAGTTGCTCCTCTAAAACTATCTCCAATGACATTTTGAATCGCCATATCGGCGGTAAATTGCGAGCCGTCATAAATGTTGGCAGTTTCCCGATAAGGAGAATCCGTACCCGAAACATCGTGATGATCTCTACCCAATACTACTGGAGCTGATAATTTGCCTTCTCGTATCGCTTGGTTGAATGCTTGTGCAATAGCGATACGACCAAAAGCATCGGCGTATAAGATGCGGGCTTGAGAACCTACGACCAAATTATTGGTTTGAGCATTTCGAATCCAATGAATATTGTCATCCATTTGTTGTTGTACTTCCAAAGGAGACTCTAGTTTTAGCTTTTCTAAGACTTCTGTTGCCAATTGATCGGTATAGGCCAAGTCTTGAGGATCGGCACTTGTACAAACCCATCTAAACGGACCGAACCCGTAATCAAAACACATGGGCCCCATGATATCTTCTACGTAACTGGGATATCTGAAACCCGATTGGTCTGCATTCATAACATCTGCACCGGCACGACTGGCTTCCAATAAAAAGGCATTGCCATAATCAAAGAAATAGGTACCTTTTGCACTGTGTTTATGGATGGCATTGGCTTGACGTCGCAAGGATTGTTGTACTTTTTCTTTGAATAAAACAGGGTTTTCAGACATCATTTTATTGGCATCTTCAAAGGTCATTCCTACCGGATAATAACCACCTGCCCATGGATTATGGAGGGAAGTTTGGTCGCTACCCAAATCTACGTGAATGCTCATTTCGTCAAATTTTTCCCATAATTCCACCACATTACCCAGGTAGGCAATTGAAACGACTTCTTTGTTTTGTTGGGCTATTTGAACTCTTTCTACCAAATGGTTGAGGTCTTCATAAACCTCATTGACCCATTTTTGTTCGTGTCTAATTTTGGTAATCTTGGGGTTGACCTCGGCACATACCGTAATACAACCGGCTATACTACCCGCTTTGGGTTGCGCACCACTCATACCACCTAATCCTGAGGTCAAAAAAATGGATCCACCGGGATCTTTTTTAATTTTTCTAAAACCATTCAAAACGGTTATAGTCGTGCCGTGAACAATGCCTTGTGGGCCGATGTACATATAACTTCCGGCGGTCATTTGGCCATATTGGGTGACTCCAAGTGCATTGAATTTTTCCCAGTCGTCGGGTTTGGAGTAATTGGGAATCATCATCCCATTGGTAACAACTACCCGTGGAGCATTGGCATGAGAAGGAAACAAACCCAGCGGATGTCCGGAATACATAACCAAGGTTTGCTCTTCCGTCATTTCAGCCAAATATTTCATGGTAATTAGATACTGCGCCCAATTTTGAAATACAGCACCATTGCCCCCATAGGTGATGAGTTCGTGGGGATGTTGTGCCACTCTGTAATCCAGATTATTCTGAATCATGTGCATGATGGCTTTGGCCTGCATACATTTTCCAGGATATTCGTGAATAGGTCTGGCATACATGGCATAAGTAGGGCGAAAGCGATACATGTAAATACGACCGTAAGTATGGAGTTCTTCGGCAAATTCAACGGCTAATATGGGGTGATGCTTTGGGTCAAAATAGCGCAAAGCATTGCGAATAGCCAGTTTTTTTTCAGAAGGAGATAGGATATCTTTGCGTTTGGGCGCGTGATTGAGATGGGAATCAAAGGGTTGTGGGATGGGTAATTCGTCGGGAATTCCTTGAAAAATTAATTCTTGAAAAGTCATTATTTGGCATTATTAAAAATGTAAAGTTATAAAATTTATTCATTTTGACCTCCATGTAAAATGATGGATTGGATTTAGTTTTTTTACAAAATGAATGGTCTATTGAAACGCTTTGTCTATATATTTGAAGGAGAAATCTATATAATTCAATCATTTAAGGAAATTTTGATTTTCTTTCATTAACAAATCTTAATTTTGAGCGTCTGATTCGACATCTGACTTTCAAAAGCAGATGATTACATTTATCACTTAAAAGTTACCAAACATGCCAAAAGTATTTTCGACCCTCTTTGTATTCCTTTTCATTTCTACTGCAGTTTTAGCCCAAGATTTTAAAGGAGTAGCGGTTTATCAATCTAAAACCAAATTGGATATCCAATTAGACAGTACTCAAATCCCGAAAGAACGACTCAATGATTTTAAAGAAATGTTGAAAAGTCAATTGGAAAAGAAATTCATACTCACCTTTGATAAGTTTGCCGGTATTTATAAAGAAGAAGAAAAACTAGAACAGCCCGGTAGAGGAGGTATGCGTATGATGGGTGCTTTCAATCAAGGCATCTATTATAAAAATCTCAAGGAAAAAAAATATGTGCGTCAAATAGAATCTTTTAGTAAAGAATTTTTAATCAAGGATTCGTTGAAGCCGTATGAATGGAAATTGGAAGAAGAATCCAAAATGATAGGAGAACATTTGTGTTTCAAAGCAACAGCGACCAAAGAAGTGCGAAACATCCGAATGGGACCACCGCCACCACCAAATGAAGGAGATGCAAAACAAAAAGAAACACCTGAAAAAGAAGAACCCAAAACCAAAATTATTACGGTAACCGCTTGGTATACGCCCGAAATTCCCATCAACAATGGACCTTCAGATTATTGGGGTTTACCAGGATTAATTCTTGAATTATCAGAAGAAAATACGGTTTTTCTGTGTACTGAAATTACCCTGAATGCCAAAGATGCCATAGACGTGAAGGAACCGGAAAAAGGGAAAGAAGTTACCCAAAAAGAGTATGACCAAATCATGGAAGACAAAATGAAAGAGATGCAGGAAATGTACGGTGGTCAAGAGCGAAAAAATGAAGGTGGCGGCGGTCATCGTATGATTATTCGCATGTAAAGTCAAACTTGTTGAATAACTTTTCCACATCTATTTGGAGTTAACATTTGAGCTAAGGTTTAGTTCATGATGTACCCTATTACTTGTCTAGTCGGCCGGCTCAATAACACTATCAACACCCATTTAACACTTCGTTTTATGCTCCTCAACAGAGCTTTAAAAATCTTAATAATGAAGAAAATATTATTGTTTTTATTTTTGGTTCAAACTTTCTTAGGTTTTTCACAAAACACCTATTTGGAAGGAAAAGTAACCGATGAAAAAGGGCTTCCTTTGGAAATGGCCAATGTGGTAGCCATTGTAACCAATACCGGAAAGATGGCCACATTTGGCGTAACCAATGACAAGGGCATGTATCAAATTTCCCTTACGGAAAACACCGAATTCACACTCAAGGTGAGTTATATGGGTTTTAATACGGAAGTAATGGGATTTGTAACCCCATACGGCAGTCAAAAAGTAACTAAGAACTTCAAACTTATTGAAAAAAGCAGTGCTTTGGGTGAAGTTGAACTCAAATATACCATGCCGGTCACAGTCAAAGGCGATACCATCGTGTACAATGCCGATTCTTTTACGACGGGAAATGAAAAAAAATTGGAAGACGTGCTTGAAAAACTACCCGGAGTAGAAATCAACGATGAGGGACAAGTGGAAGTAGAAGGGACACAAGTTTCCAAAATTATGGTTAACGGAAAAGATTTTTTTGATGGAGACAGCAAACTCGCCACACAAAACATACCCGCAAATGCAGTAGATAAAGTTGAGGTGTTGAAGAATTATTCAGAAGTCAGTCAACTCAAAGGCTTGGAAAACGATCAAGATGCCATAGCGCTAAATATCAAATTGAAGGAAGGAAAAGAAAATTTTTGGTTTGGAGAAATTACAGCCGGTGGTGGCGCTGACGAAAAATATTTGGCTCATCCCAAAGTATTTTATTACAGTCCCAAGAAAAGTTTAAATATCCTAACTGATTTTAACAACATTGGGGAAGCTCCATTTACCATGCAGGACTATTTTAAATTTTCTGGTGGTTTTAAAAACATGATGAAAAAGGGAGGAAGTTCTATGCGTGTCAACACAGATCAATTGGGAATTTCGCTCATGAATAATGACAAAGCGCTTTCGGTTGTGTCCCGATTTGGAGCTTTGAATTTCAATTATTCATTTTCAGATCAATGGGATGTGAGCGGATTTGCCATTTACAATGATTCGGATACCGATATGAGTACCGAAACGTATAAGAATTTCACCGCCACAGAAACCATTGAAAACCAAACTAAATTATCCAATCAACGCAATCAGTTGGGTATGTTGAAATTGAGTTCGCGTTACAAACCATCTGCACTATTGGAATGGAATTATGATGTGATTTTCAAGAAATCCAAGCAAACAGAATTCAGTCAAACAATTTCCAACCTCAATGGAACGATTGAAACAAACCAATCTCAGGATCCTTTTTCCATCAATCAAAACACGGAATTATTTTATACCATCAACGACCATCACATTATCTCGGGAAGTGTTCAACACACCTTGGATCAAAATGCACCTTTATACAGTGCCGCTTCTTTGGATGAATTTTTTGAAACCTCTGCTATTTTAAACATGCAACCCGATATTTTGTATCAATTAACCCAAAACAAAGGGTTGAATTCTCAAAAAATTGATGCAAAAGTGGATTATTTTTACGTGTTGAGTAATACGAGTAATTTGAATTTTACTCTTGGCAACACGTATAGTACGCAACGTTTGGATTCTGATTTATTCCAAACCTTATCCAATGGAAACACCTATGCGTTTGATGATTTAACATTGCGCAATGATGCTAATTTTCGATTCAATGATCTGTTTTTAGCATTGCATTACAATATCAAATGGGGTAAATTGACCCTAACACCGGGATTGAGTTTGCATCAGTTTAATCTCAATGACACTCAATTTGAGGATGCCAATCAAGTTTCAACCCAAAAGCTACTTCCCGATTTCTATGCCGAGTACAAGTTTAAAAACACCCGTTCCATGCGATTGGAATATGCCATTACGAATGAATTTTCGGACATCAACAAGTATGCAGCCGGTTTGCTTCTAAACAGTTATCAGTCTTTGAGTGGAGGAAGTCGCAATCTTGAAAGTTCGTTGTATCACACCTATACCTTGCGATATTTTGATTTCAACATGTACAATTTTACTAACATTCACGGAAGTGTTTCCTATAAAAAAAGTGTCAATCCGGTAAAGACAACGACTCAATTGACCCAAACGGATATGGTATCTTACCCAATTAACCTTCAAAATCCCGATGAAACCATTTCAGGGAATCTCAATGCCGGTAAGAAATTTAAAAAATGGGAAGTCAATGTGGGTAGTAGTGTGAATTATGGACAAAATTACACCTTGTTGAATAGTGCTGAAACTTTGTCAAAAAGTTTGACCCAAAATTACAACATCAGTTTTGAAACCCGATTTAAGGAAGTCCCCAATTTTGAACTGGGTTATCGATATAGCATCAGTGATTATACGGGAACCAATAGAGATAGTCGTTACCTTACCCAGAAACCTTATCTCAATGTAGAAGCCAACTTTTTAAAGCATTTCACTTGGACAGCCGATTTCAGCTATTACGATTACGAAGATGCTGACCATACCGTCAACAGTCAATACAGCTTTTTAAGTTCGAAGCTCTATTATCAAAAAGAAAAATCGAAATGGGAGTTTATTTTGTCGGGAGACAATATTTTAAAAACAGGCAGTCAAGATCAGAATACCGCAAGCGATGCCTTAATCAGTACCTCGAGGTATTATGTACAACCGGCGGTTTATATGCTTTCGGTGAAGTATGATTTGTAAGTCCACTCCAATGTAATGGCATAAAAAAACCTGAAAGAAATTTCAGGTTTTTTTAGTTATATATGTGTTATGATTAGTCTCCAAAACCGATACCGACACCTTTGGCTGTTTTGACCAAATCACAATTGGGGTCTACAAAGTTAGGAGAATCAATAGCTTCGTGGAAAGGAACCGAGATGATATTAGGATGACGGTAGGCTACCATTTCACCAAATTTACCTTCCAATACCATTTCAAAAGCTTTGACACCAAATTGGGTTGCTAAAATTCTATCGTAAGCAATAGGCACACCACCACGTTGCAAGTGGCCTAGAACTGTTTCACGCATATCGGCTTCAAAGCCAATAGCTTTCAAATCATTGACCAATTTACGAGCGACACCACCCAAACGAACATTTTCATAACCTACTTCATCACTTTTCTCTGCTAGAAGCGTACCACCTTTTGGAGCAGCGCCTTCTGCGATAACTACGATGGCATGACCTTTTCCTTTGCTGTAGCGTGAGTATAATTTTTCGGCTACTTTCTCAATATCGTATGGAATTTCGGGAATTAAACAAACTTCGGCTCCACCGGCAATAGCTGTGTTTAATGCAATCCAACCGGCATTTCTACCCATTACTTCGAGTACCAAGACACGGTTGTGGCTAGCAGCGGTAGTAACTAATTTATCAACGGATTCGGTTGCTATTTGAACAGCGGTTTGAAATCCGAAGGTAAAATCAGTTGCGGATAAGTCATTGTCAATGGTTTTGGGTACCCCAATAATTTTGAGTCCTTTTTCGAAAAGTTGTTGGGATATTTTTTGAGAGCCATCTCCACCGATACTGATTACGGCATCCACTCCCAAATACTGTAACTTACGAATCATTTCATCTGAGCGGTCTACAGCGCCCCAGGTTCCGTCCTGATTTTTAAACGGCCAAGCAAATGGCCCGCCTTTATTGGTAGTTCCGATGATGGTTCCTCCGTCAACGTGTATTCCGGCAACAGCTTTTTCGTCCAATACCATAATTTCGGTAGGTTCTCTCAAAATTCCGTCATAGGATTGAATACTTCCTATTACTTCCCAATCGCGTTCTTGGGCAGCTCTTTTTACTACAGCTCTGATAACAGCATTTAATCCGGGGCAATCTCCACCACCGGTAGCTACTAATACTCTCTTCATGGATTACTATTTTATGATTTCAAATGATTTGTTTTATACTGATAAGTTGGCATCATTTTGCAGACGCAAAAGTAATAAAAATAAAGCGCCATCGCCGATTCTACGTATAAAAAAACCGGATTAAACACATAAATTTTAATCCGGTTTTTACGAAATCGTTTGAATTTTACTTAAACGTGTCTTCAGTAAAAATTTTATTTATTTCAATGCTTTTCACGAGCATTTCCATATCAACTCCCATTCCATTGGTAATGACTTTATGAGATATTAAAATGCCGTTTATCTCTTTGTAATCAAAAAAGTCGGTGTAAGTAGTATAATCTTTACCATCTGGTGCTTGTGCCGTTTTCTCTTCTTTGACTAACAGACCATTTTTTACATCAAAATATTTTACGGATTTTTCTCCATTGGTATCAATCAGCATTTTATAGGCATCACTACCATTAACACTGACGATTCCATCGAGTTTCAAAGTACTGCTATCCAATAAGAGAAGTTCATCAATGATCCCTTTTTTGTTTTTGTATTCTGTTACTCTTTCTTCCGGTAATGGCATTTTATTGCCCATTTGGACCATATACCCATTTACGCCATCAAAAGCCATTTTTCCGTAAGATTGACCCATTACTAAGGTTTCTACAAAAATCTTATTGGGTTTTTGCATTTTGTATATCTGAACAACCGGTGTACCTTGCATGGTAAACTCATAAGTTTGTTCAATAGTTTGAATGGCTTCAAGTTTGTCTTTTCCACCAACCGCTTTGAAATATTTATCCAACACTAGGGCAGGGGTAATATCATTGGAAACGGCTTCGGGCATTTTGGGTTTGCCCACACGATTGCCTTCTTTATCAAAATAATTGATTTTGTATCCCAATTTTTCTAAGGCAGGCAACACCTCTGAACCTTTGGAAGTAACGACTATACGGGTATTGTTTTTATTGAAATATTTTTGAGCAACACGCATTACATCATCTGCCGTTACGGCATTAATTTTGGCTAAAAAGGTTTCGTAATAATCTTCAGGCAGATTGTTTTTTTGAATATTTAAAGCATATCGCGCTACGGTTTCAGGTTTTTCAACTTCCATGACAAAATTACCTGAGTAACTGGCTTTAACGGTTTTCAATTCTTCTTCGGTTACCTTTTCAAGGTACATTCTATCCAATTCTTTCATGATTTCCACGACAGCAGAATCGGCTACTTGGTTGCGAACTTTGGCACCGGCCTTAAACATGGAAACGTATTTACTAGCCGGAACCGATGAACGAGCACCGTAAGTATAACCATGCGCCTCTCTAAGGTTCATGTTGAGATGCGAATTGAAATCGCCTCCAAATATTTGATTGGCAACCAAAACAGCATGATAATCCGGATCTCCCATTTCCAAATGAGTGGTACTAACCACATTTACTTGGGTTTGAGAAGCTTCGGGCATATCGATAAAATTGATTTCAGTTTGGGCTACATTTTGAGTTTCAGGCAGCTTGTATTCGGGAAGTGTTCCTTTTTGCCAGCTACCTAAATGTTGTACAACCAATGCCTTTACTTCTTCAAATTTTACATCTCCCGTAACAATCAAATAAGCTTGGTTTGGTTTGAAATAGGTATTGTAAAATGCTTGGACATCAGCTAGCGTTATTTTTTCCAATTGACTCATTTTGGTGAATTCTCCAAATGGATGTTCAGCACCATATGCCAAAACATTCTCAACTCTATTGGAAATATTTTCCACACTTTTCTCCCCAGATTTGATGTTGTCCATGAGTTTTGCTTTGGATTTGTCAAATTCTTCTTGTGTGAAATTGGGATGTAATGCTCCATCGGCCATCAAACCAAAAACTTCAGGAAAAAATTTTGAAAGAGATCGCATACTAGCACTCTGACTACCATAATTGACACTAGCCCCTAAAAAGTCGATTCTTTCGTTGAATTGATCTTTGGAAACCGTAGTAGTTCCACTTCCGAGCATGTCGCTCAACAAACTGGAAACTCCTGCCTTTTCTCCTTCAAAAACGGGCGTATTATCAAGCGTGAGATTGACAGAAACTCTAGGTAATTTTTGATTTTCGACAACCAATACTTTTAAGCCGTTATCAAGGGTAAATGTTTGCGGTTTTCCCAATTGGACTTTTGGCGCAGGACCCGCTACTGGTTGTGCATTTCTGTCGAAGGTTTCAGTAGTGGTTTTGGTTCCGGTACAACTCATTATAAAAATGGTAGTTAATAATAGATAGGTATATTTAAATTGCATGACGATTAATTTGAAGCGGTTTTTTCAGTGGGTAAATAACTCAATTCCAATCTTTGATTGGGATTCAAATACTTTTGTGCAACAGCTCTGATTTCTTCGGGCGTAATAGAGTTGTAAATTTCAATTTCCGTGTTGATGAGGTTGACGTCTCCATATAACAGATAATAAGTAGCCAAAGAACCGGCAACACCTTGTACGGTTGCATTTGAATTGACAAATTGATTTTCAAATATATTCTTGAGTTTTTGCATTTCATTTTCGGAAAGCAACTCGGTTTGAAGTTTTACAATCTCGTCGTCAACTTCTTTCAGAATGGCATCCAAAGTAGTATTTCCCAGTGGCATACTATAAATGATGTACATACCATGATCTTCCTGACTGAAATTCATCGCGCCTATTTGTAGCGCCATTTTTTTATCGTCTACAATACGTTTGTACAATCGAGAGCTCTTGCCATCGCTGAGCAAAGTTGAAATCATATCCAAGACACGTGACTCTCTGGTTTTCATAGATGGCGTTCTATAGGAAGCGACAATAGCTGGAATTTGTATGTTAGGATCGTTGTAAACCGCTCTGCGGGTTTCGGTAATGGGTTTTTCATCATAGGTTTCTCTCACGATATCTGCGCCACGAGGAATACTTCCAAAATATTTTTGAATCAAATCCTTGGCTTGAGCTTTATCAATATCACCGGCAACTACTAAAACAGCATTATTGGGAACGTAATATTTTTTATTAAAAGCAATGAATTCATCCAAAGTAGAAGCATCCAAATGTTCCATGGATCCAATGGTCGCCCAACGGTAAGGGTGTACATCAAACATGTTTTTTTTCACTTCTGCGATGAAATTTCCATAAGGTTGATTGTCTACGCGTTGACGTTTCTCCTCTTTAACTACTTCGTTTTGTGTGTCAACACCGATTTGATTGATGACCGGTTGTAACATTCGGTCCGATTCCATCCAAAGACCGAGCGCTAGATTATTGGAAGGAAAAACTTCATAATAATAGGTTCGGTCATCACTGGTATTGGCGTTGTTGTTTCCACCATTGGAAGAAACAATTTTAAACCATTCGCCACGACCGATATTGGCAGTACCTTCAAATAATAAATGTTCAAAAAAATGGGCAAAACCTGTACGATCAGGTCTTTCATCTTTGGCGCCCACGTGATACATTACCGAAGTAATCACTACGGGAGCGGTATGGTCTTGATGTAAAATTACGTGCAGACCATTTTCTAGGTCATACTCTTCAAATTCAACTTTTTGTGCCATAGAATTTAAAAAAAACAGGAGAAAACCTGCTGTGGTTAATAATAGATTTCTCATAGAGATAATGGGTTTGATTAGAACGTGTAAAGGTAAAGATTAATTTAGATAATGTTTTTAGTGTTGCATAAATTTAACTGAAGTAAAAACAGTGAAATCGGCAAGTATAAGTGTATGAAAATGAAATAAAGTTACGTCAAAAGGTATAAAATAAATATAGGGTATGAACCTGAGTAGTGAAGATAAAATAGTCATGGACTATTTGTTGTTTTAAAGACTTGGAATCGTATTATGGGAAGAGCCTTATACAGTGACTTTTTTGGATTCATTTATATTGATAGATTGTATTGCTATTTGAGCACAAGATATTTTTGAATGTAAAAAACCACTCTTTTTGGAGTGGTTTTTTGGTTTATGTGTCGTCGGTGGCGTGAGACGCCGACGGAGTTGGTTAATGGAGCTGGTGGAAGTGGTTTTATCGTTTTTACTCGACCTCAATGTCCCAGCGCCAGAACATTGGAGGTGCTAATGGAGTGGAGATTTTTTTGATTTTTTTTAATCTATAAGACCCACTTTTTTCCCAACCATCAAATGAAACAATATTGATATAATCTGAATTTTGATCATTTAATATAAAGGTTGTGTAATAATAGGAAAAAAGGTGTAATTTTTGAAATGTTTTACCCATATACTCATAATCATGGCCAAAAATAGTATCTTTATCTTCATTGAGGTAGAAAAAATCACTACCGTCTTTAAAGTCAATATTTAAAAATTGTTGTTGCATATAGATTTCATTTTTCTCTTCTTTTTTTCTTTCAACTTCTAGACACCAAGTGTATTTTTCAACAAAAGATGTATCGATATTTAAGTTTAGATTAAATTTTTTCAAGGATATCCTTTCCTTATTTTGTATAAAATAAATTAGAGAATCTTCATAATTATTATAATCATACGCTTTTTTATCTATTACCAATTTTTCAGATAATTGTATGATTTGGTGATGTTCCTCTTTTAAATGAATCATATCATATACCGTCAATAGAGAATCTTTAAAGAAATAAATAGCCGAGGATGAATCGTTATAAAAATATCCATCAATATTTGCTTCATTTCTTTTACAAGAAACTATAAACAAAGCAATACAGATTACTTTAGAAGGAGGTCTCATTATTAATGTATTTAGTTATTATTATTTGCTCTTTGTCTCCAATATTTAACAAAAATATCCCTATAATTTTTTCTTGCACTTTGAGTATTGAACCCAATAAAATTCTCCGCTGATGCCTTAATCTTTTCGTGTGGCATTTTGAATTAAATAAAATCCCCATCCGTTTCGTGTGGTTTTTTGGTTTTATGTGTTGGTGGCGTGACTTGTTTCGCCTTTGTCATAGACGCCGACAGAACAAGGGTAATACTTTGTGCAGCTTCGTAAAGTATTAATCACACTCAACATCAGTTAAATCTACAAGTTTTTTGGCTAATTTATCATTTGAATAGGTACCATGTTTATCTCTAAAATAGTATGTGCCCAAAGCTGTTTTGGTTAAAGATAAAAGTTTATGATCAAGACCGTCAATATAAATATTAACATGCCAAATGTCTCCTTGCTTATTTAACATAAATTTCTTTTCTACCTTGCAAATTTCTTTAAAAATAAAATCGAGATCTTCTCTGTTATTAATAATAACAACTCCTTTTCCACATTTACTCCTTTCAGTTTCCAAAACCACTTGGCTAAAACTGTGTTTATAATCACATATCTTAGGCCTATCCAATCCACAACTAACTAAAAAAAAGAGGGTTAATAAATAAGTTAAAGGTTTCATATGTTTATTTTTATTTGTTTTATTTCATAGTATGCGCAGCTGGTCTCAAAGGGTAATATATCGACTTTTTTTTAATCATTAATAACAAAAACAAATCCTTTATCATCATATTCTTTTAATGTAATGTCTTTTTTAAGTTTTTTTCTAAGAGCAGACAATAATTTATCAATTTTATCTTTCTTTGAATATTGACTTCCTTTTAATGTTATATGGTCAATTGAAACAAAATTCCAATATCTACTACATTCTTCCACTAATGATGTATATGAATCGATGAACTTTTCTTCATTTTTAAAATCATGACCAATATTAACTAAAATAAAACTGTCTTTTTTGTTTTCATAATAATCTATTCTTATCACTTTATTATTTTCGACTTCAATACTTACACTTGGAAAAACATCACTATTTTCCTTAATTTCACAACTTATCACCAATATCAATAAGATAAACATCATTTGTTTTTTAATACTATTTTTCATTTTTGATTATTTTTTAGTCCTTCTAATACCCATATAAAAATTTGAAGTTCAGATGCATAATGATTTTCAATATACTCGTCTAATTATTATCACTTGCTTATCTTGTGCTGCCACCACACAACTCCTCTAACGTAGCATACTGTAAAGATAAACAATATTTACTAAAACTTTCAAAGCAGTTCAACTTTCAAATTAGCAAAACAGCTATTGAGCAAGTTACCGTACGATAAGGGTTAAACACATATAATATGCGTTTTTGATCAATTGTTAGGAAATTAATGTTAACAAATAGTTAAATAGTACTTTGTTTTACATAGTACTGTAACAATACTATTCTTTCAACGTCTGTTCAGTATATAAATAACTAAAACTAAACAATCATGTCAACTTTAAAAAGATTTTTCGGAGCTATAAATGAAAATAGAGATGAACAACAAATAAACAAACGCATTGCTTTTCAACATTGTACCAAACGAGATGTTTGGAATGGTAGAAGAAGATTTGGGTATTAATTTAGATTTGAGATTTTGAATTTGGAATTTGAGATTTCTATCTATATAAACATAAGCTGACTGATGTTTTTCAGGCAGCTTTTTTTTTGGTAATAAACATCACATAACCTATGTACTTTTTATCTACTTTTGACCCAACTAAAAATTTTATATCATGAATATATTTGACGTATTAATTATTGGAGGTGGTCCTGCCGGATTGTCTTGTGCCTTAACGCTTGGTTCAGCAGGTAAGAAACCTTTTGTAGCCGATAAAAAAATTGGAATTTTCATCCATCAAAGTGAAAGCGGCATGAATACAGCTTTGTTTAATAATGCTTTGGGGATTAATCCCGGAACAAAAGGTGGTGATATTTTAATCCACGGTCAAAAACATCTATCCGATTTATACCCGCAAATCCAACAGATTTCTGATGAAAAGGTGCTCAAAATTGATGGTAAAGAAGGTAATTTCATCATGATTTCCGAACAAAACACTTATACAGCCAAACAAATTGTAGTAGCTGTAACACCTAGTGCCAATTTCAATATTGAAGGCCTATTATCCTATGTTGCAGCTCATCCCAAGATGCCGGAAGCCAAAAAACGCATCCATTTACGCAATATCGATCACGTGGTTGTGCCCGGAATTTTCGTTGCTGGTGTATTAGCAGGTCACAGAAGCCAGTTCATCATTGCAGCCGGAAGTGGTGCTGCTGTAGCTACAGATATTTTATCGGCGTGGAATGAAGGAAACCACACCATGGTCCACGATGTGCTACCTGCTGATAAATAAAATTAAAAAACCCCAAAGATTACTGAAATCCTTGGGGTTTATATTTTGTTTACTATTGAAGTTTAAGTTTATTCTACCGTAACTGATTTGGCCAAATTACGAGGTTGGTCAACATTACAACCACGCATCACGGCAATGTGATAGGACAATAATTGTAAAGGAATGGTAGTCAATAATGGGGTAAAAGGTTCCAAAGTTTCAGGAATTTCAATGCTGTAATCACTCATTTCCTTTACAGTATGGTCGCCGACGGTTACAATTGAAATCAATTGTCCATGTCGGGCTTTAATTTCCTGAATATTACTCACCACTTTTTCATAATGCCCTTGCTTGGTTGCAATGACTACAACCGGCATGTTTTCATCAATTAAGGCAATCGGTCCATGTTTCATTTCTGCTGCAGGATAACCTTCGGCGTGGATATAGGAAATTTCCTTGAGTTTTAAAGCGCCTTCTAGGGCAACCGGAAAATTATAACCACGGCCTAAATACAAGAAATTGGATACATCCTTATATTTTTTGGCAATTTCGATGATGTGTTGATCCTCTTGTAGTAATTGTTCAATCTTGCCAGGTATCTGCAACAATTCTTGTAAATATGTGTGGTAAACAGAGGTGGCAATATTTCCTTTTTCCTTACCCAATTTAAGTGCCATGAGAGACAATATGGTAATTTGCGTAGTAAAGGCTTTGGTAGATGCCACTCCAATTTCTGGACCAGCATGGGTATAGGCACCGGCATGAGCTTCCCGCGCAATGGAAGAACCGACCACATTACATATTCCAAAGACGAATGCACCTTTGGATTTAGCCAATTTGATTGCTGCCAAGGTATCGGCAGTTTCACCCGATTGTGAAATAGCGATCACGACATCTTTTTCGGTAATAATGGGATTTCTATATCTGAATTCAGATCCATATTCTACTTCTACCGGTATGCGGGCGATATCTTCAAACAAATACTCGGCTACCAAACCGGCATGCCAAGAAGTACCGCAACCTACGATAATAATGCGATTGGCATTCATAAAACGACCCAAATGATCATCCAATCCCGACATTTTAATCAAACCTTCATTGGCGTGTAAACGACCTCTATAGGTATCGGTTATGGCAGTGGGTTGTTCATATATTTCCTTGAGCATGAAGTGTTCGTAACCACCTTTTTCGATCTGCTCGAGACTGAGTTGGAGTTGTTGGATTTTAAAATCTCTGACGCGTTCGTCTTCGTTGATTTTATAGATTTTGACGTCTCTCCCGATTTTGGCAATAGCCATTTCGCCATCTTCCAAATATATGGCATCTTTGGTATATTCAATAAAAGGAGTAGCGTCTGAGGCAATAAAAAACTCAGTATTATCTTTTCCAATTCCTATAGCTATCGGACTTCCCAAACGTGCAATAACTAATTCATCGGGTTTTGTTTTATCAAAAACCAAAATAGCATAGGCGCCTACGACTTCACTTAAAGCCAACTGAACGGCTTTACCCAATTTACATTTTTCTTGTTTTTTTATTTCCTCAATAAAGTTTATCAAGACTTCTGTATCGGTATCACTTTTGAATTCGTACCCTCTTGATATCAATTCTTTTTTCAAAGTATCATAGTTTTCAATGATACCGTTGTGTACGATTACCAAGTTTTCTGATTGAGAAAGATGCGGATGTGAGTTTACATAGTTTGGGACTCCATGTGTTGCCCAACGGGTATGCCCGAAACCAATACGACCATCGGTAGGAATTTCAAGTTCTGCTTTTTGTTGCAAATCGGAAACCTTGCCTTTGGTTTTGGATAGGTTAATATTTTTACCATCGTACAAGACTACTCCGGCGCTGTCATAACCACGATACTCTAGTCTTTGTAGCCCCTGAATAATAATGGGGTATGCATCTCTGTAACCAATATAACCCGTAATTCCACACATAGATTATTGATTTTTTTCGGTGTAAAAAATATCTAATTTTAAATTTCTTGGAGCTAAGCTAACATTCTTTCCTGTCAAAACGACTCCTTTGAAATTATTGTTATATTTCCTCATAATAGTGTCTGTAGCGCTCAATGGCAAATCGGATGAATCATAGACTTTTATTCCAAAGTCAGTAATTGTAACTTCTGTATCGGGCTTCAGAATTTCCGAAACATAATCGGTTAAATGGAATAAATAATAATCGGGATTGTCTTCATCATCCAAAACCAAATCTCCACCCAATTGTGTAATTCCCTGATTCATGATTTCATAGGTTTGATAGTTTAAACCATTTTCAATACCATACAAATACAATTTACTTGGATATTGATCAGTAGAGTTGGATGGATCGACATACAAGTATAATTTAGCATCATTGATGAGCCAGTTTTTGGTTCTTAAGGTTTCAATTTCATCGGGAATATCATTGGTGTTTGCATCAGCTCCAAATAAATGTACAATTCCATCAGAACCGGCGGCACCTTGAACAAATATTTTATCGTCACCATTGGTTACATTAGGATTGAGCAAATAACTTTCAGCCAATGTTCCATTGTAATTTCTTTCAAAAAGATTGACCCTAATACCACTTAAGGAATATACAAAGGTTTCAGCTGTTGGATATACAATATTGAGCTCTCCTTTTATACCATTTCCATTCAAATCTTCCTCAGCTGTTTCATCGTCGACGGTTGTTTGTGAGTAATAAATTGTCATATAAGCTTCAGCCAAATTGAGATACATGGCAACAGTTCCATTTCCCGAATTCAAAGCTTCGAAATACAAGCCTCGGAAGTAATGTTTGAAGTTTTCATTTGAAGCAAAATGAGAACTACTCGCATTATCTTGGAAGATTTGTTTAATTCGCTGTTTGTTCATTGGAATTTTCATGGAAGGTTTTGAATTTGCCAATTTAATAGTATCTTTTTTGTATAAAATTCTATTAGTCAAACTGGCATTTTCATACTGATAACGGTTGATTACCATCAAAGTATCATTTCTATTGGGAGAAACAAGACCAGAGTAAAGAGGTGATCCAGTTTTGAGAAAAACATCATCACTAAACAACTCATTTTCAACATAAGGATTATTGGGATCCAATGGATTGAGATAAGTCCCTAGTTCGAATACATTCAATTGAAAGTTTGGATTAGTTCCAGATGTAAACACAGAATCCAATTCATAATTGGGAACTTTTATAGTTTTTGTAGGATCATTTGGATCGGTTGCATCTTGCGTACCATCCAATGTTGATAAATAAGGAATAGTAATTACGACTGAATCGATAACAGCATTATTTCCAAAATCAGGATTTGATTCGGGTAATGACATTTGAGCTACAATTGAAGCTCTTAAAGATCCAAATTGAGCATTGGTAGTGTAACCCAATAGATAATGACCCATTCCATTGGTTTTATTACTATTGACACGAATACTATGCGCTTTTATTTGAGCCGAATAACTACCGGTTGAAAACAAATTATCATCCAGTAGATTTTCACCTATATTTTTAAAATCTTTTTCACAAGATACAATTCCTACTAATATCGCTACTATGAAAATAGGATATTTCATTACAACTAAAATTTTTTTAAACATAAATAGTCTTATAAAAAATGAATTAATTACTTGATGTGTTTTTTGTAAAATTCCAAATAAGCCGCGGCAAAATCTTCTCTGCCATGATATTCTAATGCAGGCTTAGCTTGTTCGCTTACAAATTTTTTAAGTTCCTCCGACACATTTTGTTGTGCAAAAATTACACTGTCGGACTTTTCTATGGCTAATTTTTGTAAATTGATGAAGTTGGGTGTGGCTATGGTTGTCAAATGCGAAGGAGCAATTTGATCAAATGCTACTTTTCTAGAAATATCATGATTGATGGCTCCTTCAAAACCGTCATCGTACAACGCAGTAATGATTTTACTATCTTTAAACAAGGCGTCGTCTTTGTAATATTCTCTCAAATAAAGAGGAATCAAAGAAGTCATCCAACCATTTAAGTGAATGATATCCGGATCCCAGTTGAGCTTTTTAACAGTTTCAATAACTCCTTTGGTGAAGAAAATAATGCGTTCATCATTGTCCTCAAACAAGATATTGTCTTCGTCTGTAAAAACAGCTTTTCGTTTGAAATATTCATCATTGTCAATGAAATAAACCTGCATGCGTTCTTTGGGGATTGATGCAACTTTAATAATCAAAGGCATGTCGATGTCATCAATAATCAAATTGATTCCCGAGAGCCTGATAACTTCATGTAATTGATGTCTACGCTCATTAACTACCCCAAAACGAGGCATGAATATACGCGTTTGCATGCCGTTATTAAAAGCCAATTTAGCCGATTCGAATGCCAAAAATGACATATCGGTTTCCGGCATATAGGGAATTACTTCGGTAGAGATTACTAAAACTTTCGGTTCCTTCATGATTCAAACGTAACAAGAGCAGTGTTGTTTAACCTAAACGCACTCCTACTAATATTATGCAAATTTACGAAAAAATAGCATCAATATATTTATTAATTGGTAAGTTTGTGCCTTTTAACAAAAAATTATGCGGATTTATCGTAGCAAACGCTTCTTACAAGCCTATTTAAAAAGACTTCCACTTGAAAATAAAGTGGGTTTTGTACCTACTATGGGCGCCTTACACGACGGACATTTATCTTTGGTGAAAAATGCCAAGAATTCTTGTAATACAGTCGTGGCAAGTATTTTTGTCAATCCAACTCAGTTTGATCGCAAGGAAGATTTAGATCAATATCCATCCACCTTGGAAGCTGACTTAAAAGCACTTCAAAAAGCCGGATGTGATGTAGTTTTTATTCCTACCGTGAAAGAAATGTATCAAAACCAAATAGTTTCTGAAGACTTTGACTTTGACGGATTGGACCAAGTCATGGAAGGGGCACATCGAAAAGGACATTTTGCCGGTGTTGGGACTATCGTTAAAAGATTATTTGAAATTGTAAAACCTCATGAGGCATTTTTTGGTGAAAAAGACTTTCAACAGTTGCAAATCATCAAAAAAATGGTGGATAAAGAGCAAATTCCCATTAAAATTATTGGAAATCCAATATATAGAGAAGCAGATGGTTTGGCGATGAGTTCACGCAATGTGAGACTTACACCTGCACAACGTAAAGCCGCTCCATTTATATACCAAACCCTATTGAAAGCCCAAAAACTTTTCAAATTACACGATATTGAAGAAGTGGAAGGTTTTGTAGTACAGTCTTTTAAAGCCCAAAAATTATTGGAATTGGAATATTTCAGTATGGCAGATGAAACGACATTACTACCCATAAACAAGAAAGAAAAAAATAAAAAATACAGAGGTTTTATAGCTGTTTTTGCCGGACCTGTCCGATTGATTGATAATATCGAATTGAATTTTTAATTTTTTTATAACAAAAACGCCCTCTTTCTTACAGATTTCTATGAGAAAACAGCGAATTATTTCTCATTTCAAACTCAAACTATATATCTTTGCCCCATGCATATAGAAGTTCTCAAATCAAAAATTCACCGAGTTACCGTTACTGGAGCCGACCTCAATTATGTGGGAAGTATCACCATTGACGAAACTTTGATGGAAGCCGCCAATATGATTGCCGGTGAAAAAGTGCATGTGGTCAATCTGAATAATGGTGAACGTCTGGAGACCTATATCATTCCTGGGACTAAAGATTCTGGAACTATTACCTTGAACGGTCCGGCGGCAAGAAAAGTACAAAAAGGGGATGTCATCATCATCATATCTTATGCTTGGATGGATTTTGAAGAAGCGAAATCATTTCAACCCAACATCATCTTTCCCAATACAGAAAACAATACCTTAACTTAAACTTGTGAAACAAAAGATTAAAAAAATTATTGGGATTGTACTATCCATTGGAATAGGTGTTTTTATCATATGGTGGTCAGTTAGAGGTTTAACCGATGCCCAATTAATAGATATCAAAAATGCCATTGTCAATGCCAATTATTTTTGGATAGGCATTTCAATCATCATCGGTTTGCTCAGTCATTTTTCAAGGGCTTACCGTTGGAAATATTTATTGGAACCCTTGGGCTACCAACCTAAATTTTGGAATAGTGTTTTTGCCATATTTATAGCCTATTTAGTCAATCTCATTATCCCTCGAGGCGGTGAAGTGGTAAGAGCCACCACCATCAGCAAGTATGAAGCCATCCCTTTTGAAAAAGCATTCGGTACCATCGTTGCAGAAAGAGTTGTAGACTTAATCATGCTTTTACTCATTATTTTAGGGGCTTTATTTTATCAATTTAGCTTTGTTTCCGAATTACTGTTAGCCAAAGTACCTCAAAATCCATTTTTATTAATCTTCACAGGATTCCTATCTCTTGCACTTGTTTATTACGCTTATAGATTTATCAGACGATCCGAATATAAATGGTTGAAAAAAATAAGCGGTTTTATTGATGGTTTGATTGAAGGCGTTATCAGCATTTGGACTATGGAAAATAGAGGTGCTTTTATATTTCATTCTGTTTTTATTTGGGCCATGTACCTCCTGATGTTTTATGTGGTATCATTGGCTATTCCAGAAACCGCTCATCTGAGCTTAAGTGCTGTTTTGAATGGTTTTATCGGTGGAACTTTTGGAACTTCTGCCAATGGTGGTTTGGGAACTTTCCCCTATGCCATCCAAAAAGTATTTGAAATGTACCAAATCAATTCCGATAAAGCTTTTGCTTTCGGATGGCTCATGTGGTCGGCTCAAACCGTGATGATATTAGTTTTTGGATTAATATCATTGATTGTTATACCGATGTACAACAAAAAGTTTTTGGAATAATTTATATTTAAACCATTAAATATTAGGAAATAACCTAAGGTTTGATAGTCCTATTTGGGTGATTTTTTTCAGATTCAAACCATTATATTATTACTTTGAACACCTTTAAAAATATACTTCTCCTAGATGATAATCATCCCATTTTACAACAAGGATTGGAACAAATGGGTTTTGTATGCCATTTGGATTTCACTTCTTCTAAAATTGAGGTTGAGAAAAAGATGCTCGATTATATGGGAATCGTCATTCGTAGCCGTTTTAAAATCGATCAAATCTTTATCGATGCTGCACCCAATTTGAAATTCATAGCTCGGGTAGGAGCCGGTTTGGAAAGCATTGATTGTGATTATGCAAAAAATAAAGGAATCCATCTGATTGCTGCGCCTGAAGGGAATAGTAATGCGGTAGGCGAACATACATTAGGGATGCTATTAACCCTATTCAACCATTTCAACCAAGCAGATCGACAAATCAGAAATGGAAAATGGTTACGCGAAGCTAATCGAGGATTGGAATTGAATGGTAAAACCATAGGCATTATCGGATACGGACATATGGGCAAAGCATTTGCTAGCAAACTAAAGGGATTTAACGTTCGAGTCATTTGTCACGATTTATTACCCCGTATGGGTGATGCCAACGCCCAACAGGTTTCCTTATCAGAACTGCAAGCTCAAGCCGATGTACTCAGCATACATACCGATGACAATCCGCTTTCTAAAAAAATGGTTTGTACTGAATTTATAAATACGTTTCACAAACCTTTTTACCTCATCAACACGGCTCGTGGTAGTGCAGTAGTGACCGATGACCTAGTATCCGCTTTACAAAACGGCAAGATACTCGGTGCAGGTTTGGATGTTTTGGAATGGGAGCAAACTTCTTTTGAAAATCTTTTTGACAATACAACATTACCACCTGCTTTTGAATACCTCATTCATTCAGAAAAAGTGCTTCTCACACCGCATATTGCAGGTTGGACAGTCGAATCCAAAATCAAATTGGCTCAAGTCATCGTCGATAAAATTGGAAGATTAGCTATTCTATAAATTGGTATTTGCATTTTATTCAAGGTTTTCTTTGAAGTTTACAGGACTTCTTTAATATATTTGCGGTTGCAATCAAATGAAAATAGAGTAAATCAGGAATTTTAATTTGCAAATATGTCCAAATCCATCAACGAAACACCGCTCATGAAGCAATACAACAGCATCAAGGCCAAGTACCCCGATGCGTTGTTACTTTTTAGAGTTGGCGACTTTTATGAGACCTTTGCCGAAGATGCAGTCAAAGCGTCCCGTATTTTGGACATTGTTTTGACCAAACGAGGTGCCGGTAGTCCTACCGAAACAGCCTTAGCAGGCTTTCCACATCATTCCATCAATACTTATTTGCCTAAATTGGTGAAAGCTGGTTTGAGAGTAGCTATTTGTGACCAATTGGAAGATCCAAAACTAACCAAAACTATCGTCAAAAGAGGTGTTACCGAATTGGTTACACCTGGAGTTTCCCTCAATGATGAAGTACTTCAATCCAAAACAAATAATTTCCTTGCTGCCATACACTACGGTAAACGCCATTTGGGTATTTCCTTTTTAGATGTTTCAACTGGAGAATACCTCACTTCGCAAGGTGACGTGGCGCATATTGACAAACTCTTACAAAATTTTAAACCCAATGAGGTTTTAGTTCAAAAACAACACAAAAAACAATTTGCAGACGATTTTGGTAACTCTTTTTATGTGTTTTACCTAGAAGATTGGGTATTTCAATGGGACTTTACCTTCGATTTATTGACCCAACATTTCAAAGTCAATTCTCTCAAAGGGTTTGGGATTGACTCCTTGGAAGAAGGCATCATTGCTTCGGGTGCTATACTTCATTACCTTTCCGAAACACAGCACAAACAATTACAACATCTTACTCATATTGGTAGAATCGAAGAAGATCACTATGTATGGATGGATCGCTTTACCATTCGCAACCTCGAATTGTTTCAATCCAACACTTTCAATGGCGTTCCCTTGATAGATATTCTTGATAAAACGATTTCTCCTATGGGCGGTCGACTATTGAAGCGTTGGTTGGCATTACCTTTAAAAGATGCCGAACGCATTAAAAAACGACACGAAGTTGTCAAGTTTTTACTCGACCACGAAACCGAATTTGACATTTTGAAATCCCAAATCAAACGCATCAATGATTTGGAACGTTTGATCAGTAAAGTAGCTACTTCTCGTGTGAGTCCAAGAGAAGTGTATTTATTGAAAACGTCCTTGGATGCCTTGGTTCCTATTAAAGATATGAGCAATCAATCAAAAAACTTGTCTTTTAAAAGTTTTGGGGAACAATTACAAACGTTGGACACTTTACGCAATCGCATATTTGACGTGTTACAGGAGGAAGCTCCGGTACACATTGCCAAAGGTAATGCTGTCAAAACCGGCTTTTCTCCCGAATTGGATGAATTGAGAAATCTCTCCAATACCGGTAAAAACTTTTTAGAAGAAATTCAAAAAAGAGAATCTGAAATAACCCAAATTCCATCGCTTAAAATCTCTTTCAATAATGTGTTCGGGTATTATATCGAAGTGCGCAATACGCACAAAGACAAAGTGCCAAGCGAGTGGATTCGCAAGCAAACCTTGGTAAGTGCCGAACGCTATATTACACCCGAACTCAAAGAATACGAAACCAAAATATTGGGTGCAGAAGAGAAAATCAGTCAATTGGAGCAACACATTTTTGCCGAATTGGTCAGTTTTATCAGCGATTACATCCAACCCGTTCAACTCAATGCGCAGATTATTGCCCAATTGGACGTATTGGCTTCTTTTGCTCAACAGGCGCAAACCAGTAATTATGTTAGACCCCAAATAGATGATTCTAAAGAAATTGAAATTATCAACGGACGTCATCCGGTAATTGAAAAACATTTGCCCTTGGGAGAATCTTTCATTGCCAATGACGTTATTCTGAGTCCCGACCAACAACAAATCATCATGATTACCGGACCCAATATGAGTGGAAAATCGGCTATCTTGAGGCAGACAGCTTTGATTGTCCTATTGGCTCAAATGGGCAGTTATATTCCGGCCGAAAATGCCCGCATTGGTTTGGTGGACAAAATCTTTGTTAGGGTAGGAGCCAGCGACAACATTTCTATGGGCGAAAGTACCTTTATGGTCGAAATGAATGAAACAGCCAATATCCTCAATAATATTTCAGACCGTAGTTTGATATTATTGGATGAAATTGGAAGAGGTACCAGTACATACGATGGCATATCCATTGCTTGGGCTATAGCCGAATACATTCACGAACATCCTACACGCGCCAAAACCCTTTTTGCTACGCATTACCATGAACTCAATGATATGGCGAGCACTTTTGAGCGAATTAAGAATTTTAATGTGAGTATCAAGGAACTGAAAGATAAGGTGATCTTTTTACGCAAACTCGTTCCTGGTGGAAGCGAACACAGTTTTGGGATTTATGTAGCCGAATTGGCAGGAATGCCTACTTCGGTCATTCACAAAGCCCGAAAAATATTAAAACGTTTGGAAGCTACTCACACAAATGAAGACGTTAAAAACAAACTTCAAAAAGGAGTTCAGGAAGATATGCAACTCAGTTTTTTCAATTTAGATGATCCACTTTTATTAGACATCAAAGAAGAAATTCTCAACACCAATATTGATGCTTTGACACCTATCGAAGCCTTGATGAAATTGAATGAAGTCAAGCGTATGTTGTTGGGTAAAAAATAATTAGAACTATGTAAGAAATTCAAGACAAAGTCAAACGGTTTGCAAAAACCCATCTTATGCTGGCTCCATTGGAACACCGACTATTGGATTTACAATCTGAAATTGGCGAACTTTTAAAAGAAGTACTTAAAATGACCAATTATGGAACAAAACCCTTTAGTGTACAAACCTGATTTTGAAGGCGAAATAGGAGATGTATTATTTTCCTTGATTCAGGTAGCCAATTATTTTGACATCAATCTCAATGAAACATTGGAAACAGTGATGGAAAAGTATAGCAGACGATTTTTAAAAGGATAGGCTGGTTCTGAGCAGTATTTTTAACCCTTTGGGTTAGAAATATACCTTAATAACCCTTTTTAAATCATAACGTCCAATTCAAAAAAAACCCGTCTATGATTATAGACGGGTTTTTTATATGTTATTATACGTTTAAAGATCTCAAATGAAGTTTCTTTTACATCCAATTCACTTCAAAAGAACCACCTATCTTAAACTTTAAACACTCTAGTAATGATGATGCAAACTCTCCTCTTTATATGGATTGCCTTTCATTAAAAGAGGTCTTTTACTCAAGCTGTTAAAACCAAAGTAGATAAATACCCCAATAAAGAACAACAAGGATCCAATTTCAGAAAGTCCGAAACCGAAATGATCTCCTACAGCTGAAGGCATAATCATCAGATAAAAATCTAAATAATGTCCAGCCAATACCACCAAACCTACTACGATTACAATCAAATTTTTGCGTTTCCAATCTCTATCCATCAATACCAATAATGGGAATAAGAAGTTGAGAATCAACATAAAGAAATAGATAAATTGATATACACCTTTGGTTCTAGGTATAAAATAAACGGTTTCTTCGGGCATATTGGCATACCAAATCAACATGTATTGGGCAAACCATAAATAGGTCCAAAAGATGCTAAACCCAAACATGAATTTGGCTACATCATGTAAGTGACTTTCATTGACATTTTCCAAATATCCTTTGGATTTTAAATAGATGATGGCCAATGCCAATACCGTTACAGCCGATACGATGCCTGAAGCAAAAATATACCATGCAAATAAAGTACTGAACCAATGTGGATCCAAGGACATGACCCAATCCCATGAGAATGCAGATTCCGACAACATAAAGAAGGCAATAAAGAAAATGGTCCATTTAAACCCTTTTTCATGCGCTTTGTAGTCGTGTGCGTGATCTTGTTCAACCGATTTTTTAATGATAAAATATCTAAAGGCAATAAAACCGCCAATAAAGATGACTGCTCTTATCAACCATCCCGGAATGTTGAGCCAAAAAGCTTTGGCTTCGATGATTTCATCTCCTTCTGCGTGCATCCAAGGGAATAAATGATTCATACCCATGGCAGACAATACCAAGAAAATAAACAATATAATACCTATGGGCACTATAGCCCCAGACAAACCTTGCATGACTCTGAATAATACTACAGACCATCCGGCTGAGGCAGCCACTTGCGTAGCATAAAACACAAAAAGTCCCAATGAAATCATGAAAAAGAAGAACAAAGGCGTGTAAAAAGCAGCCCAAGGTCTGTTTTGCATTTGATGTTCAGCATGACTTGCATCGTGTGGTTCGGCATTTGTATCGTTTGCTGCGGCAGCATGATTGGCTTCGACTTCTGAAGAAACACTTGCTTTTTCAGCATTCTGAACGACTTCTGTTTTGTGTTCTTCTGTTTTTTTACCTGCATTTGTAAAAAAGCCGATAGCTACTCCAATGGCTCCGATAACCATCAGTGCCAAGGCGATACTTTTTAATTTACCTGAAAATTGATACATCGTTTTTAATTATTTAATTAAAAAAAATTTCAAAGGCCTAAACTATTTTTCAAAATCGAATGCGTTTCTATTGCAATTGAGAAGATTTTAAAAAAACTTAGGAAGAAACTTATTATAGGTTGTTTACTTATTTTTGAGCACTTGCTACAGGAGCAGGCATTAAATCGGTTCTCAATTTTTGAACGTGTTGAACCACTTGCCAACGCTCTTTCTCAGTTAAAAGAGTTGCGTGTGGACCCATCATATTACGTCCATAGTATATCACATGATAGATACTACCTTCTGTAATGGCGCGATCTTTATAATTGGGAACACCTAAGAATTTACCATTTTGAACCAATTTACCTTGTCCGTCTCCTTTGAATCCATGGCAGGTAGCACAATAAATGTCAAACATTTTTTTACCGTTTGCCAAATTTTCTTCATTCACTGGTAAAGGTGATTTTAAATTGGCCAAAGCGGCATTGTAACCATCTGTTCCGGCTGGATATTCAAAAGGCATTTTTCCTCGAGCAATGGCTCCGGTTGGAGGCACCAAAGACGCCAAACTGTCTGCCATTTTGGGATTGATTCCATAAGGTTCGTAAGGCACAGATACATACATATCCGGCATATATTGCATGTTCGGTTTGCTGCGGTCTCTACTACAAGCTGAGAGTAGTATAACAACTGCTACTATTGCAAAAACTGATTTTTTCATTTGATACATATTATAATTGTACAATGTTTTGCTATACACTAGTGTGTGTCAAAATCATTGGGATCTATTTTTTCGGTTATTACCACTTCTGAAGCGCCAGTCGATTTCAAGAAATCAGCAGCTTTTTCGGCATGATCATTTACTTCCAATTCCATAATGAACAAATCATCTGTACTTCTTGGATTTGGATTTTCGGCTTCTTTCCAAGGCCACAATCTGCTTCTCAAATAGAAGGTAATTACCATAAAGTGAGCTGCAAAAAACACAGTCAACTCAAACAAAATGGTTACAAAAGCAGGCATGTTTTCAGGATAAGTGAAGTTGGGTTTACCCCCAAAATTTTGAGGCCAATCTACGATCATGGTATAATTGGTGATGGCCAATGCCGTTAAAAATCCGGTTAATCCGAAAAGAAAAGCTGCAATAGCTATACGCGTAGGTTTTAAACCCATCGCTTTATCCAATCCGTGAACAGGGAAAGGTGTATAAACTTCAGCAATCTCGTAATTGGCTTCACGTGTAGCTTTTACAGCGTCCAATAATACTTCATCATCTTCAAATGATGCGTGTAAAACAAAATATTTTCTACTCATGGTGATGATAATTTCAAATGTTATTCGCTTAGATGAATATCCTAATGATGTTCGTTTCCTCTTAATTTCTTGTAATGTTCACCGGTTTTCTTTAAAATGGTTTTAACCTCAGCTTGTGCAATAACCGGGAAAGTACGGGCATACAACAAGAACAATACAAAGAAGAAACCTAAAGTCCCAATGAAGATACCAATATCAATAAATGTAGGTTCAAATCTATCCCAAGTGGAAGGCAAGTGACCTTTACTCAATACAATTACAATGATATCAAAACGCTCAAACCACATTCCGATATTGATGACGATTGATATCAAGAAAGAGTATATAAAACTGGTTCTTACACCTTTAAACCACAACAATTGGGGAATTAAAATGTTGCAAATGATCAACAACCAAAACGCCCACCAATAAGGTCCGGTAGCTGCTCCTACAGACATATAGGTAAAGTTTTCATATGGACTGGCAGTGTACCACCCGATGAAAAACTCTGTGGCATATGCTACTGCAACAATACCACCGGTAAACAAGATCACCAAGTTCATGTTTTCCACATGTTTGCGGGTGATATAAGATTCCATATTGGTCACTTTACGCATAATACCCAATAGCGTTTGAACCATTGCAAATCCTGAGAAAATAGCTCCCGCTACAAAGTATGGAGGGAAGATGGTAGAGTGCCAACCTGGATTGATAGAAGTGGCAAAGTCCATGGATACGATAGTATGCACAGAAAGAACCAATGGTGTAGCCAATCCGGCCAGTACCAATGATACTTCTTCAAATCGTTGCCAATCTTTGGCGCGTCCGGTCCAGCCAAAACTCACCAAACTGTATATTTTCTTTTGGAAAGGTCGCACGGCTCTATCGCGAATCATCGCAAAGTCGGGTAATAAACCGGTCCACCAAAATACAACCGATACGGTCAAATAGGTAGAGATGGCAAATACGTCCCAAAGTAAAGGTGAATTGAAGTTGACCCACAAACTTCCATACATATTGGGAATTGGCAAAGTAAAGAAGCCATCCCAAATACGTCCCATGTGGATCAAAGGAAATAGTCCGGCTTGAAATACCGCAAAAATGGTCATCGCTTCAGCTGATCGGTTGATAGCCATACGCCACTCTTGACGGAATAATAACAATACGGCAGATATAAGTGTACCGGCGTGACCGATCCCTACCCACCATACGAAGTTGGTAATATCCCAAGCCCAACCGATGTTTTTATCCAGACCCCAAGTCCCGATACCGGTAGCGATGGTATAAGTAATAGCACCCAATCCCCATAGGAAAGCCACTAATGCAATAGAAAAAG
>JADZFW010000060.1 GCA_020854235.1 Flavobacteriaceae bacterium
AGATTCATTATTTATACATTTTTCACAACATGTTATTTCGTTTTTTACAGAATTACATGATACAAAAAAGCTGAAAAATATTAGAAAAATTGTTTTCATAAAAAGTAAAATTATTTTGTAAAAAAAATCAATTACACCTTGGTTATGAGTAAAAATACCTGCCCCGCTACCCCAAAAATCCTCTCGTTTGGGCTCGGTAAGATAAGTTGCCGACAGGGACTTTATCATTCTATTGAATCTAATTAACCCCACTACCACACGAGTCATCTCGTATGGTATTGTTCCATTCAAGATTTCCAAATACTACTCTATCATCAAGATTTCCTTTATCTCAAACACACCACCATAAACATATTCCTCAGCCTTAAACACCAAGCTCTCTTTTTCAGAATTTTGATGATGTAATTTATTTTTTCTTTTACAAATGTAGTAACTTTTTAAACACCATACGAGAGGACTCGTGCGCTAGCGGTGGCGAAAACCTAAAAATGAAATCGCCCATCCACATTCCCCCGATGACCCACCGCAATTTTACAGTAGAAATACACGTTTACATATATTATTAGCTACACTCCATAATTCCCCTCCGCGGGTTCATAATTCCTTTCCGCGAGTATAGTTTTCCTTTCCGAGAGTTCATAATTCCCTTCCGCGAGTATAGTTTTCCTTTCCGAGAGTTCATAATTCCCTTCCGAGAGTTCATAGTTCCCTTCCGAGAGTATAGTTTTCCTTTCCGAGAGTTCATAATTCCTTTCCGAGAGTATAGTTTTCCTTTCCGAGAGTTCATAGTTCTCTTCCGAGAGTATAGAGTTACCTTCCGAGAGTTCATAATTCCCTTCCGAGAGTTAATAATTCCCTTCCGAGAGTATATAATTCCCTTCCGAGAGTTTACTTTCCATGGTACCCCCTGTACCGACAGTCCCCGTATTTACTGACTTGTATTCCAAACCCATTTTTTTGTTGCCCATCAGTCCAATTTTAAAATTAGGAAGCATAACGTGTCAAATAGGAACAATAAAATGAGCGAGTTTGGGTATCATAATGAGCATTTATTTATAATTGATAGGTTATTTTTCTCTTTAAAAACAATATGGGTGAAACAATTGACGAATTAAAAACATTATGTAAGAAACATCTTATTCCAATACGACCAGCTTTATCAAATCCCATGCATACTGATAAATTTTGAAAAAGGTTAAAGCCAAATGTAACTAAAAATCAAAGAGATCCAATTTGATTTCACTTTACGTAATGACCTTGCTTGTGCGGGAGCGGGAGCGGAACAAATGGGTTAGTAAAGCAAACTATAAATAGACAAATATTAAAAATTCAAAGAATATTTAAAAAATACCTACCTTTGCCCAAAATATTTAACTTATTATGGCTCAACAAAATTTATCGTCGAGAGGACGACAAAATGACAAAAAAGCTGCTCCAAAGCAACTCAATCGTACCTCCAAAACATCAGATACTCCTAGAAAATATGTAAAAAGAGGTGATGATGATTCCAAAAGTTTCTCAGGACCCAAAAAAAATTACAAATCTTCCGGCAATTCTTCACCTGGAAAAAGATATGAAGATAGAGAGGGAGATTCCAAATCTTTTTCTAAAGATCGAAGAAGCAATAGCGATCAATCCGACAGACCTAAAAGAACTTTTAGAGATGACAATTCAGCTCCCAGAAGAACTTTTAGAGATGACAATTCGGCTCCCAAAAGAACCTTTAGAGATGACAATTCAGGACCTAGAACCGTAAAGAAAGTCATTCGCAGAGGTGAAGATTCAGAAAAGAAAGTGGTTTCCAAAAGACGTATTTCAGATTCGAGTGAAGCGCGTGAAAACACCAAACCACAACGCCCAAGAATGCCTAAGAAAACGGCTCCTGTATCTGATACCATCCGACTCAATAAATACATTTCCAATGCCGGCGTTTGTTCGCGCAGAGAAGCCGATATGTATATCAAAGCCGGAAATGTGACGGTCAATGGTAAAATTGTAACCGAAATGGGTTATCAAGTAAAACCACTTGACGAAGTGAGATTTGACGATACCGCCATCAATCCGGAAGCCAAGCGTTATGTATTGCTCAACAAACCCAAAGATTACATTACGACTTTGGATGATGAAAAAGGAAGAAAAACAGTTATGGAATTGGTTTCCAATGCTTGCAAGGAACGCATTTACCCTGTAGGCAGGTTGGACCGCAATACAACCGGATTACTATTGTTTACCAATGATGGTGATTTAGCCAAAAAACTCACACATCCCAAACACAATATTCACAAATTATATCATGTGACGCTTGATAAAAACTTGACTGCCGCAGATATGAATAAGATTGCCGATCCAAGCTTTTTGATTGAGGATATTCCGGTGTTTGTTGATCATATTTCTTATGTAGATGGAAGTCCCAAAACCGAAGTTGGCGTAGAAATCCACTCAGGGCGCAATAGAATTGTGAGAAAAGTCTTCGAAAGTTTGGGTTATTCTGTATCCAAATTGGATCGAGTAATTTTTGCAGGTTTGACTAAAAAAGATCTACCCAAAGGACGTTGGAGACATTTATCCGAACAAGAAGTGATCAATTTGAGAATGATAAAATAGTGCATATATTTGGGAATTTGGAAATGAAATAATGGGTTAAACTGCATTAAAGTATTAACTGTATTATGTATAACTAAAATCCTTACTAAATGAAAATAACCTATCTTGGTCATGCGTCACTTCTCATTGAAACGCATGAAAAACGCATCATTGTTGATCCTTTTATCAGTGGCAACGAACTAGCTCGATTGATTCCTTGGGAAAGTTTAGAGGTAGATTATATATTGATTACCCATGCACATGGAGATCATATTTTGGATGTGGAGGCCATTTCCAAAAGAACGGGAGCCAAGTTGATTTCCAATTATGAAATTATTACCTATTTTGAAAAGAAAGGATTGGCAGGTCATGCTATGAATATCGGAGGTAGTCAAACATTTGATTTTGGGATAGTGCATGCAGTAAAGGCCGAACATTCCAGTAGTTTTCCCGATGGGACATATGGAGGCAACCCAATGGGATATGTGTTGGAAACAGCCAATCATAAGATATATATCGCGGGAGATACTGCTTTGACTTATGATATGAAATTAATTCCTAAAGTTATTGGCAAACTAGATTTAGCCGTTTTGCCAATTGGTGATGTTTTTACCATGGGAATCAAAAGTGCTGTTAAAGCATCCGATTTTTTAAAATGTAAAAATATATTGGGCTATCACTATGATACCTTTAACTTGATCAAACTAAATCACGATCAAGCAATTAGGTTGTTTAAAAAATCAAATAAAAAGTTGTTTTTATTGCCAATTGGAGGGGAATTGAAAATTTGAAAAAATTAAATTTCAACATTTGTTCATAGTATTTATTTTTTTGTATTTTTATTGTCCCGTATTGAATGATTTAAATCGATTTTACTACGACTTAATATATTCCCTAAATTTATGAGAAGATTAGTGTTCTCCTTAATGTTTTTTTCGATTCTTGTTCAATCCCAGAATGAGTATCCTAAACTCAACGTTTACGGCATGACAAAGGAATCATTCATACCACTTGATTGGAAAATAATTGCCAGTGCAGAAGGGGATTTAAACAATGATCAATTATTGGATTTTGCTTTTGTTGTAGAAAAGAAGTTAGTTGAAACGGAGGGAATTGATAGTTTAGCCGGGGAAAGTGTCCTCAGAGTCTTAGGTGTGTTCTTGAAACAAAAAGAAGGTGGCTATCTCAAACATACACAATCCAATACTTTTATCATCAGTAAAGATAATTCTGAAATGGGCGAACCTTTTCAAGGAATATTTATTACCAGTGAAGGCTATCTCGATTTGAATTTTCAGATTTGGACCAAAGAAAAATTGTGGTTTATTACAACCCATTCATTCCGGTTTCAATTACAAAACAATAAGTTTGGGCTCGTCATGTACAGTTTGAATGAAAGTAATAGAGACAGTGGTGATTCAACAGATTACAATTTAAATTTCCTAACCAAAAAAATGAGTGTGGACAGCTATAATTTTTTACAGGACAAAGAGCCTACTTCCGAAGTTGTCAAGCTTAAAGCAGCTCCTTTGAGAACATTGGAAACGATGTTGACGCCTTTTGAAATCAGTATTTGGGATTGATTAAATCAATTTATTCATCTGGATCAGGATCATCGTATTGAACGCCTGGAGGGTTAAACAATCCCCATCGATCGATGATGTAATTCCAAGGGTCAAAAGTTTTGACCCATGCTGCAAAAAGTACCCTAAATTCTTCCACGCCATCTCTCAAAAGTTGGATATAATCAGTTGATTTGAATCCACTGAAGCTCAATCCGGTACTATGGGTGAGCAATTCTCTTGCTGCTTTGCGGATGATGACCGCATTTTCCATTTTTAAATCGTAAATTTCTACTCTTTCTGCGCCGGCAATTTTAGCCGGAATGATATAAGCATTTTCCATTAAAAATTGCAGATAATGTCCGAACATTCGTTCTTCGGTGTTCTTTGACGAATCGGATATTTCGGTTTCAGCTACTTTCACAATTTCGGTTACTAAATCCAATAGTTCATTAGCCTTTATAAAAATGGGCATCTTTTGAATGTCTTCAAATGATTTTCTTTCTTCGTCTTGGTCGTCAAACATTTTTTGTATTTTTGAAATTTGAACAAAATTAGTAAATATTTAATAGCAATTTCAAATGAATCTACTAGGAATAGGATCTCGTATTGAACATCCGGAATACGGAAAAGGAGTCGTAACCAATGTTACTTCCCAACATTATTGGGTCACCTTTATAGAAAAAGGTTTGGAAACTTTGGAATTGGATGATGATCAAATACAAGTTATTGAGGCTGTTGAAGACGAAGTCGATACGATTAGTTTTTTTGAAGTAGAAAAGACTTTGCGTCAAATTTTACAACGTTACAGTGACGTATCTCAAATTGTACCCATTGCCGATAAATGGAAAGGCGGGAAACTCATCATGGAACCCGGAACGGCTACCCAAAACAAAGAAATTCCCATCGATACGTTTTTTCATAAAATCATCATGGTACGCGATCGCTTACGCGTGATGGAACAAAAAATCAATGCCAGCAAACTAGACGATGTAGATAAAATAGAATTGCAACAATACATCACCCGTATTTATGGAAGTTTGACAACTTTTAATGTCTTGTTTAAATTACAGGACGATTATTTTGTTGGAGAAAAAGGTGATAAATAAATGTAATTGTTAAATTCTAAATTCCAAATTCCAATTTCCAAAAGTAATCTCTATTAGTTATTGGAAATAAATGCCAAATGAGTACTAGTTTATCAAAATTAAATTTATTGTATCAAACCAAATTTTAAAACCTTAAAACTTAACCTTAAAACATCACATGACTTTAATCAAATCCATTTCCGGTATTCGCGGTACCATAGGAGGCAAACCCAATCAAAATCTAACGCCTATTGATGCTGTTAAATTTGCAACAGCCTATGCTGTTTGGCTCAAGGAACGACATCCCAACAAACGTTTGAAAGTTGTGGTAGGACGCGATGCCCGAATTTCGGGAAAAATGGTGAGTAGTTTAGTGCTCAATACTTTGGTAGGCATGGGAATCGATGTAGTCAATATAAGCCTTTCTACTACACCAACAGTGGAAGTGGCAGTAACACTCGAACAAGCCGACGGTGGCATCATCATCACAGCCAGTCACAATCCGAAGCAATGGAATGCCTTGAAATTGCTCAATGAAAAAGGAGAATTTATAAACGATGAACAAGGGAAACGCATTTTGGAAATTGCAGAAAATGAAGCTTTTGAATACGCTTTAATTGACGATTTAGGAACGTATGATAAAAAGCGAGATTATATGGAAAAACACATCGATTTGGTTTTGAAACTGAAATTAGTAGATGTAGAAGCCGTGAAAAATGCAAAATTCAAAGTAGTAGTCGATGCCGTTAATTCAAGCGGTGGTGTTGTAATACCCCAATTATTGGAAAAAATGGGCGTAGAAGTAGTCAAATTGTATTGTGAACCCAATGGTGAATTTCCCCACAATCCCGAACCATTGAAAGAACATTTGACAGATATATCAGAATTAGTAGTAACTGAAAAAGCTGATTTGGGTATAGTCGTTGATCCCGATGTAGATCGTCTAGCATTGGTCAATGAAGATGGAAGCATGTTTGGAGAAGAATACACTTTGGTGGCTGTAGCCGATTACATTTTATCTCGGACTCCGGGAAATACCGTATCCAACCTTTCATCCTCGCGTGCATTAAGAGATGTTACTGAAAAATATGGGCAAAAATATACCGCTTCAGCTGTAGGAGAAGTCAATGTCGTATCCGAAATGAAAACGCAACAAGCAGTCATAGGAGGAGAAGGCAATGGTGGTATCATTTATCCTGAATCGCATTATGGAAGAGATTCATTGGTAGGCATAGCTTTATTTTTGACGCATTTGGCTAAATCAGGAAAAACGTGTTTGCAATTGCGCAAAACGTATCCCGACTATTTTATGAGTAAAAACAAAATCGAATTGACCGATGGATTTGATGTGGATGGTTTGCTTGATAAATTTATTCAGCATCATCAAAATGATACCGTAAATACAGTAGATGGAGTTAAAATAGATTTTGAAACGGAATGGGTACATTTGCGCAAATCCAATACAGAACCCATTATTAGAATTTATACCGAAAGCACTTCACAAGCAGCAGCAGATGCTTTGGCCTTAAAAGTAATGCTGGAAGTCAAGGAATTGGCAAAAAAGGTATAATTCCTACTTTTTCAGGAAAAGTCATTTTAGATGTAATTGATGTACATTCTTTTAAAGTAGATTAACAAAATTCGTATCAATCGAGTTTCATTATGCAGAACCTAGAACAATATTTCGAAAAATACAGAAAGAACATCATTGGAAATGGTCAAACATTCCAATCGCCTTATGGTGAAAAGGAAATCATTTACACCGATTGGACTGCCAGTGGCCGATTGTATAGACCGATTGAAGAACAATTATTGAATGATTTAGGACCTTATGTAGCCAACACGCATACCGAAACTTCATTTACCGGAGCAGTCATGACCCATGCATATCACAAGTCCAAAGATATCATCAAAAAACACGTGCATGCCGATGAAGACGATGTGTTGATTTTAAGTGGAACCGGAATGACAAGTGCCATCAATAAATTTCAACGTTTGTTGGGCTTACGTATTCCCGATTTATTGAAATCCAATATGAATGCTATGGTCAATAAACCCGTAGTATTTATTACCCATATGGAACACCATTCTAATCAAACTTCTTGGTTGGAAACGATTGCAGATGTTGTTGTAATCCCTTATGATGAAACAGGATTGGTCGATTATATAGCATTAGAAAATTTATTTCAACAATACCAAGATCACAGCTTGAAAATAGCCTCGATTACAGCTTGTTCCAATGTTACCGGAATCATCAATGATTACCACAGAATTGCCCGAATTGCTCATGAAAATAATGGCTTGTGTTTCGTAGATTTTGCTTGTTCTGCACCTTATGTAAAGATAGATATGCATCCCAATGAAGCAGAGAGTTTGGATGCCATTTTTTTTTCACCGCATAAATTTTTGGGTGGTCCAGGCACACAAGGTGTTTTGATTTTCAACAAAAAACTATATCGTAGTTTGGTTCCCGACAATCCTGGAGGTGGTACTGTCACCTTTACCAATCCTTGGGGTAAACACGATTATGTAACCGATATTGAAACCCGTGAAGATGGAGGAACACCAGGTTTTTTACAAAGTATCAAAACGGCTCTATCCATTCGACTCAAAGAAGAGATGAGTGTTCAAGCAATTTTGGACAGAGAACACGAGTTAAATGTCTTGATTTTTAAAGAATTGGAACAAATCTCCAATTTACATATATTGGCAGCTCAGCATAAAAAACGAATGGGTATTTTTTCTTTTTATATTGATGATGCACATTTTAATTTGATTGTCAAATTACTCAACGATCGATTTGGAATTCAAACCCGTGGAGGTTGCAGTTGTGCCGGTACATATGGACATTTTTTACTCAACATTGACAATAAAACCTCTGAAGATATTGAAAATGATGTGTTAAATGGTAAATTTTTGACTAGACCAGGATGGGTCAGAATGTCTATACATCCTACGATGACTGATGTACAAGTACTGTATGTATGCGACTGCATCCGACAAGTTGCCGAAAATCACAATACATGGGGAAAAGACTACGATTATGTAGTGGACTTAAATGATTATATACACAAATCACAACCCAAAAATGTACATGAAATTGTAGATTCTATATTTTAAATTGAAAAGATATAATCGACTAGTAATTTCTACTTTCTACTTTCTAATTCCTAATTTCTAATTTCTAATTTCATAATGGCCGTAAAACAACAAGGAGACCGCAAAATCAATAAAAAATTCACGACCAAGCAAAAGGCGTTGAAAATCAATCTCAACGAGAATATTTATGGAACTTTTTCCGAAATTGGAGCGGGACAAGAAACCGTACGTTACTTTTTCCAAGCGGGAGCAGCGAGTAAAACTATTGCCAAAGCGATGAGTGCCTATGACAAAGTTTTTTCGGATACGATTTATGGAGTGGAAGAAGACGGCCGTTATGTGACCGAAAAGAGATTGCGAAAAATGTTGCGCCATGAGACCAATTTATTGGAAGAACGTTTGGTGCGTTTTGATCCACCACGTCGTTTGTTTTTTTCCTATGCCAATACAGTTACAACCATCGATTTTGCTAAAAAATTTAAAGGTCAC
Source organism: Flavobacteriaceae bacterium (assembly GCA_020854235.1). Classification (GTDB taxonomy): domain Bacteria; phylum Bacteroidota; class Bacteroidia; order Flavobacteriales; family Flavobacteriaceae. The sequence goes on from JADZFW010000060.1 coordinate 8,822, forward strand.
GGATGGATTGGAGTGAGGTTTCAAACCAATCCTATAGAGGATTACAATGAAATTGTAATTCATATCAAATTCAATCAAAACGAAGCCAAATTGCAACAGGAAACATTAGGGATGATGGGTGTAAACCTGATTTATGGGGCCTATTATTTATATGATAATCCCAAAGAATTGATTTTGTCACTATATGACAATTTAGACATGGACAAAATTGAGATTGATATGATTCATTTTTCCGGACCTCAATTTAGTCTGATAGACAATCGCTTGATGAGTTTGTATTTACTGAAATACAACATCACAGATGCCGTCATGTTTGACCCAAATGGAAATAGTTTATTGCCGGCACAAGAGTTGTTTAAGAAAAACATTTTATTGATGCGAGGCAGTTTTAGACCGGTAACTAAAGTCAATATGGATTTGTTTGAAAAATCGAAAGATTTATTTTTCAAAGAACCTGATGTTACACCTGACAACACCAAAGTCATTTTTGAAATTACCTTGCAAAATCTAAGATCTCTCAATGAAAAATCGGATGAAGATGTTGATGATCAGGATTTTTTGAACCGAGCCGAGTTGCTTTGTTCGTTGGGACACAACGTAATGATTACTGATTTCAAGGAGTACTACAAGTTGATAGATTTCATCAGTGTACAAAGCAGTGCCAAGATAGGATTGGCAATGGGAACGTATAATCTAATGATGATTTTTGACGAACAGTACTATGGAGAAATTCCGGGTGGATTTTTGGAAGCCATTGGCAGATTGATGAACCGAGATACTAAGTTTTATTTATATCCCTTGAAAAATCACGAAACAGGTGAAATCACAACGGTTCAAAATGTTCAAATTCCCGAAAAATATAGATTTTTATTTGAGTATTTCAAGGCGCAGGGTAGATTTGTAGAAATAACGGAATATGATGTAGCCATCATGGATATTTTAACCCGTAATGTGTACAAAATGATTCAAAATGGCGAAAAAGGTTGGGAAGTTATGTTACCAATAGGTATAGCAGAACTCATCAAACGTAAAAAATTATTCAAAGTGTTGGAGTAAAAGTTAATATTAAACCTATTTTTTACAAAAAAATAGTACTTTTATCCGATTTTTAGAATAAATATCTTGAATAAGATGTTTACTGTCATAACCAGTAACATCAAATCCCAGAAAAAGCAGGGACAACATTCAAAATTTAACATTAAATACTAAATAACAGAAATTATGTCAACAGTTAAATTAGGACACCCAAAAGGTTTGTACTTCTTATTTTTCACAGAAATGTGGGAACGTTTTTCCTATTATGGAATGAGAGCCATTTTCATTCTTTTTATGACCAAAGTATTATTGATGAATGATGCTGATGCTTCTCAGATTTATGGAAGTTATACAGGATTGGTCTATTTAACACCTCTTTTAGGAGGTTATTTATGCGACAAATTTTTGGGAAATCGCCGAAGTATTATAATTGGTGGTGTATTGATGGCTATAGGTCAGTTTTTTATGTTTTTGAGTGCTTCTGCCGGAGCTGAGGCTGGTGTAGGCTTGATGTGGATGGGATTGACTTCATTAATTATTGGTAACGGATTTTTTAAACCCAACATTTCAACAATGGTAGGACAATTGTATCCTGCCAATGATAGAAGAATTGATAGTGCTTTTACTATTTTTTATATGGGTATTAATTTAGGTGCTTTTTTCTCACCACTGATTTGTGGTTCCATGGATTTTAAATATGGATTTTTAGCTGCTTGTATTGGTATGCTGATTGGATTATTTGCTTTTATATTTTTCAAAAACAAATATTTGATTTCAGAAGAAGGAAAAGAAATCGGACTTCCGGTAAAAAAATTAAATATTCAAAGTATTTTAACCATTATTGGTTCAATTGCTATTATATTTTTTATGTTGAACTTTAAACAAATGTTTAAAAGTGATGTAGACCTCATCAGCTACGTTATCTATTTGGCATTGGTGGCTATGCCTATTGTCATTTTAAGTGATAAAAGTTTGACTAAAATTGAAAGAAATAGAATTATTGTTATCTTTATTTTGGCTTTTTTTGTAATATTCTTTTGGGGAGCTTTTGAACAGGCTGGGGCTTCATTGACTTTATTTGCTGACAGACAAACCGAAAGACATCTTTTTGGTTGGGAAATGCCTGCTTCTTATTTTCAATCGATCAATCCATTGGCAGTTATTGCTTTAGCACCAGTTTTCACTATTATTTGGGGATATTTATATGCTAGAAAACTTGAACCTTCTTCTCCCAAGAAGATGGCTATTGGTTTGGCATTAGTTGCATTAGGATATTTAGTTATAGCTATTGCTGTTAAAGGTTTGGGATATGAATCCAAAGTATCTATGTGGTGGTTATTTGGCTTGTACATCATCCATACAATGGGAGAATTGTGCTTGTCACCTATAGGATTGTCTATGGTTTCCAAACTGGCACCGCTAAGACTTTCGTCATTAATGATGGGAACATGGTTTTTGGCAAATGCTGCAGCCAATAAATTTGCCGGTACATTGAGTGCTTTGATACCTCCAACTAAAGACGCAACTGGAAATATTCTACCTTTAGAAGATGGTTCAATTCCAAAAATCCCATCTTTTTTAGGATTTCAAATATCCAATTTATATGAGTTTTTTATGCTTTTCATAATCATGACAGGTATAGCAGCTGTTATATTATATTTCTTGAGTTCATGGTTGAGAAAAATGCAACACAACGATCATGTAGAAGGTATTGATTTATCAGTAGAAAACAGATAATATTTTTTATATTTTCTATATATATTCAAAAACCACTGATTATTCAGTGGTTTTTTTTATTTTCGTCCTATATTTCAAAATACAATGGAGCAATCACTTACTTTAGCTGAAATTCAAGATTTCAAAGGAAAATATCCTAAACAAATTTGGTCACTATTTTTCTCAGAAATGTGGGAACGGTTTAGTTTTTATGGCATGCGTGGCATGTTGATTTTTTTTATGATATCTCAACTTAAATTTGGTGATGAACAAGCAAATTTACAATATGGAGCCACTCAGGCTTTTGTCTATGCGTTTACTTTTGTAGGTGGTATTTTTGCTGATAAAATTTTAGGTTTTAGAAAATCTCTTTTTTGGGGTGGTTTATTGATGATTATTGGAAGTTTGATTTTAGCAACCAATCCACACCAATTTTTCTTTCTAGGCATTGCTTTTACTGTGGTTGGTACAGGATTTTTCAAACCCAATATTTCTACAATGGTTGGAAAATTATACAAGAATGGGGATTCACGTACTGATGCCGGCTTTTCACTTTTCTATGCCGGAATTAATTTAGGAGCGCTACTGGGTGGTTATTTATGTATTGCAATTGGCAAAGGCGAAATGTTAGCAGATATAATACCAGAAAACAGTAGATGGAATGTTGCTTTTGGTCTCGCTGCTTTTGTTATGATAATTAGTTTGGTCAATTTTATTTTTACTCAAAGAAGTTTAGGACCCATCGGCATCCAACCACAAAAAATGAATACTGATGGAAGTTTCCAACCTTTAGAAAAATGGAAAGAATATAGCGTATATCTTTTATCATTAATTTTTGTTCCATTAATCATTGTAATGATTTCAGTTCCACAGTATACTGATTATTTTATGTGGACAGTGGGCCCATTGACCTTAATTTATTTGTTTTTTGAAATGACAAAAGTGACTTCTGCTGAAAGAAAGAAATTATGGGCAGCATTGGTATTTATCATGTTCTCAATTGTATTTTGGGGTATCTATGAACAAAGTGGTGGGTCATTAAGCATTTTTGCAGCTCAAAATCTAAACAAAGATTTATTTGGACTTGATCCAAATGGAGTTAATAATTCGGGGGGAGCATTTTTCATCATTTTTCTTGCTCCATTGGTAGGGTTGCTGTGGATTTGGTTGAGCAAAAGAAGATTAGAACCTAATACTTTAATTAAATTCGGACTCGGATTTATTTTTTTAGGATTGGGTTATTATGTACTATTTGCTACGAGGTTTTTCGCTGATTTGCAAGGCGTAACTTCTTTAAATATTTTTACTATAGCACTTTTGGTCATTACTTTTGGTGAATTGTGTTTGTCTCCTATTGGTTTATCTATCATGACAAAACTTTCCACTGAAAAATTGCAAGGTATGATGATGGGGATGTGGTTTTTAGCTTCTGCATACGGACAATATGTCGCTGGGATTATTGGTGCAAATATGGCAACTGCAAAAGAAGGTTCGTCTAAATTAGATGTGCTTTTAGCATATACAAATGGTTACAAACAATTGGGAATATATGCCCTTATAGCTGGAATTGTATTAATTTTAATTTCCCCAATGGTTAAAAAATTAATGCAAGAAGTCCATTGAAAATTATCCATTTCAATGCAAACATCAAATTATTTTTATAGAAATATTATTACAGTTAAAATTATAAACAATGTCTGAACAAAATCAACCCAACTCACAAGAAAACAAATGGATATCCATTTGGAAAGAAATTTCACAACCCTTTATTGACCTTTCCAGAACTTCCAGAGCGATGTTTGGGATCAATATTTCATATTTAATTGAAGGGTTAACCTATTTTGGAATCATCGGTCTTTTAGCCCTTTTTTACAACAATTTTGTAGGCTTGGACGATATTCATGCCGGATGGATGGTTGGATTTCTAACTGCCGGAATTACAATATCCATGTTGGTTTTAGGAGCTGCTGTCGATTTAATAGGAATTCGAAAATCACTTCTGCTTTCACTATTTTTTATTTTAATTGGAAGAATTGTTCTCACAGCAGCACCTTCTTTAGGAGAATCAGGATTGTGGAATTCAAGTCAAGTGATCTCATTGTTTGGGATCTTGGGAGTGGTCATAGGCTATGGTATATATCAACCTGCGTGTTATGCGGCGGTTAAAAAATTAAACACCAAAAAAAATGCTGCAATGGGTTATGCTATGCTCTATGCTTTAATGAATTTGGGTGGTTTTTTACCTGGAATTATTTCTCCACCGGTACGAAAATCGTATGGTATTGATGGCGTATTTTGGGTTTTTGTTGGAATAACTGTTTTAGGTATGTTGGCGATAGCTGTTTTTGTCACTAAAAAAGCAATAGCCGATGCTCAAGCCATAGTAAAAGCGGAAGATGGTGATGAAGTAGAAGACGAAGATGAATTGGCAGCCATGACTACCAAAGAAAAAATGAAATATTACCTCAAAAATTTTCCATTGAGAGATATGCGATTTTTGTTTTTCATTTTTATTTTAATACCGGTTCAAACTTTGTTTGCTCATAATTGGTTGACTTTGCCTCAGTATACCAGTCGTGCTTTTGATGGAATAGTAGGAGATAACTTCGAGTTTTTTGTAAACCTGAATCCAATATTGATTTTTGTTTTAACACCTATTGTAACAGCCTTGACCTTGAAACAAAGTACCTATAAAATGATGATTATTGGAACTATGATTATGGCTCTTCCTACCTTTATTTTAGCTACAGGTCCCAGTTTTTATACTTTAATGGCTTATTTACTAATCATGACCGTTGGGGAAGCCTTATGGCAACCTCGATTTTTACAATGGGTAGCCGAGATTGCACCCAAAGGAATGACTGGAATTTACATGGGTATTGGACAATTTCCATGGTTTTTAACCAAAATCATCACTGCGCTTTATTCTGGTTGGTTTTTACAAAATTACGTACCGGCTGATACCCCAAAAGACCAACTCAATACCGAATATATGTGGCTCATCTATGGATTTATCGCTATCATTACACCCATAGGTTTGTTGTTGGCTCGTAAATGGATGGTGAAAGGGTTTAAAGAAAGCTAGTTCATTAGCAAATTAGCTATCCCGATAGCTATCGGGACACATTAGCACATTTTCAAATTAACATATTATCATGACAGAATCTAAACACGACATTTTCAAATCCCAAGTCCTAGGACATCCTTCCGCATTATTCGTTTTGTTTTTCACCGAAATGTGGGAACGTTTTTCATACTATGGTATGCGTGCCTTGTTGGTGCTATTCTTAGTGAGTTCTGTCGGACTCGGTGGTTGGGATTGGCCTCGCGAACACGCCATGGCTTTGTATGGCACCTATCTCGCTTTGGTCTATTGGACGCCTATTATTGGCGGACGCATTGCGGATCTTTACATCGGTTCGCGCAAAGCGGTATTGGTAGGAGCTGTATTAATGACTTTGGGTCATGCAGCGATGGCGACAGAAGACATTGCCGTACATGGTTTTGGAGTCGAACCTTCCGGATTTTTAAAATCTTTCCTCTTTGTCGGATTGGCATTGTTGATTTTAGGAAATGGGTTTTTTAAACCCAATATGACTTCCATGGTTTCCAAAATGTATGAAGCACATCCCGAGAAGAAAGATGGTGCCTATACAATTTTCTACATGGGTGTGAATGCAGGTGCTTTTTTAGGCATCTTGTTGGTGGGCTTTATCGGAGAGAAAGTGAGTTGGGGTTATGGTTTTGGTTTGGCCGGTATTTTCATGTTTTTTGGTTTGTTGCAATTTTATTTTTTTCAAAAGATATTTGGAGATATTGGGGCAAAACCTTCCACCATTAAGAATGTAGAGCAAATCAAAACTTCCGAAGAAGCAGGTATAGTAGATCAATTAGGTTTCAAACCTTTTGATATTGCAATGATGTTATTCATTTTTATAGGTGGATTGACTTGGATGATTAACGACCCTATATCGAAAATCACAGGCAAAAGTTTGTTTCAAATAGGTAATGTTGATTATTCCAATTATGCCATTTTGATTGTATTAGCCTTATTTTTGTATATGTTGATTTCGAGGACTTTGCGATATTCAAAAGTGATTC
>JADZFW010000061.1 GCA_020854235.1 Flavobacteriaceae bacterium
CCTGATTCTTTCTCTGCATATTCGGGTGTAAATTCACTGTATTCTTCTATAAGTGATGCTATGAAATTTTCAAATGTAGCCGCTTTTTGCGATTGCATTTTTTCCATATATTCTTGCCAATTGACCCAATTTTCGAGGTAATTTCGATTGTACAAACCACTTTCCAAAATAATTTTGACCATAGCCAATAATACAGCTACTTCACTTCCCGGATAAGAAGGCATCCAATAATCTGACATAGAAGCCGTATTCGAAAGACGTGGATCCATGGTAGCCAATTTGGCTCCATTCATCTTGCCTTCAATGATGCGTTGCGCATGGGGATTGAAATAATGTCCCGATTCCAAATGTGCCGAAATCAATAAAATGAATTTGGCATTGGCGTGATCGGGAGAAGGACGGTCATAGCCGTACCAAATGTTGTAACCAAATCGGGCACCTGACGAACATACATTGGTATGTGAGTTGTGTCCGTCTATACCCCAACCTTGCAGAATCCAATCCATAAATTTTTCGTGTCCGGGTCTTCCTACGTGGTAGGCCACCTCATTGTGACGATCTTCTTGTATGGCTTTGCGGATACGCGTAGCAAAAGTATCAAGCACTTCGTCCCAAGATACCCGTTCCCATTTTCCGGCACCTCGTTCTCCAACCCGTTTCATAGGATACAAAATACGATCGGGATCAGTGATTTGATTGATGGTAGCCGGTCCTTTGGCACAGTTTCTTCCGCGACTTCCCGGATGATAGGGATTGCCTTCAAAACGTTTTACTTGTTGGGTTTCCTTATCTATAAACGCCGTCAAACCACAGGCACTTTCGCAATTGAAGCAAGTAGTGGGCACAATTTGATAGGTTTTTTTGACTTTTCTAGGCCATGCTTGAGAATCGTATTCAGTCCAATTGTCCCATTTATCGGGTGTTGGAAAATTCTGATACATATTGGCAATTTCCTCATCCGAAAACTGACGCATATCGGCTTCGGTTTCTTGGTATTTTTCCTTGTGTAAATTAGGAATAAGTCCGATTTTTTCGGCTAAATTTTCTATAAAAGAAGGTTTTTTATATCCCATTTGAATATGTTTTAGTCATTTGAAAAAAATGCTTTAAGCTAAAGGTACTCTTTGAGGTGCTTCTACCCAAATTTTCTCAGTAAAATAAATACCGGCCAATACCAATACTGAAATCACATAAAAACTGGTAGCATCCGGACAAAACAAAGCCGTTGCCAGAGGAAAAATATTTCCGATGAGAACTGTTCCAATCCAAAATAGGTTTTTATACCTGCCTTTGGTTATCATTTTAACTACCATTTTAGCTGAAGTAGTAGGATGTGTTACCGTTAATTCGGTAATCAAAACAAATAAATTCACTACCAATGCACCGATTAGTAGTGGTTTGAGGATAGACATCCAATCTTCTTCTCCTATTATTAAAGACATGATGGATAACGCTGCTACACCTGCCATGACGCTATGAACAAGCATGTGTAACACCAAAGAAGGGCTTTGCCAAAAATCTCTTCCTTTGGCTTGAGCAAAAAGGAAAGCAGTATAGATAGCCAAAACAATTGCAAAAGGGAAAGTAATATATTGAATGGCTTTATCCGGTAGGTTGAATCCCAACCAATTGTTGGCCAACCATACACTGATGACTCCTCCAAAAATAGTCATAGCATAACCACCGCGAACCAACCAAGAATTCCATTGTGGGCGTAATAATACGTTTAAGAATCTATCAGGACGATCGAGATCCATGACCAAGAATAAACCTGTTAAACTGATGAAAATCAAGGAAACGATTGAAGTTCCTATCTTGGCTGCAGGTGAAAGTTCAAAACCTAGCGTCATGGCTAGAAAAGCTACTAAAAACACTCCAGCTGCAATGGCTTTTGTAGTTAAATAAGCCGAAACTTCCCATCCCCATAAAATACCTTTATCAGGTGTATCATAAACTCTTCGGGCTTTGCCATTGAGAACATCTATGTAATTGGGATTTTCCGTTTCTTTCCTTTGATAAGCAGCTTGCAATTCGTCGTCGATGACCATTTGAAGTAAATTGACCTCATCATTAGAATTGACTAATTTTTCGGCGTATTTTGCATAATGACCTACGCCACGTGCTTGTGCATTCCATAGTCCCGGACCAGATTTGTCAGTTGCTTCGGGATTGAGGGATTGAAAATCACCTTCGATATAATACACGTTTGGTTTAGTGCCTTTTTCAGGTTTGCGAACCATTACTTGTTCGCGCCCAAGCAATTGTGCGATTTCTGTTTCAAAGTTTTCCATATCACCTGCAATGATGGCGTGTTCGGGGCAAACTTCGACACAAGCGGGTGCTCTACCCACATCAACGCGGTGTGCACAATAATTGCATTTGGCAGCTGTATTATTATCAGGATTGATGTATAAGGAGTCATAAGGGCAAGCTTGCATACAAGATTTACATCCAATACAACGATTGTTGTCAAAATCTACAATACCATCGGGACGTGTATGCAAGGCTTCGACCGGGCATATTTCCACGCAAGGTGCATCGGTACAATGGTTACAACGCATAACAGAAAAGATACGACGGGTATCGGGAAAAACCCCTTTTTCTACCTGTTTGACATAGGTTCTGTTGACTCCAACAGGCACTTCATGTTCCGATTTACAAGCAGTAGTACAAGCGTGACAGCCTATACATTTCCGATTGTCTATAATAAAACCATACTTCATTTGGAATTGGTTAATGGGTTAGTTGAACGTGAGCATGTAAATGATTCAATGCTTACAACAAAAGTAGAGTTAGCGAAATGTAGTATTGTGATAGATATCACATTATGTGTTTTTTAGAATAGTTCTAAATAATATTTTGGACTTACAAAAAAACCCATCTAAAAAAGATGGGTTTGATTTCAAAATATTGTGTAAACACAATGTCGATAAAGAAATAATTAATGTTAAAAATGAAATGTAAATGAAAAATAAAGCTTGAGTTTAAAAAAACTAATTACAAGCGCTTTCAATTCATGATTGGTAACTTTGAAAAGTGGTTTTAGTTGGTTAATTCAAAGTTGGCTCTTAAACGTATGTCGGCTGAAGAGGATCCTATCATGAGTTCGAAAGCACCCGGTTCGGTGGTCCATTCCAATTTTTGATTGAAAAAGGACAGTTTCTCTTTATCTATTTTGAAATGTAAGGTTTGGGTTTCGCCTGGAGCAAGATTCACTTTTTGGAAGTCTTTTAATTCCAAAATAGGTCGAACAACGGAGCCCACTATATCTTTGATGTACAATTGTACTACCTCTGCTCCTGCATATTTTCCGGTATTGGTGAGTTTCATTTCCACGTCAATACTTCCATCCGTTTGCATTTGACTTTGAGATAATTTCAAATCGGAATACTGAAATGTAGTATAACTCAAACCAAATCCAAAAGGAAATTTAGGAGAATTGGGTAGATCTATATAGGCAGATACATAAATCTTATCTTGATCGTCTTTAGCTGGACGACCGGTAATGTAATGATTGTAGTATATAGGTATTTGACCTTCATCACGAGGGAAAGTCATGGGTAATTTACCTGATGGATTGTAATCTCCGTACAACACGTCGGCAATGGCATTTCCGGCTTCACTTCCCAGCCACCAAGTATATAAGATGGTTGACATATTATCGGCTGTCCAATTGAATACGAGTGGACGACCGGCATTGATCAATACCACGATGGGTTTACCTGTTTTCTTCAACTCTTTCAGTAAATCTTCTTGAACACCCGGTAAACCTATATTACTGCGGCTTTTGGCTTCGCCACTCATATTGTGTCTTTCTCCAATACTCACAATCACCACATCGGCTTTCTTGGCTGTTTTAACAGCTTCAGCAAAACCTGATTTATCAGTGCTTTCGATATCACAACCTTTGGCGTATAACAGTTTGGTGTTTTTACCTACTTTATTTTGTAATCCTTCCCATTGTGAAACAATATACGAAGAATCAATCTCTTTTAAATCGATGGCCCAAAAGCCGTGATTGGCTCTTTTGAGTTTGACCATTGGACCAATAAACGCTATAGTTTTCAGGTCTTTGGATAAAGGTAGTATTTGCTTTTCGTTTTTGAGTAAAACGACACTTTTGGCTGCTACTTCTCTAGCTATTTTGGTGTGTTCCGGATTGACTAATGCTTCTTGCTGTCTGGCTGGGTCAGAATATCTGTAGGGATCTTCGAATAAACCCAATTCAAATTTTTTGCGTAAAATTCTGCGTACGGCATCGTCAATCAAAGCTATAGACACTTTGTTTTCTTGTACCAATTGTGCCAAATTATAGCGGTATGCATTGCTTTCCATATCCATATCACTTCCGGCTGTAATGGCTAGAAAGGCTGCATCTTTAGGGTCTTTGGCGTAGCCATGGTTGATCATTTCACCTATTGAGCCCCAATCGGATACGACAAAGCCTTGGAAGTTCCATTTACCTTTGAGAATATCTCTTTGGATATAAGCATTTCCGGTTGCAGGTATGCCATTGATGTCGTTGAAAGAATTCATAAAAGTAGCGGCACCTGCATCAACAGCTGCTTTAAATGGAGGAAGGTAGGTTTCCCACAACATTCTCTCACTCATATCTACTGAATTGTAATCTCTTCCGCCGATAGCAGCACCATAGGCTGCAAAGTGTTTGGCACAAGCCATTACGGAATTGAGATTACCCAATCCATCACCTTGAAATCCTTTAACACGTGCATACGCTATTTTAGAACCCAAATAAGTATCTTCACCAGCACCTTCCATGACTCTACCCCAACGTGGATCACGAGCTATGTCCACCATAGGAGCAAAAGTCCAATGTATGCCACCGGCGGCAGCTTCCGTAGCTGCAACACGTGCACTGAGTTCGATAGCAGGTAAATCCCAACTTGCTGCTTCAGCCAAAGGTATGGGAAAAGTAGTTTTGTAACCATGTATCACATCTAACCCAAATATCAAAGGGATTTTCAAACGGGATTGCATGGCCAATTCTTGATATTGACGGGTATAATTTGTGCCAACCACATTTAACATCGAACCGATTTGACCATTTTTAATCTCAGTTTGTTTATTGGGATTGATAGTCATGGGACCGGTTTGATTCCAATCGCTAGTATATTGATTGAGCTGCCCAATTTTTTCCTCCAAAGTCATTTTTTGAAGTAACTCCTCTACTTTTTGGTCTATGTTTTGGGTTTGCGCAAAAGCAAATACTCCAACAAATAAACTTATTAAATGAATGATATATTTTTTCATTTCTAATAAATTAAAGTTTGAATGGCATTGGGTAAAATGGAGATCTCTGTGGATTGGGTTTCAATGTTGTTTAAGCTTCCACAATATGAACCCATATCACC
>JADZFW010000062.1 GCA_020854235.1 Flavobacteriaceae bacterium
AAATTGAGTGTAGGTTCTGAAGATTTATTCAAAAACTTTGGATTTGGAGTTAATTATCGTTATCAAACTGAGTTCTTATGGCAATCCAACTTTGTTGATGCCATGGTGCCTGCCCGTTCATTGGTTGATGCCCAAATCAACTACAAAGTAGATTCTTTGAAATCTGTATTTAAAGCAGGTGGATCCAATCTTGGAGGTAAAGAATATGTAGTAGCTCCCGGAACCGGAATGATTGGTTCTCAATACTATATTTCTTGGACAGTTAATCCGTAATTTTCTAAAATAGTTTAGCTATTAAAAGCTAATAATGAATCAAAACCCCGAATTTGAATATTTCAAATTCGGGGTTTTTTGTTATTCCTATTAGAAGTGAAAAAAATTTAACTGCATCATTTTTAAATTAGTAATTTATTATGTAAGTTTGCAACTTTAAAAATAAGGTGATTTTAACTCGATCCAGCTTCATTAAGCAGTTGAATATGAGAAAAGAAATCAAAATCATAATTCTAAAATCTAAAATCAGATTATGTCTCAAGTTACCGGCAAAATAGCTCAAATTATCGGACCTGTTATCGACGTTACTTTTGAAAGTGGCGTTACACTTCCCAAAATCTATGATTCGTTGGAAATTACCCGCGAAAATGGAGCCCTTTTGGTCTTGGAAGTTCAACAACACACCGGTGAAAATATGGTACGTTGTATCGCTATGGATTCTACAGATGGTTTGAGTCGCGGTAGAGAAGTTGTAGCCACCGGAGCTCCAATCCAAATGCCCATAGGCAAGGATGTATTTGGTCGTCTTTTCAATGTAAACGGAGATCCTATCGATGGATTGAAACCATTAGCCAAAAAAGGAGAAAACGGTTTGCCTATTCACAGACCTGCGCCTAGATTTGAAGATTTATCTACTTCTACTGAAGTATTATTTACCGGAATTAAAGTTATCGATTTGATTGAGCCTTATGCCAAAGGAGGAAAAATCGGATTATTTGGTGGTGCCGGAGTTGGAAAAACAGTATTGATTCAAGAATTGATCAACAATATAGCCAAAGGACACGGTGGTTTATCTGTGTTTGCCGGTGTTGGTGAAAGAACCCGTGAAGGAAATGACTTGATGCGTGAAATGCTCGAATCAGGTATTATAAAATATGGAGAAGAATTCAACCATTCTATGGAAAAAGGAGGTTGGGATTTATCCAAAGTAGATATGGATTTATTGAAAGAATCCAAACTTTCTTTCGTATTCGGTCAAATGAATGAGCCACCTGGAGCACGTGCTCGTGTAGCTTTATCAGGTTTGACCATTGCTGAATATTTCCGTGATGGTGCCGGAGACGGACAAGGTAAAGACGTATTGTTCTTTATTGACAACATCTTCCGTTTTACACAAGCCGGTTCTGAAGTATCAGCTCTCTTGGGTCGTATGCCTTCTGCCGTAGGTTACCAACCTACTTTATCTTCTGAGATGGGTGCCATGCAAGAACGCATCACTTCAACCAAAACAGGTTCTATTACCTCTGTACAAGCGGTATATGTACCTGCGGATGACTTGACTGACCCTGCCCCTGCTACGACTTTTGCGCATTTGGATGCTACTACGGTATTGTCTCGTAAAATCGCTGAGTTGGGTATTTATCCTGCGGTGGATCCATTGGATTCAACTTCTCGTATCTTGACTCCACAAGTTTTGGGTAAAGAACATTACGAAACGGCACAAAGGGTAAAAGAGTTATTACAACGTTACAAAGAGTTACAAGATATCATTGCCATTTTGGGAATGGAAGAATTGAGTGAAGACGACAAATTGGTCGTACACAGAGCGAGACGTGTACAACGTTTCTTATCTCAACCTTTCCACGTGGCAGAACAATTTACAGGAATTCCCGGTGTATTGGTCGACATCAAAGATACCATCAAAGGTTTCAACATGATTATGGATGGCGAATTGGATAAATATCCTGAAGCAGCTTTCAACTTGAGAGGTAGAATTGAAGATGCTATTGAGGCTGGTGAGAAAATGTTGGCGGAAGCTTAGAAAATTAGTGCTTCGACAAGCTCAGCAACCTAAATAGAAATTAGAAATTAGAAATTAGAGATTAGAAATAATGATTTTAGAAATTGTTACACCCGAGGCAGTCATTTTTCATTCAGAAGTGAGTTCGGTTGCCGTTCCCGGAATCAATGGTTCTTTCCAAATGTTGAAAGACCACGCGCCTATTGTATCTTTATTGGATAAAGGTACCATAAGAATTAAAGGAACCCAAGTGGAACTCGTGAAAGAGTATGCTGAGAAATTTGCCAAAGTAAAAGATGAATATACATTGGAAATTGAAGGTGGTACTGTAGAAATGAACAACAATAAGATTATTGTTTTAGCTGATTAAATCAATCACAATCTATACAACATAAGCCGTCTTAACTGACGGCTTTTTTTATGCCCATTAAAAAAGCCATTCTTCCTGTGAAGAATGGCTTTGGCTTTAGTAACATTAACATTAAAACCTAAGGTTTTTATTTATATCCAGTGAAGGATTTAATTTTTAATTTCTTTATTAATACTACTTTCTTTTTAAACTTACAATTATCTAATTTTTCTTCAAAAACTTATTTGATGCCGAGCTTGGTTTTCAATTCTTTGGATAAAGCATCCTTGTGTACTTGAATCATGATGGTTTTGAAACGCACATAAGGAAAAGAAGCATAAAAATAACCGCTTTTTTCATTGTAATCGGTACCCCAAGAATTCTTGATGATAAAATATTTTGTTCCTTTTTGGTCGGTAATCAAACCTGTAGCGTGCATGCCGTGATCATCGGTAGTGGTTTGCTCGTCAAATGCAGCTTGACGTTGCGCAGGAGTTACCCATTTTTCTGCAACAGGCATCATAAATGCATTGCTTATTTTTTCACTTCCCGCCGTATTGAAATACATATCGTTTTTACCTTTAACCTGTATGGTAGATTCATCTTCTGGCAAAATAGCTAAGGCATCCCTTGCAGAAAATCCTTTTTCGGAAACATCGGCTGCCCAAGCAAAAGTAAATCCATTTTGAATGGATTGCTCCATGACATTCATCAGTTCGTCTAAAGGTAAATTATAGCTCGATTGCATCGCCCAATTGTCGGGAACTTCTACTACAAAACTGCTGTAATAAGGATGGTGTGTAAAGGAAGTCAAACTGACGTAATCATCGGGATTGAGTTTGAGTTTTTGCGCATAAGTAAAAGGAGTATAAGAAGCGCCATCAACGGTAAATGTGAATTTGGACAAATCATCAGGAAGATCTCCTAGATAAGCATCCACAATTTCACTTGCTGCTTTTTCCCAATTGGGAGTCAACTTACCTTCTTGTGGTTTGTTTTTAATTCCATCAATGAAGCCTTTCAAACCGGCTACCATTTCGTCGTGATTGTGGAATGTATATCCATAATTGAGTCCTTGGTAAACAGATTCGGGAACCATACCGTAATTACGAATCACATTAAATAAGTCGTGAAACTCGCCTCCTTGATCCAAATTGGCTTTGCCATTCATGCGTAAATAATTCTCGGCTTTGGCTACATAAGCATTTCGTACTACGTACATTTCAGATAAATCTACCGGTTTACCACCTAGTCTAATGATTTCAGATTCGATGAAAGACATGGAAGAAAAACTCCAACAAGTACCGGTTTGACTTTGATTTTCAACCGGAGTAGCATCCAAATTTTTGATGGATTTAAATAGATATTGACTTCCTTGTTTGTTGGTAAATGTTTCTTGAGCCAACATGGAAATGGTAGTGACCAATAAAATCACAATCCATTTAACTATTTGTAACATGTGCTGATTATTTATAATTGATTGAGATGCTAAAGGTAAACTTTCAAAACTTAATAAAAACTTTATAAAATGTTAAAAATTTCAATCTGTCTAAAAAAACAAATTTAAAATCATTTTATAATCATTTTTAACCTCAATTAATTTCTTGATTGTACTACCCCATAAGTTTCCAAAGCCCGTTTCCGAGCCAGTACATGATCTACCATGGGTAAGGGATAAGTTGGTGTGAGTAAATCGGGTACCCACTTTTTGATGTATATCAGTTCTTTGTCAAACTTTTTGAGTTGTTCGGATGGATTAAACACTCTAAAATATGGTGCAGCATCACAACCTGTACCGGCAGCCCATTGCCAATTGCCATTGTTGGCGGACAAATCATAATCCAATAATTTTTTCGCAAAAT
>JADZFW010000063.1 GCA_020854235.1 Flavobacteriaceae bacterium
CGTTGAGAATCTCTAATTCTTTGCTCAATAAATCAAACTGAGTGAAACCATCGATTACCAAATCTTCACACAAACCATATTCTGTGACAGCAAAATCGTTGAAAACATTGCCATCGTGGTCGGAATCTCTGAGGATATTAGGTAAACCGTTGATGATAAGATTGAAGGAATCCACTGAAAAACAACCTGAAGCTGTTTCTTCCAATCTTATGAAGATGGTCTGGAAAAAAGGAGTGGTATTTTGATAAGGAAAAACGATAGGGTTACTACCAGATTCGGCATCTGTTTGACTGAGGTAGTAAGTGACAGCCAAACCTGTTTGACCATTGATAATTCCTGTATTAAGAGAGTTGAAATTTAAATTATTGACAATTCCATTATTCACATCGTGATCAGGAGAATATGAGTATTCATCACAAAACACTTGGTCACCCGGATTGTTAATTTGCGGGATTTCCGTAACAATTAACTCAAATGAACCTATATTATAACAATTTGTATTATTGTTTTCTATTCGGAAATAAATAGTTTGATTATTGGCAACAGTATTGGAATAAGGACTTATCAGTTGAGCTGTAACTGTTCCAGCGTCAGCATCAGTAAAGTTATCGTAATAGGTCACAGTCATTCCTGTTTGCCCACCTAAGATTGTCGTTGTTTGACTATTCAAATTAAATGTTTGGATAAAACCATTTTGATTATCACCATCATCTAAGTTGTCACAGATAGAAATATCTGCAGGAATATTGACAACAGGAAGTGGATCTACATCAATACACACATCATGCGTATAAACACAATTGAAATCATCAGTAACACTATATGTATAGCAATGAGAACCGATTGTCGTTGGTTGAACTGTTATGACATTTCCGGTAGTAGCTGTAATATCCGGATTTGCAACCCATCCTTGAGAAACAATAACTGGAGTGAAAGAATAGTCGGCAGGTAGAAGGAGTGGATCAAAATCCAAAGACCATTGGAAAATGTATCCATTATCAATAGCCAAATTATCAATAACTTCGATGCACCAACTTCCATTCAAAGGGCTACCGATTAAATTGTTAAATGATTGAAAAGGACGGTAATTTCCGGGAACAATAGAAGCATGTGGAGGATTAATACCAGCTACGACTGTTGGCCCATTCACTAAATATGTGGTAGCAGATGGCGTAAAACAATAGCTAGCTCCTACTCCGGGAGTAAGAGAACCATCATCATTAGCACCTCCAAGATAAGTTCCATTTCCCCCTTGAGAATAGGCTTTTAAAGAAGCTGTTTGCCCATTGGGACTGTGAATGATGATGTCCAAATCACCTAAGTAAGAATGTTCTATATTCAAACATACACTTACAATTTGATTGGCATTGGTAATCACTTGGTCAGAAGCAAAGCAGTCTACAGTAATACAAGTAGAATACGATACCCCACTTCCATCAGGAAGGAAAGTTTGACCACTGATAGGAGGCGTACAATCAGTTATAAAAGGAACGGCTTGTGCTGCGCCTGTCAAATTTGACGTTTCACCAAGGCAAATAGGATCTGCATCGGCTCCGGTGCCAATAAAGGTAGGTGTTGTTGATACTTGTACAACTAAATTATTTAAATTGGTATTCGTACAGTTATTGGTATCTGTAATGGTTAAATTAACGATATAAACTCCAGGCGTATTGTATATATGATTGACGTTTGGACCAGTTGCCGATGTTGAATCTCCGAAATCCCATTCATACAAAGCGCCTACTCCGCCAACTGAAAAGGTACCACTTCCGGCAAAATTCACATCAGTTCCTTGGCAGATTCTCAAAAGTCCATTTGCTCCCACTGCTGGTGAAGTGCTGTCAATATTGGAAAGGATATTTTGGCAAGGGGTAAAACAAGAAATATTAGCAAACCAACCATTTAATGTTGTTGAAGCATCTGAGGTGAAAGTTATGGTAAGACAACCACTCGGATTATTGGGGCTTGCCATAGATACAAAAGCACCTTGGTTTCCGGAAAACGTACCAAAGGAATTGGCAGTAGTATCAGGACCGTCAAATATTTCCATGATATCCGCATTATTCTGTATATTAAAGTTCTGAAAATCCAATCTAATTTTATCAGTTGATACCATCGGACAAAACGTTATGGTAAAATTCTCATTACTACTGTAATTACCTCCATTGCCTCCCGAATCAGAAAAAGTTCCTATACAAGTGGTAAATGAACCATTTTGCATGGGTATATTTTGAGCAAATGCACTGAGTGACAGGAGAAATATTGTTATGTAAATAATATTCTTCATTGTAGAAAATATTGTTGATTAGTTTGGATAGATAATTAACGCGTAATTGGTATGAGCAATCCTGTAAAATTTGGTGAGTTTGGGATAAAAATCCAAATCATACTTAAAAGGATTGAAAGAATTTAAGTCAAATTCATAGTCATATTCCAAATTGGGATTGTAAATATTGAATAAAGGCATATCCAAAGTATTTACATATTTTTCGGTATCGTGATAAGGGAAATAGGTAATAAACATTCTATTTTCCATCAAACTTTTCAATCGGTTGTAATGTCTGGAATCATTGAGGTGTGTATATGAAATTTGATCTTGATAAACCTCATTTAGATAAGAATCAAAATTCTCAAGATTTAATTTGATAAATTCAGATTGTGGTACAATAGGTTCACTATTTTCATTTTGTGAATGAACATGTACAAACAATAGCATGGCTATCATCGTTAAAAAAGTTCTCATTTTGATGTCTGTTTAAGCCTCGCAATTTAGTAAAATCTACTAAAAAATAAGAAATTTTTTATGAAAAACTTGATTTTAACACTTAATATCAAAGATAGTATTAATTTTTACAGCCATTTTCTTGCGATATTAACTTGAAAAGTACAATTTACGATCGCTAGAGATGATATCTTCAATGTAGCATCATGAAAAGTTCGCAACAATTCAGCCTTATATATTATAACCACACTAGTCAAAAACCCAGTAACATTGTCTCGAAGAATGGTTTTATCAAAATACTGCTTAGTACCGATAGTTCTGGGAGATTAATAATAACGGAAAAAGCGTCACTTAATAACTTTGCCAAAGTTGATAAAACTTGATGAGGACTAGGTTTTTATCTTTTTATGCCGCGGATGAAGAAGTGCGAAGTTACAAGCTTTATACAGCGGGATTATCAGAATGAGCGAACTATACTTCATCTAATTCTTTTAAAATTAAAAAAAGGATAAAATATCTATTACACTCTTTTTGAAATGATTCTTCACTCATTTCATTAATTAATTTTTTTAATAAACCATTATCTGATGCACCCGAATTAGTATAATCTTCAATAAAAAT
Source organism: Flavobacteriaceae bacterium (assembly GCA_020854235.1). Lineage (GTDB taxonomy): Bacteria > Bacteroidota > Bacteroidia > Flavobacteriales > Flavobacteriaceae. The sequence goes on from JADZFW010000063.1 coordinate 3,344, forward strand.
ATTTATGTTTTTAACTTTTTCTGATGAACTTTCACATTTATTAAAGCAGTAACTGAAAAAATTCCCGATAATATGATACGACTCTGGTATTATCCCACTTTTTACTATAAACTGTTTCGATTTTTGATAAATATTAGCAGCCAATTTATTGTCTGATTCAATTTCATCTATTAATTGTAAATACGATTCTTTACTTTGATTCTTTAAAATTTTGCTTTTTAAAAAATCGGTTTCTATTGAATGAAAAAATTTTAAAAGTTCTATTTTTTTACTTGTATTTTTTAAGGCGAATCCTTGAGATTCATTATTTATACATTTTTCACAACATGTTATTTCGTTTTTTACAGAATTACATGATACAAAAAAGCTGAAAAATATTAGAAAAATTGTTTTCATAAAAAGTAAAATTATTTTGTAAAAAAAA
>JADZFW010000064.1 GCA_020854235.1 Flavobacteriaceae bacterium
GGGTGTATGTAAATTGATGCTAAATTTCTGATTAATAAACACTAATCTTAAATCCTTGCGGATTTAAGGAAATCCATTTTTGGATTATCCCGACTTAAGTAACTTGAATTGTGTAGTCAGGTGTGGGGAGATTTTTGGGCAAACTCAAATCACCATCATTTCTCAGAAATTCCAAAACGAAAGAGCCATCTATATCGTACAAAGCAACAGTATACAAGCCCAAAGATTCCATGCTCGGGATTTTGACAAACAATATGGTTTTGTAAAATTTTTTGTACCTTGAAGTCCTAATTAAAATCTATAATTATGCTTACCTATTTAAGAAAATATTTTCTCACCCAATTTGGAAAGCGTACCCATGAAACGCAATATAATTTGCTTCAAGCGCAAGAATGGGCTCGTAGAAAAGAGGTTGAGTTTCTACATTTCATAAGAGATGTGTTTTTCATAATTTTAGGCGTATTTTCGGCTGCTTTGGGTTTAAAAGGATTTCTGTTGCCCAATGCATTTATAGATGGAGGCGTTACGGGTATTTCGCTGATTGTAACAGAATTGACACAATATCCTTTTTCAATTTTGTTAGTAAGCATTAACATTCCATTTCTTTTATTGGGATTTAACACTATAGGTAGGACATTTGCCTTGAAAAGCATTATAGCTATTATGGTATTGGCAATCGTTGTTCATGTGATGCCATTTCCTTTTATCACAGATGACAAATTGTTAATTGCTTTATTTGGTGGATTTTTTCTAGGTTTGGGTATTGGGCTAGCTATTCGTGGCGGTTCAGTAATAGACGGTACGGAAGTTTTAGCAATTTATATCAGTAAGAAAACTTCATTAACCATTGGAGATATCATTTTAATTTTCAATGTAGTTATCTTTTCATTTGCCGCTTATGTATTTACACTCGAAATTGCTATGTATGCCATATTAACTTACTTGGCGGCTGCTAAAACCGTAGATTTTGTAGTTTCGGGAGTGGAAGAGTATATTGGAGTCACCATTATTTCTGAGAAAAGTGAAGAAATACGCTTGGCAATTATTGAAAATTTGGGTAGAGGCTGCACACTGTATAATGGCAAAAAGGGATTTGGAAAAAGAGGCGAAACTTTAAAAGAAACCGACATTGTTTACACCTTAGTCACCCGACTGGAATTGTCAAAATTACAGACCGAAATAGATAAAGTAGATACGGATGCATTTATCGTCATGCAAAGCATCAAAGATGCCAAAGGCGGCATGATTAAAAAAAGACCTTTGAAATGAAAATTGAAACGATTCTTTGAAGTCAATAGCCTAATCCAAATCTTCTTTTGCCCATTCAACCATTTTAATCAGCTCTTCATGATCGGGAAAGAGTACTAGCCCTTTGTTAAAAATATCCAATGCTTTTTGTGTGATACTTTGTCCATAATAATACCTTCCAACAGCCAAATAAATTTCTGCAACCATATTGGAATAGATACTCAAGATCAGTTCTTTTTTGGCTTGAACAATTGATTCAAATTTACCAAAATAAGTCATCAAATCTTTTTCATTTTTGGAATGGATATTAGTATCCAATAAAACAGTGTAAAAGTTGATGTAGACAGCAACAACTCGGTTATCTTCCATGGTAAATGGATATTTTTGACAAATTGCATCAAAATTGAAATAGGCTTCTTCATTATAAACAGATTTTGAAGCAATTTGAACTGAATTGAAAATAACTACTTCTTGTGCCAATTTACTTTTGGGTTCCATTTCCAACAATTTTTCACCATAATTCAAAGCTTTTTTAAATTCATATTTGCTAGAATATCGCTCAGCGAGGTATTCATAGGTATATCTCAAAGTTATTTCTTTCAATTTGACATCCTCAATAGTTTCAAAATCGGTTATAAAACTTTCAATAATTGCAAAGTTAATCTCATCATTCGAATACAATTTGTAAAGTATGAATTCGATATAATCTCTATTGAAATTTTTATCCAAATTTATTTTTTTCAAATTTTTCAAAACCAAAACAATATTTTCCTTTTGTGAAATTTTATCTTCCGATACAGCCAAATACAATAAGTCTTTCAACAAACTTTGCGCTAATGGGCTTTTGTAAAACTGCATCGATTTCAATAGATTTCCCAAGGAAGAAATGGCATTTTGATCCTCGACATAATCAAATAAGGCCTTGTTGTAATATTGAATACCGATGAGTTCGTTACGTCCTATGGAAGGATCATTATAAAAAAAGTCATTGAATACTTTATCATAGCCATCTTTTTGTAATTCGGCTTTACTAATTAATTTATTTTCCACCAATTGATTTACAATTTTTTCAATTTCACTTTTTTGCGGTACATAAAAACCACTACTGCCCGGAACGGTTGTTTCAATCTGTATTTTATACGTGGCAGGATAAGCAATCAAATACACATGAGTCGGCAATTCTTTGATGTGATAGGGTATGTTTAATCGGTCAAAAATATAAGCATACAAAGCTGTAGCCGAAACACAATTATAATTACCGGTGGTAAAAATTTCATTAAAATACGATTTGGCTACATATTTACTCAAATACTTATCATGAACCATTTCATATATCTTTTTCACTCTTTTCATTTCCTTTTTATCCTCTTCTTGGGGAGGTAAGGTTGAAATATATTGATCCAATTCAATTTTAAAACTATTGATTCTCATTTCAGTAAATGTTGAATCAATCAAACACAAACCTTTAAAAAGATCCGTTTGAGTCGAATCAATTTCATATGCTTCAAAATATTCCTGCTCCAGGTTACTCAAATAGGTTTGCGCTTGAATCAAGTAAGGAAAAAAAGTAAAAATTAAAATTTGAAAGGTCTTTTTCATGTGTTTAAATTTATTAGTTCACTTTGTATTATTTTATAGAGGAGTTCACTGATGTGCTTCGCAGTTGTTTTTTATAGGTCACATGTAATAGCCATTTAATCATTCCCGGTTGGTTTGATGTCATTCTTATGGCTATTTCATGTGTTTATTTTTATTTAATTCACTTTTTTATTATTTTTTAGCGGAGTTCATTGATTGCTTCGCAGTTGTTTTTAATGGTCAGAACCGCTTCGCGAGGCGAGTCCAATCCAGATTGTAATCGGGATTATTTATGGACATTTAATTAAAATTTGTTATTTTGATTTTAATGGAGAATTTGCATTCGAAAAAATAACCATTTGAATGGAACCATTCTTGGGTTGAATGTATTCTACCTAATAAATGCACCCCAAAGATAATAAAAATAATCTCCGATGTAAGCTATCAAGACTTATAAATTGGATTTTTTATCTTACCAACGCATGATCACACTACCCCAAGTAAATCCGCTTCCAAAGGCTGAAAGAACCACTATATCCCCATCTTTAACACGACCTTGTTGTCGAGCTTCGGTAAGGGCTATGGGCAAAGTAGCAGCTGTGGTGTTGCCGTATTTTTGAATGTTATTAAACACTTGATCATCTGTAAACCTGAATTTGCGTTGTACCATTTGTGAAATGCGCAAATTGGCTTGATGCGGAATGAACAAGTTGACATCTTCTGTTTTCAATTGGCATGCCGCCAAAGCTTCTTCAATAGATTCGGCAAATCGGGTAATGGCGTGTTTGAAAACCAATTGTCCGTCCATATAGGGATAATAAGTCAAATCATCGGGGTTTGCCATCAATTCGGGAATCCAATGTTTGATA
>JADZFW010000065.1 GCA_020854235.1 Flavobacteriaceae bacterium
TTATAGTTTGGGTGAGTCAAAATTAATTCAAATTTTCATTCCAAAAAAAAATCCCACATAAAATGTAGGATTTAATTTAAACTTAAAAAAAATCTTAGTTTACAGCTTCGTCAAATTTAGATCCAGCTTTGAAACGTACTACTTTTTTAGCAGCGATTTTGATTTCTTTTCCGGTTTGAGGATTACGTCCTGTTCTAGCTTTTCTAGCTGATACAGAGAAAGTTCCCCAACCTACTAATGCTACTTTACCACCTTTTTTAAGAGATTTAGTAACGTTGTCAGTAAATGCTTCTAAAGCGGCTTTAGCAGCTACTTTTGAAATTCCGGCAGCTTCTGCCATTGCATCGATTAATTCTTGTTTGTTCATAATTTGAATTTTTTAATAATTATTAAACTCACACAAAGATAGATATTACAAGGGCTCAAGCAAATATAAATTTAAAAATCGACCAAAATTGTTAATAAAATCAGTTTTTTGTTAATAACAGTAACAAAAATTACACAAAAACCTTTCAAAATAACCTTTTGAACTAGAGAACCCTTGCTGTTGTTGAGAACTTGAATCCATTTAAAAGACTTTTGGTATCCATTTTTTTTCTTGCCGGTAACTGTAATTCGTCAATAATGATAAATCCTTCAGGTAATGCGATTTTTATTTCATTTTTAGAGCAAACGATTGAGTACTGGTTATAGCTATGTTCCTCAAATATATAATGTGCTTTGAAAATCTTAATTTCACCTATTACTTCCTCATTTTCAAAAGTGGTCCAAGCAGCAGGATATGGGCTCAATCCACGAATGAAATTGTGAATGTCTATTATATCGGATTGCCAGTTGATTTTACAATTTTCCTTAAAAAGCTTTGGGGCATTGGATGGTGCAACTTCTGGTTGAAGTGTTGTCTTCACATTTTCAGTTCCAATCAAATCTACCGTTTTAATGACTAAATGTTTGCCAATTTCCATTAATTTATCATGTAAACTACCTGCATTTTCATTTTCTTCTATGGTAACTTGTTTCTGTAAAATCATGGCTCCCGTATCAATTTTTTCATCGATAAAAAAGGTTGTCACTCCTGACACTTTATCGCCATTGATGATTGCCCAATTAATGGGTGCTGCACCTCTATAGGCAGGTAATAAGGAAGCATGTAAATTAAACGTCCCATATTTTGGCATATTCCATACCGATTGAGGTAACATTCTAAATGCAACAACGATTTGTAAATCCGGTTGTAAAGCTTGTAGTTCGGCTAAAAAATTTTCATTTTTCAAATTGGTCGGTTGTAAAACCGGAATTTGATGAGACATAGCATAAAGTTTTACAGGTGAACTCATGATTTGTTTACCTCTACCTGCCGGTTTATCGGCTACGGTTATAACACTTACAACATTATATTGGTTTTGAACCAAAGCATCCAATATTCCAACTGCAAAATCGGGAGTTCCCATAAAAACAATTCTCAAATGTTTACTTTCCATTTCTAATGTATTTGTTTTGCGAATTTAATATTAATGTTTCGTCATCCAAAAGTATTCTCAGAGCCTTTAGAATATTTTTTTCATCAAACTCCAATGCATCTATGATTTCCCTAGTATTTAACATAGGGAATACATCAAATAATTTCATAATATACTTGTGAATATCATTTAAATCTGTATCATTTTTTTGCTTTGAAATACATACATCACAATTGCCACAAGGTTTAGGATTTTCTTCTCCAAAATATGTTGCAATCTGAACATTTCTACAAACATCCTTATTAGTAATGTAAGTCAACATTTGGTGATATTTATCCTTTTTTAACTGTAAATACTTTCGAATGTCTTTAACAATTGGATTTAGTGTGTATTGATCTTCACGTGGCACTAAAAATTTTAGCGCATTGGATTGGGTAAAACGATGATAATAGATCATTCCATCATTTTGAATTTCAGATAGATGTTTGTGTAAAACTTCATCCTTCATATTTAATTTATAAGCCATTTCAACCGTATTAACCGGTACAACATGATCAAAAATTCCATCAAATGAACGAAGTAACAATTTAATAATCTCCTCTTTAATCGGTTTCTTTATGTAATATTCAAATAAAGTTTCACTTTCTACTTTAATGCCTATTTGAACTAAATCCTCTCTTTGCTGATTCATGACCAAAATTCCTTCACGTTCCAGAATTTCAAGGCTATGAAAGGTTTTGACAACTGATAAATTGTATTGATGAGCAAATTCATTCAAACTAAATGGATATTCCCTTTCAGTTTTTTCTCCGTATGCAATTTTGAAATATTGATTGAGATGCGTATACACTTGTTTGATAAAATCTTCTGTTGGTAATGCACTGAAATACAAATTTTCAGCATCAATATAATCAGCTGGTTCTTCGATAATAGTTGCTTCTGCAGGCAATTGATCTCTTCCTGCTCTACCGGCTTCCTGAATGTAATTTTCCAAGGAATTGGGTACATTGGTATGTATTACTTTTCTTACATTGGGTTTGTCAATCCCCATTCCAAAGGCATTTGTAGCTACCATAATTGGGAATTTTTCAGAAAACCATTGTTGGAATGCCTGATCTTTTTGAAATTTGGTAAGACCGGCATGATAATACACACTTTTTAGTTTTTTTTGATTTAAAAAAGCACACGTTTGTTCCACATTTTTCCTGCTTCCTGCATAAATAATACTGACTTCTAGTGGATTAACACTCAATTTCCTATACAATTGCCCGAATTTATCGGGAGTTTCAATGATTTGTAATTTTAAATTGGCTCTTACAGATGATTGTTTAAAGATTTCGGGATTTTTAAGCAATAAATACTTTTCAATATCCTTCACTACGGGTTCGGTGGCAGTAGCTGTTAAAGCAATAATGTTTACATGGGGAAATATTTCTCGTAGAATATTGATTTTGAGATACGATGGTCTGAAATCATGACCCCATTCGGATATACAATGTGCTTCATCAATTGCTATGAGTTGTACCGGTAGTTGCTTTAATTTTTCCTGAATAAAGTCTGATTGAAGCCGTTCGGGAGAGATATACAGAAAGCGAACTCCACCAAATTGTAGATTATCCATAATTCTAACCATTTCATTAATGGAAAGAAAACCGGTCAAAGCAACAGCTTTTATATTTCGTTTTAGCAATTGATCGACTTGATCTTTCATTAATGCAATCAATGGAGAAACTACTATACACAAACCTTTATCATGCATTAAAGTAGGCACCTGAAAACACAGCGATTTACCTGAACCTGTTGGTAATAATGCAATAACGTCCTTCCTTTCGACAACCTTTTGTATTATTTTTTCTTGCAGTTCTCGGAAAGTATCATATCCCCAATAGGTTTTCAGTATATCAATTGCAGAAATCATTGAAATGTGTGAATCACATTTAAAATGTATTGGATGCGTTTTTCAACCGTTCCATGAGGTACTTCTACCACTCTATAACCTAGAGATTTGTATGTTCGATGTAAATGGTTGTGAATAGCTAAAGATTGTTCAAAGGTTTCATACCTTTCATTGTCTGTAGTATAAATATCTTCCCAAGGTGGCATAAGAAATACAAAGTCATATCTGTATTTTTTTCCAATTTCAATATATTCTTCCGGATAATCCATACTGATGTAATTGAGATAGGCTTGTACATCGGGAATACCACGATCATAAAAAATGAAATCAAGTTCGCTAGTTTCCGTTTCAATGTATTGTTGCGTTCTTCCTTTGAGTAACATATCGCTAAATAACAGTGGTTCGGTCAAAAAGAGTTGTTCTGTACCTTTTTTTCGAGCTTCCAAAATCACTTCACGTGAAATCTCATGCATACAATGGAAACCCATTTGTTCCAGTTCAATAATAATAGTAGATTTACCGGTACCGGGAGCTCCGGTGATGACTATTTTTTTGGAAGTCATGTTTTTTAGGTATTAATTAGGCAATATAATTTCTAGATCCAAATATAGCACTTCCCACACGTATCATCGTACTTCCCTCTTCTATAGCAATTCTATAATCGCCACTCATTCCCATGGAAAGCGTTTCAAGTTTCAGGTTTGTAGTTTCAGTTTGAGATAATTTTAATTTTTGGAAAAACAAGTTGAGGCTATGAAATTCGCTTTTGATTTGAGATTCGTTCTCAGTAAATGACGCCATTCCCATGAGACCTACCACTTTGATATTTTGTAATTTAGAAAAGGTTTCACTTTGTAAAAGTGCTTCAATTTCGTTAAAATCCAAACCAAATTTAGTTTCTTCTTGGGCTATATAAACTTGCAACAAGCAAGAAATGATTCTATTGTGTTTGATAGCGTGTTTGTTGATTTCAGCTAATAATTCTAAACTATCTACTCCATGTATTAAATACACATAAGAAGCCATGTATTTGATTTTATTGCTTTGCAAATGACCAATCATGTGCCAACGAATATCGGTAGGTAATTCCTCCTGTTTGGAAGTCATTTCTTGGACTTTATTTTCTCCAAAATCTCTTTGTCCGGCATCATAAGCTTCTTTGATGTCAGCTACAGATTTTGTCTTGGATACTGCCACCAAAGTCACTTGTGGTGGAATATTATGACGAATTATTTTCAAGTTTTGAGCTATAAACACTTCGTAATAGTTTTAATGCTTGTAAATAAAAAAGTAAAACCTTTCCAAAAGAAGAAAGGTTTTACAAAAATTTAATCAAATTTGTGAATGACCAAGCCCGAACGCAATTTGGGTTCAAACCAAGTCACTTTAGGTGGCATGATATTGCCCGAATCGGCTATATCCATCAATTGTTTCATAGAAACAGGAAATAAAGCAAACGCTACTGCCATTTCGCCATTATCAACTCTTTTTTGCAATTCCCCCAAACCTCTTATTCCACCTACAAAATCAATGCGTTTACTGGTTCGCAAATCTTTAATATCCAAAATAGGTTCTAATACATATTTGGACAAAATGGTAACATCCAAACTTTCAACAGGTTTGGAATCATCATAAGTATGCGATTTTGCATGCATCAAATACCATTTTCCATCCAAATACATAGAGAATTGATGCAAATGTGTAGCTTTTAAAACAGCTGTATCTATTTTCTCTATATCAAAATCTATTTTTAATTTTTCAACCAATGCAGTAGCCGAAAGTCCGTTTAAATCTTTTACAACTCTATTGTAATCGATGATTTGCATTTGATTATCGGGAAAATGAACCGCCATAAAATAGTTGTACGATTCTGTTCCGGTATGTTTTGGGTTTTGGGCTGTAAATTCATTCCCTAAACCTGCTGCTGCTGCAGTACGATGGTGTCCATCGGCTACGTATGTAAAAGGCACTTTGGTACGGAAAAGTTCCTCAATTTTTTGATTGGTTGCAGCATCATCAATCACCCAAAAATGATGTCCAAATCCATCTTCTGCGGTAAAATTATAAATGGGTTTGTTTTGAATGATAGTAGCAACTATAGCATCCAACTCAGGTACAGCCCGATAAGTAAAGAAAACAGGTTCGATATTGGCTTTCAACTTACGCATCAAAACTTTTCGATCTTCTTCTTTATCCGGACGTGTCAATTCGTGTTTTTTGATGATACCATTTTCGTAGTCGGCACAAGCTGCAGCACCTACAATTCCATATTGCGTGCGTCCATTCATCGTTTGGGCATAGATATAGAATTTTGGTTCAGCATCTTGATTTAAAATTCCATCTTGCATGAACTGATGATAGGTATCAAAAGCTTTTTGATAAACGACTTCTTCATGTGGATCGATTTCATAATCAAAATCTATCTCTGCACGCGTAATGTGCAAGAGTGATTCGGGTTTGCCTGCTGCCATTTGAGCGGCTTCCTCTGCATTCATCACATCATAAGGAAGACATGCTACCTTTGACACAATATTTTGGGGTGGACGTAGTCCTTTGAAAGGTTTTACTATGGACATAATCTATTTTAGATTTACGATTTACGATTTTTGAATTTTGTCCTAAATCTTTTATTTTAACAACGCTTATTGGAAACTAGTTTTTAGTTAATTCGATAATTTGTTCAGCCAATTCAGTTCCAATTCGATCTTGTGCTTCTACAGTGGCGGCTCCAATATGAGGTGTTAAAGATAAATTTGGATTCATCAATAATTGAACTTCCGGTTTTGGTTCATTTTCATAAACATCCAAGGCAACACCTTTTAGTTTTCCCGTTTCTAATGCTTTTACAATGGCTACTTCATCTACTACTCCTCCTCTGGCTGCATTAACTAAGAATGAACCGGTCTTCATCATTTCCAATTCTTTGGCGCCGATGATATATTCCTTTTGAGCAGGAACATGTAGGGAAACAAAATCAGAATTTTGCAATAGTTCTTCTAATGAAACTCTTTTAATGTCAAAGTTTAACTTTTGACCATCAAAAAACTCTAATTCAATATGTTGTGGTGTTTCGTATTTATCATTGGTAATCACTTTCATTCCCAAACCTAAACCTACTTTAGCAGTTGCTTTTCCAATACGACCAAATCCGATAATTCCTAAAGTTTTACCTTTAAGCTCAGTTCCCTTGGCATAATTTTTCTTTAAACCGTCAAAATTTGATTCACCTTCCAAAGGCATATTGCGGTTGGAATCATGTAAAAAACGAGCCATTCCAAAGAAATGTGCAAATACCAATTCGGCTACTGAATGAGAAGAAGCGCCAGGTGTATTGATGACTTTGATTCCTTTGGAACGAGCATAATCTACATCAATATTATCCATTCCTACGCCACCTCTACCGATGATTTTGATACTAGGACAAGCATCAATCAAGTTAGTTCTCACCGTAGTAGCGCTACGAACTAATATTACATCTATTTGATTTTCATTGATATAATCTATCAATTGATCCTGTGGTACTTTGTCGGTTATGATGGTTAAACCGGCTTTTTCCAATGCATTTACGCCAGATTTTGACATTCCGTCATTTGCTAAAATCTTCATAATACTGATTTTAAAGTTGTTTTATAATAATTAAAGCAGAAAAGTAAATTTCTACTTGATTGAAATTTAAATTTTTCAATAGATTTAAAAACATATGAATATGATTTAAATCAATCTTTAGATTATTGCGTTATTCGCAAAATATCAAAGAAATGATTAATAATCTTAAAAATATCTAAGTGATAATTAGACCAATCCTCGATATTTTCTAATAAACCATTCTGCTGACAAAGATACAATAATTATGGCTAACAACCATTTCCAATCGATTAAAGGTGTAGTTTTAAAGGTGCTTTTTTGGATATTTTTAAAATTTTGATTTTGGGACAATTGCTGTAACAACAAATCTATTTGATTGGAAAGTACAGCTGTTCCATCCGAATTATGAGCTAAAACACTTAGTTTGTCAAACTGTGCTGATGTAAACTGTTCTTCTGCACTGTAATCCAGCACTTTAAAACTTCCCGTTTGGCTTATATTTTTACCTTCAACATTTACCCTGAAAGAATAATCACCAGGTTTTAAATTTTTAAAAACTGCTTCATAAGATTTGGCATTTAATACCATAGGCAGTTTTTCAGACTTTTTGGTTTGTAAATCTGAAAATGTAATCAATAGTTGAGCACGATTGTCTAATTGGAAATTTTGATCGAAATATTGTACTTTAATCCATTGATTTTGATTACTATATAATAATTTGTTGAAATCCAATTTGAGAGGATTGGTCTGAGTATCTTCACTACAAAATTGAACAATGGCATTGATAAATTGATCAAATGGTTCAAAACTTTGTTTTTCCAATTTACTTTTCATCTTCCACTGCCATAAACCTTCACCAAACAAAACGGCATATTTATTTTGAGATACATTAAAAGTTGTAAGTAAAGGTGTTTCCAATTGTGTATTTCCTATTTTTTGAAAAAGTAAGATGTCGTTTTGGGCCTTCATTTCAATTTCCCCAAATAAGTCCTGCAAAGGCGGAAGATTATCAATTGCAAAATCTTGTAGGGTAAAATTGGGGTAATTTTCATTGTATACACCTCTGTACTGCTCTTTGAGTTGGGTTGATTTTTTAACAAAAAATGTCTGGTTTTTATTGAGGTAATCCCAATCCGTTTTAGAGCCTGTTATAAAAAAAAGATTCTTTTTAGCAGTAATCAAATCTTTTAAAAGTGAGCCTAACTCTGAAGTGGGTTGATATAAAATAACTAATTGATATTCTGCTAATTTAACATCTTTAATTCCACCAATACTCAAATTTACTTTTCGTTGTTTATTACTTTCAATACTCTGTTTGATTGCTCCCAAATCCGGATGGTAAAAACTGCTAACGAGTAAAACTTTGGCTTGTTGATCTACTACTTCTACCCAGAAATCTTTGCGATTGTTTCGGGTGTTTTTTTCACTGTTTAAAGGACTCAATTGGGCTGTGTAATAATGGTTTCCTACTTGATCAGCTTTCAGAAAAAACGAAAGGTTTTCTGAAGTTTTTTTAGAATCTAAGTCAATTACTTTTTGATAAACTTTTTGGTTGTTTTTAAAAACTGTCAATTGAGAATGAACACTTTCATTTCCCACGTAATTTATTAGAACTTCGACTGGAAACTCATTGTTTAAAAAAGTATAGGAATTTACATTCAATTGGGTTAATGCAATATCTGAATATTTAATAGTATCTCCTAAAACAACAGGATAAATTGGATTTTTACTTTTAAAGTAGCTGTAATCATTCCCTTGGGTTTGATTTCCATCGGTCAAAAGTAGAATAGGATGCTTTTCAAAAGTAGTTCCAATGTCATTTATTTGGGTTAGAAGTGGCGAAAAATTGGTTTCCATTTCATCGAAAGACAAGGAATCGCCCACTTTAACATCTTTTCCAAAAGTGAGGTATTGAATATCAAATTTTTTAGCTAAAATTGGATCCTTTTTAATTCTAGCAATCATTTCTTTGAGCAATTGATCTGCACCAATTGACCTGATAGATAGAGAATTATCGGCTGCTACAATCAATTGGGGTTTGTAATCTGTAATGTTTTGTTTTTTCCATTTAGGATTGAAAAGCAAAAGAGCTATTGCTAAAACAGAGATAAATCTCAACGCAAAAAGCAATTGAGTACCTTTGGGTGTCTTTCTTTTTTGGGAATAGTACAACCAACCTGCTACAGCAAGTGCAATTCCAATAGATGCGACAAAAATGAGGATGTTTGAAATCAATTTGAAACTTATTATTATTTAATCAGTATCGTTTTTCTTCACCCTTACTGATTATATACAGATTATGTCAACATACCACCATCAACGTTCAACGTTTGTCCTGTGATATAAGCGCTGTTGTCAGAAGCTAGGAATACGCAGGCATTGGCAACATCTTCCGGTGTTCCGCCTCTTTTCAAGGGAATGGATTTTCTCCATTCATTTACCGTATTTTCATCCAAAACAGCCGTCATTTCTGTTTCAATAAATCCCGGAGCAATGGCATTGCAACGAATATTTCTCGAACCCAATTCAAGTGCTACAGACTTCGTAAAGCCAATAATTCCGGCTTTGGAAGCTGCATAATTGGCTTGGCCTGCATTTCCTTTTACACCCACTACCGAACTCATATTGACGATGCTTCCTTTGCGTTGAGACATCATGGGTTTAATTACCGCTTTGGTCATGTTGAAAACTGATTTCAAATTGACTTGGATGACCTTATCATAATCTTCTTCGCTCATTCGCATCAATAAATTATCTTTGGTAATACCTGCGTTATTAATCAACACATCAACCGAACCGAATTCTTTGATCACCTCACCTACCATATCATGTGCAGCTTTAAAATCGGCGGCATCAGATTGGTAACCTTTTGCTTTAACTCCAAATATTTTTAATTCGCTTTCCAATGATTCAGCAGCTTCTTTAGAAGCACTAAAAGTGAAAGCAACATTGGCTCCTTCAGCTGCCATTTTTAAAGCGATACCTCTTCCGATTCCGCGAGTTGCTCCGGTTATGATTACATTTTTTCCTTGTAATTGACTCATAATAAAAAATTCTAAATTATAAAGTTCAAAGATAAAAAAATATACCGTTTATGAACATTTTTCAAGTCATAATATTAATGTAAAAGTAGAAAAAGACATTATACTAATAGTTTAATTTAATACTATTATACATTTGTATTTCATTAGTTTAATTTAATAAAATCAAACTAATTAAATTCGATTTAAATATTATTTATTCACAAAAAAACTTATCAACAGCAAATTGTTAATTACTTCTTAAAATACGGTGAACAATTATGAAAAAGGTCGTTTAATTTTACCATCTCTTTATCTCCTTATTTTAATATAGTCATACCGTCTAACCAAAAAAATTTACAATGTTAGAAAATTTAATCGCCGAAAAAGTTCAGAGAACTTACACATATAAGGAGGTATTAGAAGCTTCAGTTGCTTATTTTAAAGGCGATGAACTTGCCGCAACAACCTGGATAAAAAAGTATGCATTGCGTACCAAAACAGGTGCATATTTAGAGCTCAATCCTGACGATATGCACAGACGAATGGCTCGTGAATTTGCTAGAATTGAACATAAATATGATACGCAAAACGCAGAACATCATTTTGATAATTTGTCAGAATATGGTTTGCAACGCACTTTACTTACCGAAAATAAAGTTTATCAGTTATTCAAAGAATTCGGACAAGTAATTCCGCAAGGTAGTGTGATGTACGGTCTTGGAAACACCGAAGTTATTGCTTCTCTATCCAATTGTATAGTCGTGCCTGCAGTTGAAGATTCTTATGGTGGAATTTTTCATACAGACCAACAAATGGCGCAACTTTTCAAAAGAAGATGTGGTGTTGGAACTGATTTATCCAAATTACGTCCACGTGACGCCGGCGTTTCAAATGCCGCAGGAAGTACTACCGGAGCCGTTTCTTTTATGCACCGTTTTTCAAACACTACACGTGAAGTGGCTCAAAATGGACGTAGAGGCGCGCTCATGTTGACTATGGATATTGCCCATCCTGATATTGAAGAATTCATCAGTGTTAAACAAGATTTATCTAAAGTAACCGGTGCCAATATTTCCGTTAGAATTTCGGATGAATTTATGCAAGCTGTTGTCTCTGATTCTGATTTTACGCTTCGTTGGCCTATTGACAGTTCAAAACCCAAAGTAAAAAAGGTGGTCAAAGCCAAAGATATATGGAATCTCATTATCAAAAGTGCACACAATACAGCCGAACCAGGCATTATATTTTGGGATAGACAACATTATTATTCTACCTCTTCTATTTACCCCGGTTTTAAAAACGTTTCTACCAATCCTTGTTCTGAGATTGCCATGCAAGGTGGCGATTCTTGTAGATTGATAGCCGTAAATCTATATAGTTTTGTAGAAAATCCTTTTTCAAAAAATGCCACTTTCAATTTCAATAAATTTTACGAAACGGTTTATGAAACCCAACGTTTAATGGATGATTTGGTGGATTTGGAATTGGAAGCTATTGATAAGATATTAGCAAAAATTGAAAATGATCCTGAGCATGAATCTATCAAATACACTGAAAAAAGCACTTGGGAACTACTCAGAGATACCGGTATAAAAGGACGTAGAACCGGTTTAGGTTTTACAGCTATGGGTGATGCCTTAGCAGCTTTAAATATAAAATTTGACACAGATGAAGCTTTACACATGACGGATGAAATCATGCGTACCAAATTGAGAGGTGAGTTTGATTCTAGTGTAGATATGGCTATTACTCGTGGTCAATTTGAAGTTTTCAATCGCAATATCGAAGAAAAATCAGAATTCATTCAAATGATGAAAGTTGATTTTCCCGATTTATACGAGCGTATGATGAACAATGGTCGTAGGAATATTTCCATCAGTACGGTAGCTCCAACCGGAAGTTTGAGTATGTTGGCTCAAGTTTCCTCAGGAATCGAACCTGTTTTCTTATTATCCTATACCCGTCGCAGAAAAGTGAATCCCAATGATGAAAACATCAGAGTAGATTTTACAGACGAATTAGGTGATGCATTTGAAGAATTTACCGTTTATCACGAAAAATTGAAAGTTTGGAAGGAAGTAACCGGCAATACCGACATCAGTGAAAGTCCTTATTGGGGTGCTACAGCTCCCGAAATAGATTGGAACAAACGCATTGAATTGCAATCATTAGTTCAAAAATACACTACTCACTCTATCAGTTCGACGATTAATTTGAAATCGGATGCTACGGAAGATTTGGTGAGTAATATTTATATTGAGTCTTGGAAACAAGGATTAAAAGGAATTACCGTATACAGAGATGGTTCTCGTAGTGGGATTTTGGTTTCAACCGATGAACAAAAGAAATCCACCACGGGAGACAATTCTGAAACATTCAGAGGCAAAAGACCTACTAAATTGGAAGCACAAGTGGTACGTTTTTACAATGATTCTGAAAAATGGTTGGCTGTAGTGGGTTTATTGGACAACAAACCTTACGAAATCTTCACCGGAAAAGCCAAAGACGCCTTCAACCTACCCGATTGGGTAGACAATGGGTTTGTCATCAAGCACCGAGAAGAAGATGGCGCTGCCCGATACGACTTTCAGTACATGGACAGTGACGGATATAAAGTGACCATTGAAGGATTGTCTCGATCATTCAACAAAGAGTTTTGGAATTATGCCAAATTGATTTCCGGCGTTTTACGTCATGGCATGCCACTACATTATGTGGTGGATTTGGTCAACAATTTGAATTTATTTGATGAGAATATCAACACTTGGAAAAATGGGGTTTCCAGAGCATTAAAACGTTTTATCCCCGATGGTACCGTAGCAGTTGATAAAAAATGCCCCGAATGTAGCGATCCCGAAGGATTGATTTATGAAGAAGGTTGCCTGAAATGTAAGAGTTGTGGGCACAGTAAGTGTGGATAGAAGTTTTTTATAAATATCTAGGAAAATATACTTTTCTTTAATTTAAAAATTTCCTTGTTATTGTTATCAATATCAATAACAAGGAATTATTTTGAAATCTTTACTGGAGAATATTTTATCTCAACTAGTATTATTTGGCTAACTCTAATACATTCAAGTTGTTTATTAGAACTTTCAGTACCATTGCTAAAGCATTCCTTCGCTTCGCTGATACATTCCTCCTCTTCGCTGTTGAATTCCGCCACTTCGCTGATACATTCCGTTGCTTCGCTGGTGCTTTCCGCTATCGGAACGTAGTAACTAAGTAGCGGAATGCTATAACTAACAGGTGGAACGAAGTAACTAAATGGCAGAATGTAGTAACTAACCTGCGGAACGTAGTAACTAAGTGGTGGAATGTAGTAATTAAGAGGTGGAACGAAGTAACTAACTAAAGTTTCGAATTTGACAGGTATTAATTAACTTGAGCTTTTTCTTAATAACTAAATAATACATAAAGTAAATATGACTTTAAAACAGTTTGAAGAAGTCATTGATTTTTTACAAACCAAGCTCACTCTATATTGATTTTTCTTTTAAAATAATGTTGGTCAATTATATTAAATGTAAAATCTTATATTTGCCCGTTTTAAAACCCATAAATTAAATTATAAAAATGTATAAAAAATTAAATTTTGGAATGGCTCTATTCATGATCTTGAGTGTAGTAAACATGCAAGCACAAAGAGTTTTGGATGAAAAAATCACCTTTGTTGACACCCAATTTCCAATGGAACCACTTGGAAGTGAGTTGAAAGGATATTATTTTACCGCTAGCACACCCTATCCCGAAAACAATGATAAGATTAAAGATTTTGCTCAACAAAAGTTTCAAGAGGAATTGAAAAATTATCCTCAAAAAGTGGAAGAGTATAAAATCAAATACCAACAAGAATTGATTCAATATGAGAAAGACGTTGAAATAGCCCGTGAAAATTTTAGAATTGAAAATGAAGAATTCAACAAGATGAGTAAATTGGAAAAATTGGCCCTTTCCGACCAAAAGCCAACCCTCAAACTTCCTCCACGTCCCGAATATAGAATTCCGAATGAACCATATTACGTGGAACCAAATGTGAGTCAATCTATTACTTATGACCCTGTTGTATTGGCAAATACCTATTTGACTCTCAATGGATTTAACGTTGGTGATAAAAATGACAAATTTGTTTTGACCGGTTCGGTTACCGTTCATCCCTTTGAGTATATGGATCCCCAACAAAAAGTGGAAGAACAATCTTATTTTGATACCAACACCAAGAAAACAGAGATTAAAAGAACCTATTATTATATAACTTCTTACAAAAGACCGGTAACACTCACGCTATATTACAATGGTAGAGAATTGTACAACAAAATATTTGAACCATCGGCCAAGTTTGTTGAATTGAAAACTACTGAATATCCCAACAAATTTAATTTGGAGAAGAAATCGGTAGAAGATGTTATGTTGGAAGTGAATAGGTATATAAACAACCTTTATGGGTTCTCCAACATTACAACATCTGAGATTATAAGATATGTAAAAAATAAGGAACAATTGTATAATGATGTAGATGAAGCCAAAGAAATGGCTATTTTAGGATATAAAAATTTCAAAAACGGAGACCGAAATTCAGAATTGTTTGATGCTATTGATCTTTGGGAGACCATTTTAAAAGAATCCAATATGGAGGACAAGAAAGCTAGAATTGATGAAAACATCAGTATAGCTTTAATGTTTAATGTTTTGGAAGCGTCATTGTATTTAAATGATTTTGAAAAAGTGGATGATTATATATCACGCTTAGGTAAAATCAAATTGAATTATAGTGAAAAAGAAAATTTGAAATCTATTCAAACCCGAAAGGATGATCGTGAGAAAAGAATGGAAGCAAACAAATAGCAAACAGAAAATCCAGCATTAATATTGGATTCATCTAATAAACCACGACTATATAGTTGTGGTTTTTTTTTGTCAAAAAGGTAATCTAATTTCAAAATGTACATATATATAATGTAAATGTGACATTATAAATTAAAATAAATTCATTCTTGAAGATATTATAAGATTATTTATTTAACTTTGTGTCAACAATATATACAAAATAACCCCTTATGTCCCTACAATCCCTTACCACAGAACACATTTTAGAAAGACTTCGACAAGAAAACGCTTGGTGGGCAACCGGCCAAGTTGATGAAGAATTTGCTTTTTTACCCAAA
>JADZFW010000066.1 GCA_020854235.1 Flavobacteriaceae bacterium
GAAACCAGAATCCAATGGCACTTCCATGTTTCCAAAAAAAGACCTTTTATTCTTATTGTTACTCGTAGGGTTGTTTCTTCCGTTCTTTTTATCGACGGCGTTGTACCAGCACTATGAGTGGGCCAATCGCGCGTATGGTTGGGCGTTGAGTTTTGTGAAGTTTGCCGTATTGGCAACCATGGGTGAAGCATTGGGTTTGAGGATTCAAAAGGGGGTTTATCACGAGCCGGGTTTTGGCTTGCTGCCTCGGGCGGTGGTTTGGGGATTTTTGGGTATACTCATTTACTTTGCATTCGGGATTTTTTCCAAAGGCGTTCCGGCAATGTTGGAAAGTTTGGGTTGGCATGACGCCACACTAATCCTTGCTAATGGGAGTTTGGGCGCACGCATAGAAGTGGCCTTTGCCATCAGTGTATTTATGAATATCTTTTTTGCCCCATTGATGATGACCTTGCACAAAATCACCGATACACATATACTATATAATAATGGTGTCATGGGAGCCTTGTTTAAAAAAATAGAAGTGGCAAACATTCTCAAAAATTTAAATTGGGAAGTACATTGGCACTTGGTACTCAAAAAGACCATTCCGTTGTTTTGGATCCCGGCGCATACCCTTACTTTTTTGTTGCCTTCTGAATACAGGGTTCTATTTGCGGCCCTTTTGGGAATTGTTTTGGGGGTTATCCTTTCTTTTGCCAATCGGGTTAAGGTATAAGTTTTTGAAATTATTTATAAAAACTATTCCATTTGATTGATTTTAGGTTAGTCGCTTCAAATCAGCTACTTTAGCATGAAAATGTTTGTTAAACAATGCCCACAAACAACGTTGATTTGACACTTTGGAGGTGTGTTAAAATAAAAAAGTTGCATATTTCAAAAAAAATCTATTTTTGCATCCGTTAATAAAGATAGTAGGAATTTAAGGAATGGGCCTTTTTTTTTGGAAATCTATAATCTCAATTCTCTACTCTCTTTTATAAAAAAAAAACAATGTCAAAAAATCTCGTTATCGTTGAATCTCCGGCTAAAGCCAAAACCATTGAAAAATTTCTGGGATCGGATTATGTCGTAGCTTCCAGTTTTGGACACGTAGCCGATTTACCTTCCAAGGAGATTGGAGTAGATATTCAAAATGGATTCAAACCGCAGTACATCATATCGGATGACAAACGGGATGTGGTCAAGAAATTGAAAGATCTAGCCAAGAAAGCCGAAATGGTTTGGTTGGCGAGTGATGAGGACCGAGAGGGAGAAGCCATTGCCTGGCATTTATTTGAACAATTGCAACTGAAGGAAGAAAAGACCAAGCGTATTGTTTTTCACGAAATCACCAAGAATGCCATTTTGAAAGCGGTTGCCCATCCGCGTAGTATTGATTACAATTTGGTCGATGCGCAACAAGCGAGACGGGTATTGGATCGATTGGTAGGTTATGAATTGTCACCGGTTTTGTGGCGCAAAGTCAAAAGCGGCTTATCGGCAGGAAGAGTTCAATCGGTTGCCGTTCGTTTGATTGTAGAAAGAGAAAACGAAATCAGAAGTTTCAATACAGAAGCGCTTTACAAAGTAGAAGCGGAGTTTGATAATTCCGATACCAAAAGATTTAAAGCCCGTCTCAACGATAGTTTTAAAACCCAAAAAGAAGCCGAACAATTTTTACAGAGCTGCATTGGCGCACAATTTAAAGTTAGCGATTTGCAAATCAAACCCGCTAAAAAATCACCTGCAGCACCATTTACAACTTCTACGTTGCAACAGGAGGCTTCACGCAAATTGGGATTTCCCGTTGCCAAGACGATGCGGGTAGCCCAACAGTTGTACGAAGAAGGATTGATAACCTACATGCGTACCGATAGTGTGAATCTGTCCAAGGAAGCCATTGGCTTTGCAAAAGATACCATAGTCAACAGTTTTGGAGCACAATACAGTCAGGTGCGTCAGTATACCACCAAATCCAAAGGGGCACAAGAGGCTCACGAAGCCATCCGACCTACCCACATGGAGCAGTCATCCATCAATATGGGCTATGACCATGACCGTTTGTACAGTTTGATATGGAAACGAACCATCGCTTCACAGATGAGTGATGCCGAATTGGAAAGAACTACTGCGGCATTAGCCAATAATCAAAATAAATATTTGTTTCAAGCACAAGGTGAAGTCATCAAGTTTGATGGATTCTTAAAACTCTATCTAGAGAGTTACGACGATGAGGAAGATGCCGAAAAAGAAGGTATGTTACCGCGTTTGACGGTAGGAGAAATCGTGACTTCGCAGTTGATTTCGGCAACCGAACGATATTCTAGAGCGCCTTTCAGATATTCGGAAGCGGCGTTGGTTAAGAAATTGGAGGAATTGGGCATCGGAAGACCTTCGACCTATGCACCTACCATTTCCACGATTCAAAACCGAGGCTATGTTGAAAAGTCCAATATTGAAGGCGTAGAGCGCAAATACACGCAATTGCAATTGAAGAATTCCAAGATTGAAACCAAAGTTTTATCAGAAAAAGTTGGAGCCGATAAGGGTAAATTAATTCCCACCGATATCGGTACTGTGGTCAATGACTTTTTGGTAAAGAATTTTGAACACGTTTTGGATTATAGTTTTACTGCCAATTTGGAATCCGAATTTGACGAAATAGCCGATGGCACCAAGCCATGGGGTAGTGTAGTCAAGAATTTCTATCAAGATTTTCACGCCAATGTAACCGATGTATCCGAAAATGCGGAACGGGAAAAAGGAGAGAGATTGTTGGGCGTTGATCCGGAAAGCGGCAAGAATGTGTATGCCAGATTGGCTCGATATGGCGCCATTGTGCAGATAGGAGAATCCAGTGATACAGACAAACCTAAATTTGCCAGTTTGCAAGGTTCCCAAACCATCAGCAATATCACTTTGGAAGATGCATTATCCTTATTTGATTTGCCCAAGACATTGGGTATGTATGAGGGAAAAGAAGTAGTGGTATCCAATGGTAGATTTGGACCCTTTGTAAAATTGGATACTTTATTCGTTTCCTTACCCAAAGATGCCAATCCGACGCAATTGACTTTGGAAGAAGCCATTGCTTTGATTCAAGCCAAACAAAAAGCAGATGCGCCGGTAGGAACGTATCAAGGACATCCCGTACAAAAGGGAGTAGGAAGGTTTGGACCTTTTATCAAATGGAACAGCATGTTTATCAATGTCAGTCGACAATATGATTTGGCAACCTTAACCGCCGAACAAATCGCTGAAATCATAGAGACCAAGTTGAAGAAAGATGTAGACAAGGTAGTTAGGGTTTTTGAAAAGGAAGGGATAGTGGTAGAAAAGGCCCGTTGGGGAAGATTTACATTAATCAAAGGTAAAATGAAGGTTGAATTATCCAAAGATACCCAAGTGGAAACGATGAAATTGGAGGATTTTCAAGCGATTATAGAGAAAAACACGAAGAAATCCAAACCCAAAACGGCACCCAAAAAAGAAAGTGCAAAAGGGAAAGTAAAAAAATGATAAATAATTGATAATTTTTTTTATTTTTTAATTAGATTTGCGCATTACAAACTCGCAGGAATTTTATACCCCATAAATTCTAAAGTACAAGAATGGATTTTTATTACGATTTTTTAACCCCCGTAAACGCAAACATTCTACAATTTGTTTCAGAACTACCTCAAGGTACTATCGGGAAAAACATCAAGATCATCCAAGAGAGTATCGAAACGGAGTTACAGCCAAAATCAATAGTTTTATTAGGGGTTCCAGAAGATAGGGGAGCTATAAGAAATGAAGGAGCAGGAAAAGATTTAGATTCTTTTCGAAAGGAGTTTTATGCCTTGTATTCAGGTAATTGGACAGGTGTTATATATGATTTTGGAGATTTAAAAGTAGGAGAAAGCTTTCAGGATACGCTGGTAATTGTACAAGAGATAGTGGTTAGTTTACTGAGAAGTAATCAAATACCGGTGATCATAGGAGGAAGTCAAGCATTGACCTATGCCATTTACAGAGCATATGATCAAATGGAGAAGCGGGTCAATCTGACGGCAGTTGATGCCAAGTTTGATTTGGGGATGTTGGAAAATCCATTGGATTCAACTTCATACCTGACCAAAATAATCATGGATAAGCCAAATAATTTGAATAATTATACTAATTTAGCTTATCAAACGTTCTTAAATGCGCAGGATGAAATTCACTTGATGGATGGATTACTGTTTGATACTTACAGATTGGGTAATTTGAAGAAAGATATTGAATTATCTGAGCCGGTATTAAGAGAAACAGACCTGTTGAGTATAGATATAGGCGTAGTCAAAGCGGCAGATGCACCAGCCAATCGCAATAAGATGATAAGTGGTCTCAGTGCTGATGAAATTTGTCAAATCAGTCGTTATGCCGGATTGAGTGATAAGTTGAATATTTTCAGTATTTTTGAATACAATTCGAAATACGATATTCACAATCAAACCGCTCAACTGATCGCTCAAATGGTTTGGTATTTTATTGAAGGTGTTCATCTTCGTAAACCGGAGTTTCCTAATGTGGATTTGAATGGGTTCAAAAAATATATAGTCATGATAGATGATGAGACCTATCAGTTTTACAAGAGTGAGAGCAGTGAACGTTGGTGGATGGAAATTAGTCTTAAGGAGGATAATAAAATCA
>JADZFW010000067.1 GCA_020854235.1 Flavobacteriaceae bacterium
AAATTTGTAGTCAATCACAAATATTACTTAGTCTATTTGGTTACCAGTATTTCTGATATGTATTAATCTGTTCTTCTGTTAAAACTAAATTCAAAATCCCCATCAAACCAACATTTGATGGGGATTTTTATTATATAAATTTAAATTTTAGATAATATCTTTCTAACAAAAAAATAACTCAACTACCTATATCAAAACATCAACCCACCACATTGACAATCTTCCCTGGAACCACAATCACATTTTTGGGAGTACGTCCTTCCAAGATTTGTTGCGTTTTCTCATGGTTCAACACGATGTTTTTCACTTCTTCCTGCGTTAAATCCAAAGGTAATTCCAAGGTAAATTTCATTTTACCATTGAAAGAAATCGGATAGTTTTTGGTGCTTTCTACCAAGTACTTTTCATCAAAAACAGGGAATGCAGCGTTGGAAATACTGTTTGAATGACCTAATTGCTCCCACAATTCTTCAGCAATATGAGGAGCATAAGGAGAAAGCAAAACTGCCAAGGGTTCTAAAATTGCCCGTTGATTGCATTTTTGTTCGGTCAATTCATTGACGCAAATCATAAACGAACTCACCGATGTATTAAATGAAAAGTTGGTGATATCTTCATCCACCTTTTTAATGGTTTTGTGTAAAGTCTTTAAAGAATCGGCAGATGCCGGTTCGTTACTCACAAAGAAACTTTCCTCCAAACCGTTGTGGTACAAGCGCCACAATTTTTTCAAAAATCCGTGTACACCTGTAATTCCAGCTGTATTCCATGGTTTGGCTTGTTCCAATGGACCTAAAAACATTTCGTACATTCGCAAGGTATCGGCACCGTATTGGGTACAAATATCATCGGGATTGACGACGTTGTATTTGGATTTGGACATTTTTTCCACCTCGCGGTTCACGAAAAATTTCCCGTTTGCTTCGGTGATAAACTCTGCATCTTTGTATTCGGGACGCCAGTTTTTTAAGGCTTCTATATCCAATTCATCGGATGCATTTACAAAGGAAACATCAGCATGAATCGGGGTAAACTGCGACCATTTTTTTTCATTGTCAGCCTTCATTCCGGCTTGAGCTCTTTCTTGAACGATAGATTCCATTTTGTTTTTACTCACAAAAATGGTTTTTTGACGATTGTTGGTGCTTTCATAATCCCAACGATAAACAAAAGCACTCATCCCCAAAATCATCCCTTGATTGATGAGTTTTTTGGCAAATTCATCAACTGGAACATAACCTCTGTCAAATAGAAACTTTTGCCAGAAACGGGCGTACAACAAGTGACCGGTGGCATGTTCGCTTCCGCCGATATACAAATCCACATCTTTCCAATATTGGAGTGCTTCCACCGATGCAAAACTCGTCTTATTGTGCGCATCCATATACCGGTTGAAATACCAACTGCTACCTGCCCAACCCGGCATGGTGTTGAGTTCTAAGGGAAATATGGTTTGGTGGTTGATCAATTCATTGCTTACCACCTTGTTTTGAATCGTATCCCAAGCCCAAGTATGGGCATTTCCCAATGGAGGTTTGCCGTCATCGGTAGGTAAATATTTTTCAACTTCAGGCAATATAATAGGTAGGTGTTCCGACGCAATCAACTGTGGCATTCCTTCTTTGTAATACACCGGAAAAGGTTCGCCCCAATAGCGTTGACGACTGAAAACTGCATCCCGCAAACGGTAATTGACTTTGGCACTTCCCGCTCCAATTTTTTCCAATTCTGCTATGATTTTATAGGTCGCTTCTTTATAGTCCAAACCATTTAAAAAGTCGGAATTTTGAAGTTTGAAGCCGCCTTTATCCGTAAAAGCCGTTTCCGAAATATCCTGATCAAAAATATTTTTAATGTCAGACATTCCTACTTGTCCTTTGAAAAAATTGGCGAATGCATAATCTCTGTCATCACCTGCCGGAACAGCCATAACGGCTCCGGTACCATAGCCAGCCAACACGTAATCCCCAATCCAGATAGGAATTTGTTCACCGGTAAACGGATGCAAGGCATAGGCGCCGGTAAACACACCTGATATCGTTTTGACATCACTCATACGATCACGCTCACTGCGTTTGGCGGTGGCTTCTATATAATTTTGAATGGCTGAGCGTTGTGCTTCTGTGGAAATTTGGGCAACCAATTCATGTTCGGGAGCCAAAGTCATAAAGGTAACGCCAAATAAGGTATCGGGTCTTGTAGTGAATACTTCAATGCTGAATGCTGAATGCTGAATTTTAAATGCAATAGAAGCACCTACTGATTTTCCAATCCAATTGCGTTGCATTTCTTTCAAATTGTCGGTCCAATCCAAACCATCCAATCCCTGTAACAAACGCTCCGAATAAGCCGAAATGCGCATAGACCATTGTTTCATTTTCTTGCGAACCACGGGATGTCCACCTCTTTCTGAAACCCCATTGACTACTTCGTCATTGGCTAGTACAGTTCCTAAGACCGGACACCAATTGACTTCCGTATCCGACAGATAAGTCAAGCGATATTTGAGCAATACTTCTTGCTTTTCTACGTCGGAATAAGCACCCCATTCGGAAGCAGAAAATACCGGTGTATCTTCGTCGCAAACGGCGTTGATTCGGGTATTTCCTTCTTGAGTAAACACTTCGATTAATTCGGCGATAGGTCTAGCTTGATCGGAATCTTTGCAGTAATAAGATTCAAATAATTGGATAAAAATCCATTGGGTATGCTTGTAATAATCCGAATCGGAAGTGCGTACTTCTCTACTCCAATCAAAAGAGAAACCCATTTGATCCAATTGACGACGGTAAGTAGTAATATTGGCTTCGGTAGTTTTGGCAGGATGCTGACCGGTTTGAATCGCATATTGTTCGGCGGGTAAACCGAAAGAATCGTATCCCATAGGATGCAACACGTTGTATCCTTTGTGACGCATAAAGCGACTGTAAATATCTGAAGCGATGTATCCCAATGGATGGCCTACGTGTAAACCCGCTCCCGACGGATAGGGAAACATATCCAATACATAAAATTTGGGTTTATCAGCATGGTTTTCAGCTTTGAATGTTTGGTGCTCCGACCAATACTTTTGCCATTTGGCTTCAATTTCATTAAAATGATATTTCATCAGGTATAGATTCGATGTTTTAATTTCTTGGATTGTTACTTAAATGTTGACCCGTTGTTAATTGGTTGTTTCGATTATTCATTAGCTGAGAATATATTTTTATATCACCTATCGAAAAAATCAAAATGAGTCGGCAAATTTACAAATTAGACCCTAGTATTCTTTTAAATTGCCGTTTTTTTAATAATTTTGCCCAAATTAAATTAAAATGCATTACAAACGAGTTTTACTGAAGTTAAGTGGAGAGGCTTTGATGGGCGAACGTACGCATGGGATTGATCCCAAACGGCTGTCGATCTATGCAGAGGAAATCAAGCAAGTGGTTGAAAAGGGAGTAGAGGTGGCCATTGTTATCGGAGGCGGAAATATATTCAGAGGTGTAGCAGGAGCTAGCAATGGATTGGATCGCGTACAGGGAGATTATATGGGTATGTTGGCCACTTCCATCAACGGATTGGCTTTGCAAAGTGCCTTGGAAAGTACCGGAATTCCCACTCGATTACAGTCAGCTATCAAAATGGAGCAAGTTGCCGAACCTTTTATCAAGAGAAGAGCGGTGAGACATTTGGAAAAAGGTAGAGTTGTTATTTTTACAGGTGGAACCGGTAATCCGTTCTTCACAACCGATACTGCAGCAGTATTGAGAGCTGCTGAAATCAATGCCGATGTGATTTTGAAAGGCACACGTGTAGATGGTATTTACACAGCAGATCCTGAAAAATTTAAGGATGCCGTCAAATTCAACAATATTTCATATAAAGAGGTGATGGATAAAGGTTTGAAAGTAATGGATATGACCGCTTTTACCTTGAGTGAAGAAAATAAATTGCCCATTATTGTATTTGATATGAA
Organism: Flavobacteriaceae bacterium; assembly: GCA_020854235.1. Classification (GTDB taxonomy): domain Bacteria; phylum Bacteroidota; class Bacteroidia; order Flavobacteriales; family Flavobacteriaceae. The sequence continues at coordinate 3,962 of JADZFW010000067.1, forward strand.
TACTCCGGGAAATTTGATCAAACTCATCATGGGTGAAGATATTGGAACTTTAGTAGAAAATTAATAGCTTAAACTTTAAACTTTAAACTTTAAACTTTATAACTTTAAACTTTATAACTTTAAACCCATAAGAAATGGAAGACGAAATTCAATTTTTGTTAGACACTTTAAAAGAACAAATGAACAAATCAATTGCGCATTTGGAACATGAATACCGTTCCATTCGGGCAGGAAAAGCCAATCCGGCTATGTTGAGTACTGTAATGGTGGACTATTATGGATCCATGACTCCATTACAGCAAATTGCCAACTTGAGTATCATGGATGCGCATACCTTAACGGTGCAACCATGGGAACGCAATATGCTCAATGTAATTGAAAAAGCCATTCATGTTGCCAATTTAGGTTTCAATCCTACCAATAATGGAGAGATACTCATCATCAATGTTCCGGTTTTGACAGAAGAACGCCGTCGTGAATTGGCCAAACAAGCCAAAGCCGAATCCGAGCTAGCCAAAGTAAGTTTGAGAAATGACCGCAGAGAAGCCTTACATGAATTGAAAAAATTGGATTTACCCGAAGACATTGAAAAGGATACAGAGGAACGCATTCAAAAAACAATTGATAAATATTCTAGATTAGTTGAAGAACATTTGGCCGCCAAGGAAAAAGAAATCATGACGGTTTAATCTAGTTAAATCTCATATAAAAAGTAAAAAGTCGGTTGTTTCCAACCGACTTTTTTTATAATTTATTTTGAAATTATGCCTTTGGATCAGGACCATATTGATTGTCTCCTTTATTTCCTTCTGTAACAAACAAAACGAGTAACCATATTCCTCCAACAAATGGAATTAATACAATTAAATACATCCATCCACTTTTTCCAATGTCATGCAATCTTCTAACTCCGACTGAAATAGATGGAATTAAAGAAAATAATGCCACCGCAAGATATAAATATCCGTATGGTATGCCTTCCATAAAAGTTAATCCCAATAGATTATCTAAAACTGCTGCAATAATTAAAGTAACTAGATAGATAAGAACAAACATCCAATATTCTGTTCTTCTAGCTCTGCCATTGAAGTCGGCATACTGTTTCAAAACTTTTAAGTACCAATTCATAATAATAAATGATTTAAATGGTTAATCCTACTCGTAAGGCTTTTCGGTTCCGCCCTGAATAATCAGAATTTTGTTCAAATATAAGCAAATTTTAACATTTACTTTTAATTATGTAAAAAAAACCGCCTCAATTCACATGGAGACGGTTTAGAAAAAACAAAATCTTTAGTCTTGAATATCAAAAACAATTGGCAAATTGTATTTCACTCTTACAGGATTTTTCTGTTGTTGACCGGGAGTCATTTGAGGTAACAATTCAATAACTCTTTGTGCTTCTTTTTCTAATCTTTTGTGAGGCGCTCTCACTTTTACATCCACAATATTTCCCACTTGATCTACTACAAATTGAACGGAGATTCTCTGTCTACCGGAAAGCTCCAATCCTTCTGAAACAGACACATCAAACTTATCATTAACCAAATCATTTACTTTTTGGGAAAAACACTTTTTTAATTCTTCATTGCTTCCTTTGCAGCCTGGAAAAGCAGGTACAATTTCTACTTTATTAAAATCGGCTGTAATTTCTTCATGTGTTCGTGCTTCAGGAATAGCATCCAATCTTTTATCCAAATTAAGCTTTTCACCCGGTGAATCATCATTGGCTTTCACTACTGATTCAACGATTGGTTTGTCATTTTTAACAACAACCAATGTACTTAAATCTGGTTCAGGTTGAGGTTTAGGAGCATTTGGTTGGTCAATAGGGACTTCTGGGATATCATCTTCGTCATCTACAAGTATTATCGGAGTAGATGCAAAGTTTTCGGCTTTAACTGCTGTCTTGGCTTCAATAGCCAAATACACCATTAAAAGTGAAAAAACTAAACCCAATTGAATAAAAATAGCGGGTGATTTGTGTTGTACATCATCTTTTTGTACATTTGGACTGTTTTGGTTTTGTGAATTTTTCATAAAATATTAAATTTAGATGCTATTTATTCATGAAATCAGTAAGGCCTATTTGATTTTTACAAAAATAAATAGCGGTTGTTAATGATTTGTTAAACACAAAAGTTATGCCAAAACAAAAACCGCCTTGAGTTTCCTCAAGGCGGTTTGCATTTATAAATAAAATTCTTTATTCTTGAATTAAGAACGTAATAGGTAAACTATATTTTACAGGAACAGCTCTACCTCTTTGTTTACCGGGAGTCATTTGAGGTAATAAACTTACGACTCTAATCGCTTCAGCTTCCAAACGTTTGTGAGGTGCTCGGGCTTGAATATCGGTAATTTTTCCTGTTTTATCAATTTTAAACATCACATTGATACGTTGTTTTCCTGGAGTAAGTCCCAATTCATTGGCCAATTCCATATTAAACTTATCATTGACCAATTTTTGAACTTTTTCTGAAAAGCACTTCTTCAACTCTTCTTTTCCTCCTTTGCAACCAGGATAAATAGGAGCATCTTCAATAATATTGAAAGGGACATCTTCTATTACTTCCTCTTCAACTTCAACCTCTTTAATCTCGTGAATGACCACTTTTTGTTGTTCGTTGGTTTCTGTAGACTCTACTGCAGTTTCCACGATTTGCTTATTATCTTCCACTACCTTAATATCCTCCAACACAGGTGGTGGTGGTGGTAAATCTTGAGGTTTGATTTCCTCTAATTTTTGATCTGTTTCGGGAATATCCTCTTCATCATCTACTTTAGTATTTGCATCAGCAGTAATATTAGTATCTACTACTTTGGATTTGAATTCAATGGCTCCATAAGTAACCAATAAGGCTAATACCAATCCAAGCAACATAAAGAGTTTGCTAAAATTCTCCAAATTGGAGCGAGAACTTTTCTTTGCTTCCATGTGTAATGGGTTTAATTAATTGCGTGCTAATTTATAAAAATTTATTATACAAAAACTAATTTGATTTATATAAAATGAATTTTGAAAAAATTTAACGTTTGTCTTGATTTATCGACCTGTAATATAACCAATTAAAGGTTGTCATACCTAAAATTAACCCTATAAAATTGGCTACGGCATCCTTCCAATCAGCTGTTCTACTTTCTGTTATTGACGCTTGCAAACCTTCAACAACAATGCCAAAGATGGTCAAAGCTATCAAAAGTATCAAAAGACTTTTTGACATACTATGTTTTTTAAGCAACATCATCCATACCCACATCATGACCATATAAGCAGAGGCGTGAAGAATTTTATCTGAGATTTGAAATGTTTGAATCTGAATAGAATTACTATTTATCAAACTCATCGTCAATATAAAAACAGTAAAGGAAATGGCTATCCAAAGGGAATTAACCAGCCAAAAGTTCAGTATACGCTTTAGCATCCAATAATTCATCTAATTCAGATGGATTTGAAATTTTAACTTTAATAATCCAACCCTTTCCATATGGATCTTTATTGATGTTTTCGGGTGCATTTTCCAAATCTTCATTAAATGCTATGACCTCTCCTGATACAGGTAAAAACAAATCGGATACAGTTTTAACAGCTTCAACTGAACCAAAAACAGCATCTTTATCCAATGTTTCATCCAAAGAAGGTATATCAACATATACGATGTCGCCTAATTCAGATTGAGCAAACTCAGTGATTCCAATGGTTCCTATTTCACCTTCGACCAAAATCCATTCATGGTCATTCGTGTATTTTAAATTGGTTGGGATATTCATTATATTTACGATTTACGATTTAAGAAAAAAAGATTAAATATTATTGATTGCCTAAATTATACTTAAAACTGATTCCTGCACTAATGGATTGACGAGGATACGTTGTTGAAATGGCATATCGGGAAGCGTCTTGAATATAATACAATCCCGACTGTAGATTTTTGGTCAAATTGTAATCGGCTATGAACCTTAAATTAAACATTTTCTGTCCACCGGTTACTTGATTATTTTCTAAATCTTCATCTTCACCAAAATAACGTACCATCAATAAATCATCGCGCAAAGATACATCTAATTTTAAATTTAAATCACCTTTAAACTTCATCTTTTTACCTTGTAAACGCATGTTAAACGGCACATCTTTGAATCTGTAACCCAATCCAATAACGTACTCTTTTCCATTGTCTTGTGTAAGTGTATTGTTGTTAAAATTGAGTGTCATTGCACGATCCATGTTGATTCTACCCGATAAGGTAAATGAATTTTTCAATTTCATCTCTACTTTTACTAATGGAGAAAACTCTTCTATCAACCCGACATTTGTAAACAATTGCTTGCTGAAATAATTGCCCGAAATATCTAAAGCATCAGGAACATTAGCATTGTATTGCGAATTGTTGGAAAAATTAACAATGGTGTAGGAGGAGCGATAGGCATGTGAAATGGAAAAACTGCTGAAATTCTTCTTAAACCAATTGAATTTCATCAAACCTCTATAGTTGATTTGCCAATTGGGTAAAGGAACATCACGGAAAGGATTGAGTTTAACTTGATCTACCGATTGACCTGAATAAGCGGATAAAAATGCAGGTAAGATAACCATCTGACTATTGTTACCATAGCCATTTACATCCAATCCAGATTGGGCAGACAAACGTTGGGCTATGATTTGACGATTGGCTTTAAAATTATCAAACAAGGCATCGGGATCATCAAAACTCGTTCCCAACATCATATAACTCATACTAAAGTTACCGGTTTCAGTAACGACTGATGGCGCAAAATACGGATCAGAACCAATATTATCGGTTACAATATCCATTTGTTCAGAAAGATTGCGCGTATAAATTTTATTGGCTTTGACATCTATATCTAAATCTTTAAATGGCGTAACTTTGGCAGAAACATCCAATTTATTATAATGGGTTCGCGCAAATATTTTACTATAATAGGGATCATTGATATTCCTAGAAAGTAACCAACCGTTTTCCAACGCCTGATTTCTGATATCTACTTGACTTCCAAACACAAAACCAAATGTTGGAGCAAAACCTCCGGAGAAATTATCTCTTCCCAACAATCCGATTGAAGGGGTATACCCAGGTAATAAAGTACCATTATTTTCTGAGTAACTTATTTTAACTGACTTTAAAGAAGTAACCAAATCGAATAGGCCGACCACAATACTTTGACCCGTAGTTTTCTTTTTGGAATTATTCAAAAGCGAAGGTTGAGTCAATTTAGGTTTGACATAAACAGCATCTTCTCCTCCTTCTTCCTTTTTCTTTTTGGCTGCCATTCGAGCATTTTTGTCTTTATCTTTTTCTGCCTTGGTACGCATTAAACTTTCCAATCCCAACTCTTTGTAGAACTTCTTCATATCCAAATCTACAGATAAATTATGCGTGTTGGCATTTTGAATGGTATTACCCAAGCTACTGACGTAATCGGCTGAAGCTCCTTGCCAATCAAAATCAGCTGTATAAGCATAATTGGATTTGATAAAACTGAATAACGGTAATTTATCGATGGGAATTTGATAGGAACCATCTAAAGTTTGATGATAATGTACCGGACTTCCGGCGTCAAAAAAGTTAGTGTACAATCTAACATCATCATTATAACTGTAATCATCGTACACATAGTTATTCAACGCTCTGAAATTGAGTCGGATGGATTGAGTAGGTTTTAATCCGATGTTGTAGTCCCAATCAAACATGAAATTGCGTTGCTTTAAAGTGGGCAAACTGGGCAAACCTTCAATTAAGGTTCTAGACAATTGTTCATTATAACTTCTAATGATGCTAGAATTAACCGATATCGTAGTAGGTATTGGATTAAAATTTAAATCTTTGATGATTTTCAAAAACTCACCTTTGAGAACAGTGGAATTTTTAAAAGGGCTCCATTGCATGGCTTTAAAATTGTAATTATAACCCAAAGAAGCTCTTACATTTTGATCCAAATACTTTTCAACATTGTAATCATGGTGATATACTTGATTGAAAGCATAGGAAACTCCCAAATTTTCTACATCATAAAACCGTTGTTTTTTAGTAGATTCGGGATTTCGCATTTTTTTCATGTTGATGATACTAAAACTGGTACGTTTAGTATAATCTTGCGCATCATTGCGGTGTGGACTATTGGTATCATTGGTATCTTCCAAAAGAATATCTTGATACTGCGCATCATATTTGGGATCTCTTATTTCTTCACTGATACTCAAGTTGACCGGTATTTGCATCCCTACTTTTTCAGGTAATAGTTTTCCGGCATTGATGGAAGCCACAGCATCATATTGCTTGGTATCCTCCTGACTTCGCTCGTTGACAGATTGATCTACATTTCCATAACCCATAGTGGACATGCGACCGGCTACAGATACATCCATCAAATCGGATAGGTTGGCATCGGCGCTTACCACTGCAGCCCATCCGCCTTCATTGTCAAATTCGGAAACTCTGAGTTCGTTAAACCACAATTCAGCAGAACGATCATTGGCTGCTTCATTTTTAACGCCCAACATAATGGTTTTAATTTTACCCAAGTTGGGATTTCCTTTGACTCTAATTCTATATTCAACCGGTTCGCCAACAACCGGAATTGGATACAATACATTGGAAGCAACACCTTCCTCAAAACGTTCTAATTTTAATTTTTTCAAAGCTTCCAAATCAACATTGAGTTCGTTTTCTTCCGGCCAAACATCGGATGCCGTTGAGGTTCCAAATGCCGTAATTTTTAATGGTTTTTCAATTTGATAGTAGTTTTCACTCAAGTCACTACCAATTCTTATAATCGCAACCATTTCATCATCTGCTACTTCGGCTTGGTTGACTAAACTTTCGGCATGGATAAACATTTGGAGTTTTTTGAACATTCTCATGTCGAAACTCACGTTTTTAAATAAACTACGTCCTTCACCCGACATTAAATCCCGAACTTTCAAAACCAAAGATTGTTCATTTTGTAATTGAACGGTTGTAGTTCCTTGTAATCTTTCTCTTTCAATTCCGGGAGGCAATACATATGGAATCGGACTTCTACCATCATTTTCTTCAATATTAACCACTCCTGATTCGAAATTATCCAATTCAGTAATAGGAATATTGCCATCGGCCAATTCGTATTTATAACGACGCCACTCGCCTCGTACCATTTCCATTTGTCCAAAACGCAATACCACCGGCATTTTGAATTGGGTCAAAAACATTCTCATAAAGCGGATGGAATGGAAATTATTGATGCCACCTATAGGCGTACCTTCAGCAATTGGAATTCTAAATTGATACCATGTAGTGTTTTGAGTTCCTCCATTGGCTAATGTATTGGTTGTAACACGTTGGTCAACGATGTAATTTTGTCCGACAACTAAATCGGGTTTATTCAAAGAAACCTTGTACTGGAAATAACCTTCCACAGTACTCATGGTTTGGTCTTTATTGATATCTTCCGTATCAGGATATTGGGTTGCAGCTGTTGAATAATCCTCGGGAGACATATTGGCTGTCGGAGAATTTCCCTGCGTTCGGTTGTATTTTTTATAACGAGTTAAGATACCTGCATTCAAATCGTCGTATTCTGAACTCTTGTAAAACATGTAATTATCTGAGGCAGGGTCGGCTTGTAATGAAGGTATTGTAGATACAAAAGATGCATAAACATTTTGTTCTTCAGTATCGCTTAATCCATCCAAACCAATATCCTGAACCAATCTATGGTCATCATCATCATCAAATGCGTAGAGTAAAGATTGATTGGTTGGAATTTTCCCCCAAATTGTCGAAGCCGTATTGTCTATTCCACCGTCTTCGGGTAATCCATTTTCGTACATTTTTCTATTGTCCTTCAAAATATCCTCAGACACATTTCCTAGATTGAAATACAACTCTCCAACTTGATTAGCCGGATCTTGCGGATTGACACCTGTAGGCAAACCTTCAGTGTTGGTAATGGAATAGTTTTCATAAGGATCCATCATCCAGAATTGAATGTATTCGATATTGGAATTTTCAAAATCCGTAACAGTCATGGGACGTGTTATACCAGCCCATCTATTTTCAGGATCGGTAAATGTACCATCTGGATTAACGTTATTGGTGTCAAAATTGTATTCGCCTCTTTCGCTAGGATAATAAGCTAAATCCAACGTTCTCAAAATGGTTGATTCCGTCAAATCCAATTCGTCATTGGGAAATAATTCGCTTACATTGATTCTACGTACCTCGGCTCTGGATAATTCATTGTTGTCAATACTAGTAGGTTGATTGGTTCCTCCGTGCATGTCATTATCAATATTGTACCAAGCCAAACGAGCTCTTTTCTTTCCATAATCCAGTGAATTTACTGCATCTCCACCTAAATTGGCAAGGTAAGATATCGATTGATTTTGCGGAGTTGCTGCCAAATACCATTGTAATTGAGAGCGCACATCAACCGGAATTTGAGTCCCTTCAAAATCATCAACATAAGAGGCAGCAACGCCATTGATATCGATACTTTTCGGCGTTCCAGGAATTAAATAGGCCACATCGCCTCGAATGGAAAAATTGGATTCTGCTTCGGTTTCTCCAAATGAAATCTTATTAGCCAAGCGCGTTAAGAAATCGGACTTGTTGTGATAACTAGCATTCATTCCAAAAATGGAATTTTTAATAGGCTCTTGACCGTAAAGAACTTTATTGGTAAAAGGTTGTTCGGTTAAATTGAGAAATGATGCACCTACTACTAAATTATCTGAAAACTTATGTTCGATATCTAATCCAAAGAAACTGCGTCGTTGTTGGTTGAAAATAGCATTTTGTTCCAATGACACCTCGATTGGGGCATTGGCTGCTTCCAAAGAAGGATTGATGATTTTAACTCTTCCTATTTGGTAATCTACCACATAGTCAACTCCTTCTACCAATTCACGTCCACCACTGGTTACACGTACAGAACCTTGAGGGACATTAAACGCTCCCAAAGCAATTCCTTGTGCACTATCAGATTTATAGTAGCCTTTGATTTCGTATTTATCTCTTTGTTGGTAATTGTTTTTAACTTCGGTTTGCGTGTATTGATACAATTCATTGAATAAGAAACCTGAATCGTTAACATTTGATAATTCTGAAGCTAAATAGCTTCCAAAGGGTTGTACTTTTGGAAACATCATATATCCTTTTTCCGGAAATATCGTGATACCGGTAACATAATCAAAATAGCCATCACCTTCCGGCAATTGGGCTTGATTGGAATCCAAGCGATCAATGTGGAATAAATTGAGTAATGTGCGGTCGGCAACACCTACAGTTTGTGCATTTTGCAAACTATTAATAGGCACTCCGGTAGCATCATTGGCATATAATAATTCCAATCTAAAACCCTCTTGTTGCAGTTGATAGGCTTGAAGGTTGTATATATTTTTCATCATCAGATGCCACATGGGTACATCTGTGATAACCAATTCACTTCTCAAGAGTTTGACAACCAAATTTCCAGGAGCACCTTCAGAAGTTCCGGGTATACCATCGGAAGACAATTCCCCAACTTTATACACTTCCGAGCTTCCATTGACCGTATATTCATAGGCAACAGCCAAAACTTCACTATCAGCCAATTTTCGATTCAAAGAAATGTAACCCAACTGTTTGTTAATGATAAAATCCACACCTTCTACCAAGCGACGTGCATTTTCCAACACTGAAAAATCGCGACCTTGTGCCATAGTAGCGATTCCTAGAAAAGCATTGGGAACTGTTGAAATATTGCGAATTGGACTATTGGCAGTCAAAACACTTTGTAGTTCGTTTACGTCATTATCGGGAATAAAATTGAATAAAGGTGCTGTTACACTGATATCTGTATTGCCAATATTTGAAGTAACGGATTCTCCCAAATCGGCTAGAGCCACTATATTTCTTACGTTTTCGGTTGATCTATTGGTATTGGTAATCCACAACTCAACCTTTGTGATTTGAGCTGACGAGTTGACCAATGGATAGTTGATTAAGGCATTGTCAAAGTTGTCTTTAAAGTATTGTGCCAAGAAGAAGTGACGATCAGCATCGTAATCACTGGCTTTCAATTCAAATTCTTCAATAATAGAGCCACCTTGGGCTACTACACTTTTGGTTTGAGATTGTTGTTTGGCAAAAGCTGTTGTAATGGTAGTGCGACCAAATTGCAATTCGGTTTTAAAACCAAATAAGTTTTGAGCGCCACTTATCAATGTATTGCGCATCGGCATACTCACATTTCCTACTTCAATTTTACGTACAATTCCATCGTCATCATATCCTATACTTGGGTCAAACTCGAGTTTGATGATATTTTGAAAATCAAAAGTGGATTGGGTATCATAATTAGCAGAAATTTTAAGTCTTTTACCAACTTTAGCGGTAATACTAGCCCCAATATTTTGATCAAAATCAAAAATGGTACTGGTTCTATTGGTTTCATTGAGTTGAGGATTGTCTACTTTTTGGTATAAAACCCCGAGTTTGACCTCAATATTACCCTGCATTTTAACTTCTATTTCATTACTACCAAATAAAGTGGCAAACAAATCGGAATTGACATAATATTTAGGTAATAGATCTTTCTGTTCGTCTGCACTATTTTGTTTATTTCCACTTACAGCACTCACTTTTCGTTTGTAATAATCGTGCATTTCTTTTTTGAGTCTGTATTTGGCATACTCTTCCTGAGTCATAACAATGGGAATGCGGATTTCGAAATTTCCAATCAAAGAAACTACAACATATCGATCGTTTTCGGCATCATAGATGACTTCGTAATTGTCAAAATCAGACAAATACAAACTTCCATCTTGTTGGGAAGTAAAAGGATAAGGTAGTGGCGGGATACTATCGTTGGTTACCTGAGCTGAACCGTTTACCCATAAGAAGAAGGTAAACATCAGTAGCGAGATTTTAAATATAATCTTGTTCATTGGATAGTGTAGGACTTTTTATATTTCAAATTTCAAAATACATTTTTGAAATTGTGGCTTTCTATAAATTCTTTAATGCTTGTTTAATCAATGATTTAACATCTGTTTTGGGATTTTCTTTGAGAATAGCATCTACCACTCTTTCGGTTTGTTTACGAACAAAGCCCAAAACGTCTAATGCAGATAACGATTCTTCTCTAATTGTATTGTTTGATCCGGCAGAAATAGTTTCTATATCAATGGTTTTTAATATTTTATCTCTCAAATCTACAATAACTCTTTCAGCTGTTTTAACCCCAATCCCTTTTACTTTTTTAATCAATGCAACATTTCCGGATGCTATAGCATGTTGAATTTCCTCGGGACTCATGGAAGAAAGCATGACCATTGCTGTTCCAACGCCAACACCTGAAACAGAAATCAATTGTTTGAATACTTCACGTTCTGTTCTGGTGTAAAACCCATACAAGGAGTGCGCATCTTCCCTAATATGAAGGTGTGTGTAGAGTTTCAAGGATTCTTCATCAGGAAGGGAAGCAAATGTATGCAGGGAATTATGAATAAAATATCCCACACCATGTGCTTCAATAACTGAATAAGTTGGGGTTTTTTCTATCAATTTTCCTTGAATGTATGTAATCATGTAGTTGTTTCTTTTTGATAAAAGTCCCAATAAACAAAGGTTTTTCGATTAAAAAAACCCATTTTGGGAAAAGGTTCAATCCAAATAGGATTTGAGACCAAATTAATCTTCAAAAATAACAAAAAAAATAATAGAAATATCAAATTTCAAATGAGTATGACAATTGATTGGGAAAAAAGAAAAATAAAATTGTAATAAAATTAAAATTTATTGGTCAGAATTAATTAAGACAAAGTTTACAGGTAATTCAAAAACGACCATAACTTTCTCTTGTGAATATAGCTGACATCCGATTCATGGGTATAAGCTTCCTTCTCAAAACTGATGGAACGGTAAGCTTTATCCCAATTTCGTTGACGTATCAAATGAAACGTAAATTCAGTTGAATACCAAATAAAAAAGAAAATCCATAACATTTCAATTTGCTGGCGAAAATGAATTTTTTCATGATTCAACAAAGTCGGACTGATGTGAATCGTTTTATCTCGCACGAATATAAAAGGCCAAATTGCCATAGCTACATACCGACGCGGAAAAAATTTAAAAAGGATAATCATTTGGCAAAAGTAAAATATGATTTGGAATTTATGATGTATAAGCGATAATAAATTTAGAAATGCCAAGTATTTTAAACTTTGAATTCACTTATAAATCCTTTGTCTCTAAAAACAATTTAATAAATTATCAAAACTCAATCTAAAATAAATATCAAGGTAATGTAAATATTCAAATCAATCATTGGAATGAAAAAGATACCTACTCTTAGTCCCAAATATAAAGTAAATTAGACTTTGAAAACGGTCTATCTTGATTTTGATATAAATTATTTGAGATACAGTATTATTCAAAATCTTCACCTTCGTAGGTAAAAGATTTAAATTAATTGATCCAAACCCCAATATTACTTTGATTGAGTTACTGAAAAATTGATTTTTTTTAATAGCCTTATATAGTATTGAAAACTTATAAAAACATAACATTTATCATAAAATTAGTTGTGTTTTTATTGGTAACTTGCGGAGATTTTTTATTAACCAATAATTTTTTTTTATGAGAAAAATTTACTTTTGGTTGCTACTTGTGTTTATAACATGGGGAGTAACGGGACAAACAACTCTTATCAATCCTGCTACTGACGGCGGATTTGAAAATGGAAGTACATTTACAGCTAACGGATGGACTGCAGTAAATGGTGCAAATAACACCCTTACTGTTGGTGCATTGCCTGTTTCATATGCCGGAAGTTCTTGTGCATATTCATGGAGTGGTACCGCGTGGGCAGGTACAGCTAATGCAACAGTGAATCACATTTACAAAGATGTGATTTTTCCTGCTGGAGAAACTAGTATTACACTTTCATTTTATTATAAATTAAGTGCGACAGATTTAACTTATGATTTTTTAAAGGTTTTTTTAGTGCCAACAAGTACAACACCAGTTGCCGGTACTCAATTGACTTCAGGCCAGCTTGGTTTAACTGCAGGTTATGATTCAGCAACAGCTTGGACACAGATTACTATTACTATTCCTGAATCAGCAGCTGGAACTACTCAAAGATTAGTCTTTTCATGGAAAACGGATAGCGTTTCTCCTCATGTAGCTGTTGCTTTAGACAATATTGATATAACATCAAGAATCCCAATTGCACCTGATGCGGCTCCAATTTCGTTTACTACAACTGATGTAACTCAGTTGGGTATGACAGTTGGATGGACCGATAATTCTACAAACGAGACAGCATTTAAAGTTTATAGATCAACTGATAATGTTAACTTTACTCAGGTGGGAGCCAATATAGCATCCACTACGATTGCTACAACAGGAACTACCTATTCACAAGTTCAAACCGGGTTGTTACCTGGAAACACTTACTATTACAGAATTGTAGCTTTAGCAGATTTAGAATCTTCATATTTAACTGGTTCCCAAGCTACAAATCCGGCAGGAAATATGTTTTCAGTAGCTTCTGGAAATTGGAGTGATCCCTTAACATGGTCAACAAATGCAGTACCTACTGCAACTGATAATGTATTGATTTCTGATGGACATACCGTAACAATTGATGTCGTAGCGCCAACTTGTTTAAATTTAACAATAGGACAAGGAGTATCAGGTATTTTGACATTCACAAGTGTTGCAGCATCCACTTTGACAGTAAATGGAAGCATAACAGTTGCTGCAGGAGGTAATTTTAACGCCGGAAGTATTGCAACTATCGTTCATGCTGTTAAACTTGGTGGAGATACTGCTACAAGCCCATATGCAAGTAATCTAACAGTTAATGGAGTTTTTGACATGTGGGAAACTTCAACCACTGGTAGAGCTACTTTATCTTTCTTTGGAAATCAAAATTCATTAATTTCAGGAAATGGACTAATCGATTTCAACAACACCAATATTATAAATAAAGGTAATATAGTTGCTACATCAACCGCAACTCCAACGATTTTAGAAATTCAAAGTCCTTATACTGTTCAAGGTGTCAACACTACTGGATTTGTTGCCACATTAACAGCAGGTACTTTGAAAATTGGAGGAACTTTTACACAAGTTAATCCGGTTTTCACTGCAGTAGGTTATTCAATACCAGCAACAGCAGGTATTTGGTTGAATAATGCTAACTTCACCATTAGCGGATTGGCAGGATCACCTACAGTTACCGGATTATTTAAAGTGAGCTTAGGAAATTACAATATTGGAACTTCTTCAGGAAATTCAATGGGAAGTGGCACAGGTGGTGTCTTTATCATTGAAGGTGGTGTCGTTACCGTTGCAGGAAGGTTTAATTTAACCTCTGCAGGTGTTTATTACAAACAAACGGGAGGAATCATTTATGTAGCAAACATAACAAATGCTTCGGCTTCAAATGCTAGTTTTGGAATAACATCAGCAACTGGAACCAACTTTATTATGAGTGGAGGCACTATTGTATTGGTTCAAAGAAATAGTGGAACGTTGGGAAGTACTTCAAAGGATTATTATGTTGTGGCAACCCCCAATATTACTGGAGGAACTTTACAAGTAGGTACAGGTCTAACAGCTACCAATTTTAATTTCCGATTGTATGGATATGCCCCAAATGTGGTCATTGATAATACAACCAATAATAAAAATGTTGAAGTTTATCAAACCTCAGGAATTTTAATTATTTACGGGAATTTAACTGTAAATTCAGGAACAACTTTCGATTGTTTAGGTATGACCGCAAATGTTACTGGAAATATTTTCAATGAAGGTGTCATTCAAGGTTTAACGACTGGAAGTAGATTTGATTTTATTGGAACAACTCCACAAAATTATACTGGTGCTGGTACATTTGGAACTGCTTCAGCTCCTTTTATTGGAATAGGGGTTGGAATCTCCAATTTAACAACTGTTACTTTAATGTCTCCTATTTACACTACACGTGTTAATTTATTCCAAGGAACTTTTGTAAATAGTAATCAATTCAATCTTGGAATTGGTGGAACTTCAAGCGTTTATATTCAAAGAGGAGGAGGATTAGCTGTTGCCGGTTCATTTGACGTAGCACCTATTTTCAATATTGGTTCAGCGGGTATTACAGTTAATTACTTTACTTCTACTACAAACACAGTTTCTGGATATGAAATTCCAACTCCTCGCAGTATTACAAATTTATTAGTAAATAATACGGGTAACGGAATGACATTGTCTGGAGGTAATTTAGAAGTTACAGGAACTTTAACTATGACAGCAGGTAAGATCTTTACTAGTTCTACCAACCTATTAAGTTTAGGAAATGCGACAACTGCCGGAACTTTATCAGGGACACCAAGTGATACTAATATGATAGTAGGACCTTTTGCAAGAACTATTGCTTCAGGAAATGCCAATTCAAATTATATACTTTATCCAGTTGGAAAGACCACCTACAATCCAATATGGTTGGCTCCAACGACAAGTGATGTTTCCATCCTGAAAGCAGAGGTATTTGACACTAATTCTGGCACAACAGATGGTTCAATTTTGAATTTAGCAACTACTAGAAGATGGGAAGCCCCATTAATTTCTGGAACGATATCCAATGTAAATGTAAGATTAGGAGATGCCAATTTGGTTACAAGTAATATTCCGGTTCAAGCTCCAAGTGCTGCAGGTGTTTATACAAGTGCGTTTGGTTCAACTGCTACTTTTGTAGCGGGTACTCCAAATACTGTGCAATCTTCAATTGCTTCAACTTCATATACTGGATTTATTTCATACGCTGAATCAAATCTTTGCTCAGGTTCTCCAAATCCAGGAAATACTACTGCTACAAATTCAACTTTGTGTTTAGGAGAAAGCACTACTTTAGGTATTGAAACTATTCCAACCGGATCTGGGGTTACATACCAATGGAAAGTCTCTATAAATGGAGGTGTAGATTATTCAGATATTAGTTTAGCTACAGATCCAACTTATGTTGCTACTCCAAGCGCTGTTTCCTACTATAAATGTGCTGTAACTTGTACTAGTAGTAGTCAAACAACTGAATCAAATCCTATTCAAATAATGTTTACTAATAGTGTTGCCTCTACAACACCAGGAACAAGATGTGGAACTGGTACCGTTGGTTTAGGAGCAACAACTTCTAGTGGTACTTTGAATTGGTATGCTGCTGCAACAGGAGGTACTAGTTTAGGAACAGGTACAACTTTTAATACGCCAAGTATTAGTGCAACTACTGATTTTTATGTGGCAGCACAAACAGCTAACACGGGAAATTCCGTTATTGGAACCAATACCACATTAACCAATAGTTCATTGGATGTAACTGTATTTAATAATTACAATCAGTCTTATAAAATGCAAACGCTTTATACTGCTGCTGAATTATCTGCTTCTGGTCTATATGCAGGTGATATTACAGCTATTAAGTATAAAGTTTCTACCATGGGTGATGCAGCTACAAATGCTAATTTTACTGTTAAAATTGGAACAACATCTGTTTCAGCATTGACGAGTACATTCCAAAATAATACAAGTTATACCACAGTATTCCCCGCTGCCACGTTTACACACGTTGTTGGAGAAAACACGATAACTTTTAGTACTCCATTTACATGGGATGGAACTTCAAATATAATTATAGAAATTTCTCAAAGTGGGGCAGATTTGTATGCAAATTCACAAACATATTATACTGCAACAACTGCCAATACAGTTGCCTATTCTATCAATGGTAGTCCTACAGCTACAGTAAGTACAAAAAGACCCAATATTACTTTTTATGGTCAAGTGGGTTGTTCCTCTCCAAGAGTAGCAGTAACAGCTACCGTAACGCCTCCACCGGCATTGACTTTAAATGCTACTTCTGGAACCATTTGTGAAGGAGAATCAACCCCATTAATTACAATAACTTCTGGTGCATCAGATTATGATACTTATTCATGGATACCTACAACAGGTGTAAGCGGAGATGCTGCTAGCGGCTGGGTATTTAATCCAACCGTTACAACAAGTTATGTTTTAAATGCTTCAAATTCTGTATCTGGATGCAACACAACTGTAAATGGTTTGATTACTGTTGATCCTCTTCCAAGTGCATTGGTTATAACACCTTCTCCATTAGAAGTTTGTGTTGATGCTATTGCTACGTTAAATGTAACTGGAGGATTAAGTAATTTAGTACTTATTGATGAAGGATTTAATGCTCCAACAAACAATTGGGTTGCTACAAATAATTCAACTGGAGGGACACCTGCTGATGCGGCTTGGACTTTGAGACCCAATGGATATGTTTATACCAACTCAACACTTTTACCTACATTCTATAGTAATGATAATTCTCAATTCTATATGAGTAATAGTGATGATCAAGGATCGGGAACAACTGCTACTTTGCTGACTTCTCCTTCATTTGATTTAACTGGGTTAACTTCTGCCAATTTAAGTTTCTGGCATTTCTATAGAGACTATGATTCTTCAGATTCAGCTAAAGTTGAAGTATCAATCGATAATGGTGGAACTTGGACAACTTTAGTAACTTATACAACCACTCAAGGAGCATTAGCAGCTTTTGCAAATGCCAATCTAAATTTAACTCCATATATAGGGCAATCCAATGTTAAAGTTAGATTTAATTATAATGCATCCTACGCTTATTATTGGAATATAGACAATGTTAAAATTACAGGTATTAAATCCAATCCAATAACTTGGCAACCAGTTACTAATTTATATACCGATGCAACAGCAACTACAGCTTATGTAGATGGAGCCGATGCTTCAACAGTATATTTTAAATCTAATGTTGTAGGTGGACCTGTGACCTATACGGTTACTTCTACTCCAAGTACCCTTTGCGAAAGAATCAATACTGTCAATGTTACAGTTTTACCCAATACAACTTTTGCATGGACTTCAGGAGATGATACTCAAACAGTTTGTGTCGAAACAGCAATAACTGATATCGTTTATACAGTTACCAATGGTACCGGAGCATCTGCTTCAGGATTACCAACTGGTGTAATTGGAACTTATAGTTCTGGAACATATACATTGAGTGGAACACCAACTGCAGTAGGAACTTTTGATTATGCAGTTTGGGGAACCGGTACTTGTGAACCTTCAATGGCATTGACAGGTACAATCGTTGTGGATCCAAATACTACTTTGGCTTTAACATCTGGAGAAACCAATCAAACTGTTAACAATGGTTCATCCATTACGGATATTGTATATACAGTAACCAATGGAACTTCTGCAAACGTAACAGGATTACCAACCGGTGTCTCTGGAACTTATAACGCAGGTGTCTTCACTATCAGTGGTTTACCTACACAAGTGGGAACCTTTAATTATTCTGTTACAGGAACAGGTACTTGTGCTTCTTCAGCAGCAATGACCGGTACTATCACTGTAAATAGTTGTGATATAGGTTGGGCTAACTTACAGTGGCCAGGTTCAGGAACAATTAATACATGTGGAACATATGATGTGTATGCACAAGTATGGATGTCTGGAGTTACCGAAGCAGCAGGTGCCGGAGATGGCATAACTGCGTGGATGGGTATTTCAACTACCGATACAGATCCTTCTACATGGACAGAAGCCAATTGGTATCCGGCAACATTTAATGTACAATCGGGTAATAATGATGAATTCATGCATACATTCTCCAATTTAACAGCAGGTAATTATTTTATTGCCAGTAGATTTAAATATACTTGTGGTTCTTATTATTATGGAGCCTACAATGCTGGTGGCGGTGGCGCATGGGATGGAACCAATAATATTAATGCAACTCTTACCGTAAATGCAATTGCTCCCCCAACCGGAGATGCCACTCAAACATTCTGTAATGCAGGAACTATCGCTGATTTAATTGCCGTTGGTGATAATTTGAAATGGTATGATGCAGCTACTCTTGGTAATGAATTGACTTTGTCAACAGCATTGGTTAATGGAACACACTATTTTGCTTCTCAAACGGTAAGTAGTTGTGAAAGCACCGCTAGATTAGATGTTACCGCTGTGGTTAATATCACTGCAGCTCCTATGTCTGTTGCCGCTAAATGGACTTATGAACCCGTTCAAGGAACCAATATTAATCCAACTCCAAATATAGGAACCGGAACTTCTGCTTTAGTAGGAGTAATGACAGGTGCGGGAACTGCAACTGGAATGAATACTGCTACAGGTTGTGGTACTCAAACATCAGGTACTACTGCTTGGGCTATTGGAACAGCCAATCCTGGAACAGTAAATGAAAGTAGTGGCGCACAATGGAATGTGTCTACTGTTGGATTGAGTAATGTAAAATTGGCTTGGGAACAAAGATTCTCAAATACGGCAACAAATACTTTGAGATTACAATATACAACTGATGGTAGTACTTGGAACAATTTTGAAATGACCGAATCCAATACTACATATTGTTTAGGTACTTTAAACAATGGCCGATTTGAAACTGATATAACAGGTGATTCATATAGAAGAATCAATGTTGATTTATCAGCGATAACTGGTGCCAACAACAATCCTAATTTCGGTTGGAGAGTTGTTGCAGCTCATTATCAAAGTACAGGTGAATTTAGAAGGGTTACTGTTCCAACAACAATTGCAACAGGTGGAACTTGGCGTTTTGACAATGTTACTTTGAGTGGTTCTTCCACACAAACTTTCTGCGAAGGTGCAACTGTGGCAAATTTAGTCGCAACAGGTACTGCTCTAAAATGGTATGCCGATGCATCTGGTGGAACTGAATTGGTTTCTACCGAAGTGTTAACCACCGGAACCTATTATGCTTCTCAAACATTAAATGCTTGTGAAAGTCAAACAAGATTGGCTGTTCAAGTGGTCATTAATCCGAATACTACAATCGCATTGACAAGTGGTGATGTGAATCAAACTGTATTGAATGGAATTGATATTACTGATATCGTATATACCATAACTAATGGAACAGGTGCAACTGTGACCGGTTTACCAAATGGAGTTATCGCTACTTATCTTGCTGGAACTTTAACCATCAGCGGAACACCAATTGAAAATGGCACATTCAATTACTCCATTTATGGAACAGGTACTTGTGCTTCGTCTTCAGTATTAACCGGAACCATCACCGTTAATGATTGTGTTATCGGATGGGCAAATCTACAATGGCCTGGAAACGGAACCATCAATACTTGTAATCCTTATGGTGTTTATGCACAGATTTGGATTGACGGTGTTACCAATGCTCCCGGTGCCGGTGCCAATATCACGGCTTGGATTGGTTTATCTACTGAAAATACCGACCCATCTACATGGACTGAAACAATTTGGTATCCTGCTAGCTTTAATGTACAAGTAGGTAACAATGATGAATTCTGGTATGACTTCAGTAATCTGCCAGCGGGTACTTATTATATTGCCAGTAGATTCAAATATGCTTGTAGCCCATATTACTATGGTGGATTCCAAGGTGGTGCATGGAATGGTACATCCAATGTCAATGCGCAGTTGACCGTTAATGCCATTACAATGCCAACAGGAAATACAACTCAGTATATGTGTAGTACTTCGCCTTTTACAACTTTGAATGATTTGAATGTTGTGGCAGGTGGTACATTAATATGGTATGATGCTGCTTCAGGTGGTAACGTACTACCGGGGACTACAAGTATGATAGCCGGTACGACCTATTATGCAGCCAACCAACAAGATGGTTGTGAAAGTGCTCGTCTAGCCGTTTTAGTCCAAGAAGATTGTAGCCTTGCTATAGATCCGGAAACTGAAATGATACGCATGTATCCCAATCCAACTGCCGACTTCTTAAATCTTGTATCCGAAACAGGTATCAAAGATGTAGAAGTATTCAACCAATTGGGTCAAAAGGTACAAGTTTCATTACTTACTCCAGAAAAATTGGATGTTACCCAACTTGCAATTGGCACGTATGTAATTCGATTAACGCTGATGAATGGAAACATTTCCTCACAAATTTTTATAAAGAAATGATAGGTATTAAAACCAATATCTAAACTTTTGAACTTTTAAAAATGAAAGGCTGCCTGATTCATAAGGCAGCCTTTCCTGTTTTAAAACAACACATATTTGCAGACTTTCAAATCAAAATGGAAATCTTTAAGGCAAATAAACTATCTTTACCAACATTTTTCTGAGCAAGTTTTTTTTATTTAAAACAGTTTCAATTTTCATTCCTACCCAAAGAAAAACTTTAAACTTTAAACCTTAAACTTTAAACTATTCATCATGTCAGCCATAACCAAAGAATATAAAAGAGTAACGGTAAAATCTCTGATTGAGATGAAAGCCAATAAAGAAAAAATTGCCATGCTTACCGCTTATGATTATACCATGGCCAAAATAGTGGATCACGCCGGAATAGATATAATCCTAGTTGGCGATTCGGCATCCAATGTTATGGCCGGACATGAAACAACACTTCCCATCACTTTGGAACAAATGATCTATCATGCCAGTTCGGTTATCCGAGCAGTCAAAAGAGCTTTGGTCGTTGTAGATTTACCTTTTGGCTCCTACCAAGGCAATTCCCGAGTAGCATTGGAAGCCGCTATCAGAATCATGAAAGAATCGGGTGGACATGCTGTAAAAATGGAAGGCGGAAGCGAAATTCAAGAATCTGTCATTCGGATTTTATCGGCTGGAATACCGGTAATGGCACATTTGGGCTTGACCCCACAATCCATCTATAAATTTGGAACTTATACTGTAAGAGCCAAGGAACAGGCAGAAGCTGAAAAACTCAAATCCGACGCCAAACTCATGCAGGAATTAGGTTGTTTTGCCCTAGTTTTGGAAAAAGTACCGGCAAAATTGGCAGCTGAAGTGGCGAAAGATTTAACCATTCCCGTCATAGGAATTGGCGCTGGCGGTGGTGTAGATGGTCAGGTATTGGTAACCCACGATATGTTGGGTATGACCCATGAATTTAGTCCTCGTTTTCTGAGAAGATACTTGGATTTATTCAATGAAATGAGCCAAGCTTTCACCAAATATACCGAAGATGTGAAAAGTGGAGATTTTCCAAATGCTGAGGAACAATATTGAGTTTTACATTTTTCAATTGCATCAAAAATGAAAAAGTACAAATATATTTTGATTGGATTTCTTGTATTGTTGGGAGTCCTGACCACATGGAAACCTCTTTTTCCGCACGACCAACTCTTGCAACACATTGGAACATTAGGATTAATCATCATCTTGATCCATGATGCTCAAACTTCCAAACAATGGTTGGGTTTTCTAGGAATATTCGGATTTACGGTATTGCATATTATCGCAGCCCGTTATGTTTATTCCAATGTACCTTATTACGAATGGTTTCCTTCCTTGTTTTCCTATACAGAACGCAATCATTTCGACCGATTCGTACATCTTGGATTTGGTATTTTATTCTTTCCCTATCTCTTTCAAATCGCATCAAAATGGGGTATGCATTCCATTTTTAAAACGCTTTTGGTCACTTGGATGATGCTTCAAAGCATGAGCTTGATATACGAATTGCTCGAATGGAATCTCACCTTGATGGCTTCACCCGAAGATGCCGAAACCTACAATGGACAACAAGGCGATAGATGGGATGCACAGAAAGACATGGCATTGGCTATGTTGGGGTCAACTCTTGTCGGACTCATCTATTTGTTTTTCAATTTCCGTAAAAACAAGTACAATACCCTTCAAAAAACTTAATTACTCAATATGAATATTGGAGAAATCAGGAATCTCATTGAGGAGGAAATTGAAAAAACCCGTCAAAATATTGAAAGTTATAAAGAAAAAACACAACCTACACCTCCTGATTGTGCTGTTGACATTGCTTCTCGAATGGATGCACTTCAACATAAAAACATTTATGCCGCCTCTTTAATTCAAGCTGAAATAAAACTTCATAATTTGGAAAAAGCAATGAATTCTTTAGGAACAAAAGATTTTGGAATTTGTAGAAAATGTAAACAACCCATTCCAATCGCAAGAATACTCATTCGCCCAGAGAGTTTATATTGTGTGCGTTGTACGGAATAAAAAACTATAAACCCCAAAGGTTTTGAAAACCTTCGGGGTTTGATCTTAAAATATAAAACTTGAAATCCCTTACGGTTCCCAGTATAATTCTTTAAAATTCACAATTTGGTTGTTTTCAATCACGGCACCTTCACTTTCCAACAATTGTTGCATCAGGTTTGTGCCTTCAAAATGATGTTTACCGGTGAGGATTCCTTTGCTGTTCACCACTCTATGCGCAGGAACATCTTCTAATCCATGAGAGGCATTCATCGCCCATCCAACCATTCGGGCACTGCGTCCCGAACCCAAATGACGGGCGATAGCACCGTAACTCGTCACCCTACCATACGGAATTAGACGGGCAATTTGATAAACTCTTTCAAAAAAATTAAGATCATTTTCCTGCATGAATTTACTTTTACTTTGATACTATTACTTTATAGGGGTCTATTCTTTTCCGCTTTTTAAGCTATTCAATTAACCGGGAAATCTAAATTGCAAATACGTAATGGGTTTTTCGGAAAATATTTTTTCGTAAAAAGTTTGGACTTCGGTTACGATAGCCGGTGCGCCTTCTTGTCTATAAACATCGTTATTGGCGTATAAAATAGGATAACCCAATCCGGTGAGTAAACCCAAAGTATATCCATGTAGAAACTCACTGTCGGTTTTGAGGTGTACCAATCCTTTTGGTTTTAAAATTTGGTGATATTTATCCAAAAAAGTCGGATTGGTCAAACGGTGTTTGGTGCGTTTGAATTTGATTTGAGGATCGGGAAAGGTAATCCAGATTTCATCAACTTCCCCATTTGCAAAACAAAAATCTATCAACTCTATTTGGGTTCTGATGAATGCTACATTGGTAATTTGATTTTCAACAGCCGTTTTGGCTCCTCTCCAAAAACGAGCGCCTTTGATGTCGATGCCAATAAAATTGACTTGTGGATTTCTTTCAGCTAATGCTAAGGTATATTCACCTTTGCCACATCCCAATTCCAATACAATCGGGTTTGAGTTTTTAAAAAAAGAATGCCATTTACCCTTCCAAGAAAAATTGCTGAGAACTTCCTCTCTGGTAGGTTGAATGACATTTTCAAACGTTTCGTTTTCACGAAAGCGTTTCAGTTTATTTTTACTGCCCACTTTTGATTATGCCAGGTCTTCTTTACCTTCTTTTTTGTATTTGAACATTTGCCCCATCCAATAGAAAAGAGCAATAAATCCGATGAGGATTAAAACCCAACTCATGGCATTGGAAGCCCACCATCCTGAAATTCCCTTTCTAAAAAAGTCATAAGGTAAAAAAAGTACATTTTCAAAAAGACTTGCCAATAAAGTCCAGATATTATTTGCTAACATAACTCAGTATTTGTTTACTTTTGCAAAACTACATTTTTTTTTTAATTTTATACTTTTCAGGTGAGATTTGTAAAACTTTCTTCCTAAAATCGAGAAAAAAAGTGTGGATTATTACGTAATCATAAACATTTACCAAAGCAATCGTTCATGCTAGCTAAATTTTTCCACAAATCGGAGCCCATCAGTTTGATTAGCTTAGTATTGCTATTGGCTGTGTGGGTATTTTACTATCAGTTTTCTATAGCCCATATTCCTTTTAACTTAAGCAATTTGGGGATGGCATTGGGCGTTTTCATGTTTTTTATTTTTATACTGGTATTGTACGATTTTCTCTTTCAAAAATACCGATTGACGCTAGCCAATCACTATGCAATCTTCGTTTTAATTGTACTCATTGGGGTTTTTCCGGAAGTATTGCATGTCTCCAATATTACCATCTCCAATGTGTTAATAATCTTGTCTTTTCGGAAACTCTTGAGTTTGAGAAACAAGGATAATCTTTTATCCAAATTATTTGACAGTGGGTTTTTAATAGGTATTTCCTATTTGGTTTATCCCAATAGTATTATTTTTCTAATACTGATTTATTTGAGCTATTTTGTCTACTTGAAAATTATTGACAAACGGTTGCTCATTCCCTTGATTGGGTTTGTCACACCTTTGTTTTTAACCTTTACCTATTTGTTATTTTTCGATAAGATTGGGCAATTTAAAACCCTTACCGAATTCAATTTCAACATAACATTTTCTTGGTTTCACCAATGGCATTTTTCAATTCCATTTATGATTTTGGGATTTGTGTTGTTGATATTGATTTTCAAATATGCTTCGGTCAATGTATTTTCAGACCTCGAGGAAGAACGTAATTACAAATTGGTCATCGCCCAATTACTCATAGGAATGCTATTGCTGGTATTGAATGGAGCAGAAATAAAAGATAGTATCATTTTGATTTTCTTTCCCGCCGCCATATTGGTTGGTAATTCTTTAAAGTCTGTCAAAAGGGAATGGTTACAAGAGTTGCTCCTTTACCTATTGTTGTTTTTGACATTATTCCTTTTCTTCTTTGTTTAGAATCAAATAATTTTCCTTACAATTTTCCTCCAAAAGCCAAATCACCGGCATCTCCCAATCCTGGAACTATATAGGCTTTTTGATTCAAATGTTCATCAATCGCTGCGACCCATAAATGAAACGCATCTCCAAAATGCTTGGAAATATAGTCAATGCCTTCCGCTGATGCAATTACAGCAAAAATATGCACTTCTTTAGGTGTCCCATGTGACAGTAATGCTTGGTAAGTACTCACCAAAGACTGACCTGTAGCCAACATAGGATCGGCTAAAATCAAGGTTTTTCCTTCCAATGAGGGAGAAGCAAAGTACTCCACTCTGATGTCAAAACTACCATCGGCATGTACTTTTCTGTAGGCAGAAATAAAAGCGTTTTCTGCTTTGTCAAAATAATTCAACAAACCCTGATGCAAAGGCAAACCCGCGCGGAGTATCGAACACAATACCAATTCTGTCTCGGGTAAAGACATGAGTTTGGTTCCCAATGGCGTCGTGACAGCCTGCGTTTTATAAGGTAAAATCTTGCTCAATTCATACGCCATAATTTCCCCAATACGTTCAATATTTCTTCTGAAACGCATGGAATCCTTTTGGATGACTTGGTCTCTGATTTCTGCAATAAAAGTGTTGAGAATGGTATTTTGGTCGGAGAGATGATGGATTTGCATGATGTATGGTAAAAAGTTACTGCTAAAAATATGCTGTAAAATTAAAGAAAAACTCAAAGAAAAACTCAAAGAAAACTCGAAGTGTTGAAAAAAACAGGAAAAACCCTTATGAAAATTCAGGATTTTTCCTGTATTGAAATCGAAAGTAGTTATTTAATTTTATCATATCAATTAAAGCATGAACCAAACCACCATTTTATACTAATTATTACACTATTAAACTACTAATTAATCAACTTTAAACATTTTTTTTACACATTTATTAATTTTAATTTTTTACTTTATGAGAAAATTCATTGCTACGATGCCCTCAAAAACCGTTACAGATGCCCTTGTAACAGCGGTCAACAATGCTTTAACGCCCTTTGCAGCGTTTAAAATCAACTTGACCAACGAAGAGAAACTCGGAACGCGCTCCATGGCAGAGGGACGAGAAGGCTACGCCCGATTGATCTCTAGAATTGCAACGCAATTCCCCAACTCGCTTAGCCGAGCCGATGTTCCTACCGATTTATCCAATTTATTGGATTATTATCAAAACTTGGAAGCGGTTCGTTTGGCTTATGTCCAAGGGATTGAAACCATTACGGAAACCCAATTGGGAGCAGCCACCGACATCATGACCTTGGTAGACCGCTACGCGCAGAGTTTACAAATTTCACGTGCCAACGAAGGTGCTTTGGATGGAGCCATGCAGGAAGTGGACGACTGGAATAAACGGTTTGCAAGCAATAAAAATGAAACTCCTTCCAAACCTGAAGTTTAAGCTATAGAGTTGCTTTGATAAACACGCTTTTTACAAGCGTGTTTTATTTTGCTATAATTTTAAATAGGTTGACCTATCCTTATGATAGGTAGACCTACGGATTGGATAGGTCGACCTATGGATTTGGTAGGTTGACCTATCTTATTACTAGGTAGACCTATGGATTTGGTAGGTTGACCTACAGATTTGATAGGTTGACCTTTAGATTTAGTAGGTTGACCTATCCTTATGATAGGTAGACCTATGAATTTGGTAGGTTGACCTACGAAAAAGGTAGGTTGACCTCAATATTTACTAGGTCGACTAAATTAAAAGATAGGCGTACGTAGAAAGTGTGCATGGAGGTATAAAAAATCTTCAATTTCAAGCAAGTAACTGTATCTTAGTTCAAGCTAAAAACCCATACACTCTTTGACATAGTTTTAAAAGACTTTTTTAATTTCTACTATTGTAGATCTTAATAAGGTTCATGTAGAAGAAACCTATTTAAAAGACTTTTTTAATTTTTCAAGGCTACATTACCCCAATAAATTCCAAAAAAACATTCAATTTTTCCACAAAAAAAGAGCAATACGCTTCAGTATTGCTCTTTTGCTCCCCCTCTTGGACTTGAACCAAGGACCCTCTGATTAACAGTCAGATGCTCTAACCGACTGAGCTAAGGAGGATTGTTTTATTTTGGAGTGCAAATATAAATGTTTTTTGTAAAATTGCAAGAGGTTTATAATTTTTTTTCAAATGAATTTTTACTTTTGTCCCTTCAATCTTTAAATTCATATGAACCAACACCTTTTAGTATCTATTGCACAAGAACATGGTCTTCCGGTCTATGTTTATGACGCTTCCAAAATCACATCTCAATACCAACGTTTGACCCAAGCTTTCAGTGCTGTTAAAAAGCTGAAAATCAATTATGCGGTTAAGGCTTTGAACAATATCAATGTTTTGAAGATTTTTAAAAAGTTGGGTTCGGGTTTGGATACAGTTTCCATTCAAGAGGTGTTGCTGGGTCTTGAAGCCGGATTTGATCCACACGAAATCATTTATACACCCAACGGGGTTTCCATGGAAGAAATCGAACAAGTAGCTGCCATGGGTGTGCAAATCAACATCGACAATCTTTCCATTTTGGAACAATTTGGTCAAAAACACCCCAATATTCCGGTTTGTATCCGCATCAATCCACATGTGATGGCAGGTGGTAATTCCAAAATATCCGTAGGTCATATTGATTCCAAATTTGGAATTTCCATACATCAGACACCGCATATCAAACGCATTGTAACGTTGACCAAAATGCACATCAACGGCATTCATATGCATACCGGATCGGACATCTTGGATGTGGATACGTTTTTAAGAGCCACTGAAATACTATTGGATGTGGTTAAAGAATTTGATACCATTGAATTTGTAGATTTTGGAAGCGGTTTCAAAGTTCCTTATAAAGAAGGCGATATCGCTACCGATGTAGAAGAATTGGGCGAAAAACTGAGTGCTCGATTCAATGATTTTTGTGTGGAGTATGGAAAAGATTTATGTCTCATGTTTGAACCCGGTAAATTTTTAGTGAGTGCTGCGGGTAGCTTTTTGACTAAAGTCAATGTCATCAAGCAAACCACTTCGACTGTTTTTGCCGGAGTGGACAGTGGTTTCAACCATTTGATCAGACCTATGTTTTACGATTCTTACCACCATATTGTCAACATTTCAAATCCCGAAGGAAAAGAAAGGTATTACAGTGTTGTGGGGTATATTTGCGAAACCGATACCTTTGCCAGCAACCGCAAAATCAATGAAATCAGAGAGAATGATATTTTGTGTTTCAACAATGCCGGAGCTTACAGTTATACTATGGCTTCCAATTACAATTCCCGTTACCGTCCGGCAGAAGTGTTGGTAAAAGATGGAAAGGCATTTCTGATTCGGGAACGAGAAACCTTTGAAGATTTGATTCGCAACCAAGTTATTTTAGACATTTAAAAACCCTTAACCGTACACATCATGAAATTAGCAGTTGTAGGAGCCACCGGACTTGTAGGCACAGTTATGTTACAAGTATTAGCTGAAAGAAAATTCCCATTTACCGAATTGTTATTGGTTGCTTCTGCCAAATCTGTTGGGAAGAAAATGACTTTTCAAGGGAAGGAATATACCATTGTGAGTATGGAGGATGCTGTACAAGCCCAACCGGATATTGCCATTTTTTCGGCTGGTGGAAGCACTTCATTGGAATGGGCTCCTAAATTTGCCGAAGTTGGAACAGTAGTTATTGACAATTCATCGGCTTGGCGTATGGATGTTACCAAAAAATTGGTAGTTCCCGAAATCAACGCTACCCAAATCACCGCACAGGATAAAATCATTGCCAATCCCAATTGTTCGACCATTCAAATGGTGATGGCATTACATCCTTTGCATCAAAAATACACCATCAAACGCGTGGTAGTTTCAACCTATCAATCGGTTACCGGGACTGGAGTCAAAGCAGTAGAGCAACTTGAAAATGAAAGAAAAGGGATCGAAGGAGTCAAAGCCTATCCGCATCCTATCGACTTAAACTGTTTTCCTCATGGAGGTAGTTTTGAGGACAACGGTTATACCACCGAAGAGACTAAATTACTCAATGAAACCCGAAAAATATTGGGAGCCGATAGTATCCAAGTAACGGCAACTGTCGTGCGAATTCCTACTTATGGCGGACATTCGGAAGCGGTAAATGTCGAATTTGAAAACGAATTTGAAATAGCGGATGTCATCACCCTTTTGAAAGAAATGCCGGGTGTAACAGTCCTCGACAATCCGGCTCAAAATGAATATCCTATGCCCTTGACAGCCAAAGGAAAAGACGAAGTTTTTGTAGGAAGAATCCGTCGAGATTTCTCCCAACCCAAATCTTTGAATCTATGGATTGTTTCAGACAATCTGAGAAAAGGAGCAGCTACGAATGCGGTGCAGATTGCGGAGTTTTTGGTTAGGGATTTTGGGAGAAAGTAGTAGTTGTTTGAGGAGTTATTAAGTTATTGGGTTATTGAGTTATTGGTGATTGGGTGATGGTAGTTGAGTAGGATTGAATAATTGGGATTTAATCGCTTTTGCTGTTGGGATCGAATTTGGTTATAGGGAAAGATGATATGAGATTTTTTTTTGAATATCTTTGCTATCTTAACTTAAGATGTAAATCATTTGCTATATTTACAACTGAATAATAAGTTGCTTGTAATTATTTATTTTTTGGAATTTGTTTTAAATACAATTGGTTTTTTGTGAAATCAAATTGAAAATAGCTATGGAAAATTTTAAAACTTTTGAAGATTTAGAATGCTGGAAAGAGGCAAGGAAACTTCGCATTCATGTAAAAATTAATATACTTTCTAAATTTCCTGAAAATGAAAAGTTTGATCTTACCTTACAACTCAGTAGGTCGTCTCGATCTATAGGAAATAATATTTCAGAGGGTTTTGGAAGATTTCACTATCAGGAAAATATTCAATTTTGCAGGATAGCCAGAGGGTCATTAACCGAAACGCTAGATCATTGTATAATCGCATTTGATGAGTCCTATATTTCACAAGATGAACTACTTGAAGTTCGAAAAATATACAATAAAACACTGTTGCTTTTGAATGGTTATATCAAATATCTCAATACTAAAAAGTAAATTAATGATTAATTATAGAAAAAACATGAAAAACTGACCAAACAGCATTTGTCTCTACAATAACTCAATAAATCAATAACCCAATAACTCAATAACTCAATAACTTAATAACTTAATAACTTAATAACTTAATAACTTAATAACTTAATAACTTAATAACTTAATAACTTAATAACTTAATAACTTAATAACTTAATAACTTAATAAC
>JADZFW010000068.1 GCA_020854235.1 Flavobacteriaceae bacterium
AATAGATCACTGTTGAATGCCACATCGATGTCGGTTTTTGCAAAAGATTTGGGTTCTTGAGGTGCGTGAAATAAGGATATTTGCAGCACTTCTTCGGGTGTGTTTTTGAGATTTTTGTTGGCTTTTGTAAACGTGATAAGATAGTTTGCGGGATTTTTGGTAATGCCGTAATCTTTGGTATAATGGTATATATGGTAGTAGTCGTATTTCCATTCTTTGCCATCGATGAGAATGGTGGCTTTGCCGGTAGCATCTGTTGCTGTGGATTGAACGGTTTGACCTTTGGGAACCAAAGCATACAATTCACCAGTATTGCTCAATGGGAAGCCTTTGTCATTTTTAACTTTGAGATAGAGGATGACATCTTCACCGGCAGTTGCTGATTTTTTTCTTTGGAAATTGGTATCGTCGATGCGGTAGATGTTGGCAGAGATGCGTTGGTCGGGATTGGCTTTTTGAACCAATTCGATTTCGGTATTTTCTTGCAGCGAACCAGTATTTAAGGTTGCATTGATATACAAGTCATCCAACTCGGCGCCGGTCATGTAAAACATATTGGACAGGGTGAGTTCGAAGTTGCCGTTTTCGGAAGTTTTTTCTTGGGAAGCGGTAGTGTCAGAGGCTTCTTTAGGGGTGTCGGAGCCGCAAGAAGTCGTGAAAATCAACGGGAAAGCAAGAGCGATTAGGAATAGTTTTGTTTTCATTTGGAATTGTTTTTATTGTGGATTATGGGAATCGTTAGTTATTTTTATGTTGTATTTGAGCGAAATAACAACTAAGGCTTCCAGCCTTTAAAGGCTGGAAGCCTTGGATCAAAACATTACATTTTTTTGGTGTCATTTCAGTTAGTAGTTTAGATTGAACACTCAAAAAAAGGCATAAAAAAAACCACTTGAGTGTGGTTTTTAGTATTTGGCGGATTTGGTGAGTATTTGATTTTGGGGGTATTATATATTGTCGGGGCACGACTTGGAGTCGTACCCCGACTTGGCGTTTTATCTCGTATTAAACATTAGTCGGGGCACGACTTGGAGTCGTACCCCGACTAATGTTTAAAACTATTATTTCAAGTAGTTTAAAATTTCTTTTGGGATAAGGCTTTTATCAATTCTTTCAATTTGCCATGAAGAATATCTAGATTTTGCATTGAGTAATCTGAAACTGTTATCGTAACAGAAATCAATATTGGCACCGTCCATCACTTCCCATGATTCATTAAAAAGTATACAATCGCTATTGCTTGCTTTATTGGACCGCTTTTTCAAACAATTTTGAACTTTAACCGATAACTTATTTTGATATTGAATACAAGGGTGAATGGAATCAAGACTTAAGAACTTTTGTTCTTTTTTATTAAAGTTGAGATAGATTAATGAATCTGTTATTCTATAGGTTGTCTTTTCTTGTATGGTTTTTTTACTATTGACCGCGTATGACTTCGTTAATTCATATTGCCAATCCTTTACTCTTGTATAGCTTCTTTTTTCATAAATGATTATACCATGGTCATCTGATATTTGATAATAAAAGACACTTGGTTTCTTTATACTTACATCTTCCTTTAATTCATTATTTGAATTGTGAATACATTGAACTAGTAAGAATGCTATAAAGACAGTAAGAAACAATTTAATTTTCAATTTCATTAATTTTTATTTAGAATCAGAAAGGTATGTTATCAAGTCAAGTTTTTTTATAAATCCTCTTCATTGAGTTTATGTTTTAAACTATAGTCGGGGCACGACTTGGAGTTTTAACTTGTTTTAACCCATAGTCGGGGCACGACTTGGAGTTTTATCTTGTTTTAACCCATAGTCGGGGCACGACTTGGCGTTTTATCTCGTATTAAACATTAGTCGGGGCACGACTTGGAGTCGTACCCCGACTATGGGATATTATCTTGTCAAGTTTTTTTATAAATCCTCTTCTTTGAGTTTGTTAATCATGGCTGACACTTTTTTGAGTTGATCGATGTCTAATTCGGAGAGTTGTTCTTGGATATTGGCTTCTTCTTCGTGACGGATTAAGGCATCGAGAGGGATGGGGTTTAAAGGGTTTGGTTTGGAGTCGGGGATGTAACGAAGGAGATCGTTTGGGGTACAATGGAGTTTTTTACATAGAATCTCGATGTCGGATAGGCGTAAGTGGGACACGTTGTTTCTGAACATTTTGTTTACCGCGTTTCGAGTAATGCCCCATTTTATGAATTGGGAAGTAGGATTATCAATTCTTCGGGTTTTCAACATCAGTTTGAAATAGTACACTAGCATATTTATATAGTTTTTTTAATTAAGGACATAGTCAATAGTCAAATATAAAGATAAAAAATTAATTTCAAACTAAATTCTATTCAATTTGCTATTGAGTTTGTTTTTGTATCATCTCAACCCATACATTTGACCACATGCAACTTCTTTTACCTTACAAACGGTCTCCAAACGCAACCCAATAGATTGTTTTTTTAATTCAGACAGTGTTGAGTTTGCAAGCGCCTATTTGGGTCGTACATACTGCTATTTTGGAACAAAGTGTTCATGATTTGGAACAAAGTGTTCATATTTTGGAACAAAGTGTTCATCTTTTGGAACAGAATGTTCATGTTTTGGAACAAAGTGTTCATTGTTTGGAACAAAGTGTTCATTATATGGAACAAAGTATTCATGTTTTGGAACAAAGTATTCATTGTTTGGAACAAAGTGTTCATTGTTTGGAACAAAGTGTTCATTATATGGAACAAAGTATTCATTGTTTGGAACAAAGTGTTCATTGTTTGGAACAAAGTGTTCATTGTTTGGAACAGAAAGTTTATTGTTTGGAACAGAAAGTTTATATTTCGAAACAAATTGTTCATGTTTTGGAACAAAGTGTTTATGTTTTGGAACAAATTGTCGCTATTAAGCTTGGAACATTCGATTTATGAGCTAATGTATAGGGATGTTACTAACCAAAAATGTACTGAATGATTTCTAGAGTGGAATTTTATTGCATCCTAGAGAATTTCTTAATAGTAAGTATTTTAAATATTCTGAAGTGTTGATGGGAAATCGAGGGAGATGTGGAATGGGTCTTTTACTTTTCGGAGGTATAACGGGGTATATTTTAAAACCATATTCGGGGCACGACTTGGAGTTTTATCTTGTTTTAACCCATAGTCGGGGCACGACTTGGAGTCGTACCCCGACTTGGAGTCGTACCCGGACTAGATTTTTCTAAATAAATCCAGAAATTGGTCTTTTCTACTTCGGCTGATGGTGATGCTGGTGCCGTCTTTCATGACGACGTAGGCATTTTCACCTTTATCTACTTTGTCAATAAAATTGATGTTGATTATATGCGACTGATGAATTCGGCAAAAGGGTTCGCCTTTGATGCTTTCTTCCACGTCTTTGAGGGTTTTACTCAGTGTAATTTTTTTGCCATTGGTTAAAAAAACGTGCGAATAATTGCTGTCACTTTCTATGCGCAAAATTTCGTCACGGTCGTAAAATTTGAGCATGTTTCCATCGGGAAGGGCAATTTTTTGAGTCGGTTTTACTTGAGGTTGGAGTTGCCGTAGCAAACTCTGAAATTTTTCTGCCAAGGAGTAATTTTCGGTTTCCTTTTTGGCTTTTTCGACTGCTTGTTGCAAATCGAGGATGTCGATGGGTTTCAATAAATAATCTATGGCTGAAAACTTAAAAGCTTTGACTGCAAACTGGTCATAAGCGGTTGTAAAGATGACTTTATAATCTTGGTTTTGGGTTTGATGCAATACTTCAAATCCATTGATATGTGGCATTTCAATATCGAGGAAAACCACATCGGGTTTTAGGTTTTGAATGGCTTCAATACCGGCTTTTCCGCCTTGGCATATGGCTAGGATTTCGACTTCTTTACAGTATTGTTGCAATTGGAGTTGCAATACTTCGAGTGCATTTCTTTCATCATCAATGATAACTGCTCTAATCATGATACGATTTTTTTAATGGAATGGTCAATTCTACACGGGTTCCCAACGGATTGCCCTTTTCGTCTTTTAAATCCAGTACGTGACAAACCGTGTTTTCGTTTTCTATTTTATTGAGGATTTCAATTCGGTTGTGGGTGATTTCCATGCCGTAACTCTTCTTTTTCAATACCTGTTTGCTTTTCAATTGTTGGGCTTTTTCTCGTCCAATACCATTATCTTCAATGCTGACTCGGATACAATTTTCGCGACAATTCTCAAAAGTAATTTTCAAGGTTCCCCGATCTTCTTTGTGTAATAGTCCGTGCCAAATGGCATTTTCTATATAGGGTTGGATGATCATTGAAGGGATGTAGAGCCACTCGGATTTGAGGTTTGGATCAATTTCAAAGGTGTAATCAAACTGTTGGTCAAACCGTAGTGCTTCGATTTCGGTATAGAGTTTCAATTGTTCGATTTCTTGGCTCAATTGGATGTAATGTTGGTTGGAATGGTCCAAGATCAAGCGAATCAATTTGGAGAATTTGGTCAAGTATTGCGAAGCTGCAAACGTGTCGTTTTTCAAGATGAACTTTTGAATGCTGTTGAGCGAATTGAAAATGAAATGCGGGTTCATTTGAGCGCGCAGGGCTTTCATTTCAATTTGAGCCAAGTCTTGAGTAAAGCGAGCTTTGAGTTTTTCTTCCGATTTGATTTTTTGGAGTTTGTAATAATAGAA
>JADZFW010000069.1 GCA_020854235.1 Flavobacteriaceae bacterium
ATGGTTTTAAAGTTTATAATGAATCAATTTTAAAATTTAAAGTGTAGGGTAATACCCTTTTAAACCTATTTTCCAAATGTACAACATAATCCACGAAACCTGATAAATGTCAATCATTTTTATTAATAGTGATATTGAAAAGGATTATCCATTGCCTATATTTCTCATAGTTGCATCCCAAATTTGAATCGGGACACGTCTATAGACCTAATAAATTTTTGTTGATGTAGCATTTTTTATTAAATTTGAGACTTGTTAGTAGTCATATCAGTATCCTCATTAACTCATCATGTCAAGTCCCGATAGTTATCGAGAATCGGAACTAAATAAACTACTATCAACTCAACACTTCAATCAATAACTAAACAACACATGAAAAAAACAATTCTACTTCTAAGTGTACTTTCAATATTTTTCTCAAACTGTAAAGAAAAAAAACAATACTCCAAAGGGTTTGAAGTTTCCAGCACCATCGAACAAGGAGAAGCGGATGAGGAAATAGGCATCAACAAAGATTCCATTCGATTTGAAACCCAACCTACGGAGGTATTGCAAACCAAACAAATCAATCTGAGATTGACTCCATTATTTAAAGTCAATGTAGACCCTAAAACGCAAGAACGTTACATCGGTTCGCTCTATACCTATTCCGAAGGTTATGACCCCTATTATAATGAGGAGAACGATAAACCCAAAGTACCTCGAGCCAATGTGTGGAACGGTCATATCATTCCGGGTTTTGAAGCTGGTTATGGTTTCAACATGGTTAATGTTTCACATTTCGATTTGACTTCACAAACTAGAAAAAACTTTTTTGAAAAACCAGTCTTGATTCGTACTTTATACTATCCTGCATATTCCAACGACACCCTAAATCATAAGCCTGTCTCGAGAAACTACTACCTGATATCTGCATTTGATGAAGACACCAATAAAGATGGTATGATCAACCCGAAAGACCTGAGAAGGTTGTTTTATTTTGACGCAACAGCCGGCAATAAAAAAGCTTTATTACCTGCTGATTATTCCATATACAGAGGTGATTATGACGATGCCAATGATTATTTGCACGTATTCGCCCGAAAAGATATAAACGGTAACGGTCAGGTAGAAAAAACCGAACCCATACATGTATTTTGGATTGACATGAAAGATCCTATGAAATCCGGTCAAATTTATTAGTGGTACCCCGACTTAGAGTCGGAGCACCACAAGACTCGGGTTACCACTAATAATATTATTCTTCCGGCTGTACCATCAGGTTTTCACCGTCTTTAAAGACTTGAGCTAATTTTTTACCGGTCAAACCTTTGATGGCAGCATCCCATTTTTTGCCGCTCAATTCCGATTGTACTTTGACATCTGCCAATAGTGTCGGATGGTTTTCTTTTATTATTTGCAATACCAATTTTTCTTCTTCGGTCAAGGCTATTGCTTTTTTCTCAGGTTTCATTTGAGGGAAAAACAATACTTCCTGAATGGACGCATTGTTGGTCATAAACATCACCAATCGGTCTATGCCGATACCAATACCCGAGGTAGGTGGCATCCCGTATTCCAAAGCGCGTAAGAAATCTTGGTCGATAAACATGGCTTCGTCATCTCCCTTTTCCGACAACAACAATTGGTCTTCAAATCGTTCGCGTTGATCGATAGGATCATTGAGCTCAGAATAGGCATTGGCCAATTCTTTACCATTGACCATCAATTCAAAACGTTCTGTCAGGGCTTTATTGGTACGGTGTTCTTTGGTCAACGGACTCATCTCTTTGGGATAATCCGTGATAAAAGTAGGTTGTATGTAATGGTGTTCGCATTTTTCTCCAAACAAAGCATCGATGAGTTTGCCCACGCCATAGGATTCCTCATAGGGCACATCTTGTTGGCGGCAAACTTCCTTCAATTGGACTTCATTCATACCGGCAACATCGGTTCCGGTGTGAATTTTAATCGCTTCCAAGATAGGTACGCGAGGATAAGGTGCTTTGAAACTCACTTGATTTTCACCTATCGTGACTTCGGTAGTTCCATTGGATTCAATCGCAACGGTTTCCAGTAATTCTTCGGTCATCTGCATCATCCAGTGATAATCTTTGTAAGCCACATAGAGTTCCATCACGGTAAACTCCGGATTGTGTGTTCTGTCCATACCTTCGTTGCGGAAGTCTTTGGCAAATTCATAAACGGCATCAAATCCGCCTACAATCAGTCTTTTTAAATACAATTCATTGGCAATTCTCAAATACAAAGGCATATCCAATGCATTGTGATGCGTCAAAAAAGGACGCGCTGCGGCTCCACCGGGAATCGGTTGTAAGATAGGCGTTTCCACTTCCAAATACCCACGATTGTTGAAAAAATTACGCATAGCAGTCGTAATCTTGGTGCGTTTGATAAACGTTTCTTTGACCTCATCATTGACAATCAAATCCACGTAACGTTGACGGTATCTTTGTTCGGCGTCACTAAAAGCATCGTGTACTTTGCCATCAGCATCCACTTTGACAACAGGTAGCGGACGTAATGATTTGGTCAAAACCGTAAACTCATGAATAAAAACAGAGATTTCACCCATTTTAGTTTTGTGAACTTCACCCTTTACTCCGATGATATCGCCGATGTCCAATAGTTTTTTGAATACTGTATTGTACATGGTTTTATCATCACCGGGACACACTACATCGCGATTGATATAGATTTGCATTCTTCCCGAAGCATCTTTCAACTCTGCAAAAGAAGCATTTCCCATGATTCGACGACTCATGATTCTACCGGCAATACACACCTGTTTGCCTTCATAAGCATCAAATTGGTTGATGATATTCAATACGGTTGCATCTGTTGGATAGGCAGCTGCCGGATAAGGGTCAATTCCCAAATTTCTCAATTCCTGTAACGATTGACGTCTGATGATTTCCTGTTCTGTCACTTGTTTATATTTTATATGCTGATTTTATAATGCGATATACTCTTAAAATTATGCTACTATTACCATCTGCTTACTGCTAATTTCTTACTAACAACTAATTTCCAAAGCCGCAAATATACAATGCTAAAGCCTTGTACACAAATTCCATATAAAACAAAATCGGAAAATGCAAAACGCACTTCCCGATTCAACTATATTGTAAGCAGATGACTACCAACCCGGCGTGAAATTCAACCCGAATACGCCTTTACCATTACCAGCCAATTGCAATGGGAATGCATAATAAGGTTCGATAATCAATTGTCCGAATAGATTAATTCTGGCAGAAATACCCGCACTCGTAATGATTTTTGAATCGCTTAAATCTCTATTCATCAAAACTTGATTGTAATAGGCATCATAATCATAATAATAACCCCAAGCTACTCCGGCATCGAAAAATAAATTTAAATCAGAGAATATTACTCCCGATTTGATGGCTGCCAAACGTTCGGGTCCTGTAAATGGGAATCTCACCTCAAAACTACTGACCAACATTTTACTTCCCAATAAATCATTTGGATTCAATGCATCTCCGTCTACTGAAGAAGCTTTATCAAAAGCATCATAGGTATAACCTCTTACGATAGTTTCATATCCCAAATACAAAGGTGGTAATATCTCACTTTTGGCTCCACTACCTATTCGATTATAGGACAAACCTCTAAAGGCAAATCCTACCGGTTTCGCGTAAAAATATTTTCTCACATCGGCCAACAAAGCAGTCATGTTGATGTCGCCTACGGATTGCTGAGCTTCCAATCTATATCTATAGCCTTTCATCGGAGCTGCCATTCCAAAACTAGAATCATCACCTACATATGCCAAATTGATGTCTTGAATAAAGAAAGGATCACCGGCATCCAAATTTCTTTCATCATCAAAACCCAGGTAATAATAACCGGTTTCATCGTAATAATATTTATACTTATCCAATCTGAAATGATAATAACTGGATGAAGTAGAGGCTTCCAAGCGGGTTATTTTGGAAAATGGATAATAAGTAAAAAAGCTGGCTTGTTCTTGAAACATGCGATATATATAATAGGTTTCAACCAAACTAGTCATTGGAGAACCATTATAAGTTATATCCTCATAGGCCAATCCGTAATTAAAGTATCGGTACGGAATATGACTCATGCCTCCACCCCATCCATAGCGGGATTTACTATTGAGATAAGCTACTTGCCCACCAAAATCCTGAAGTTCGCCATTGAGAACCACACCTACATACAATTGATTGTCATTGAGCATGTCTCCAAATAGCATATTGACACCACCCGACATTCCGGTACCATATCTACCCGATGAAACGCCCAAACCTCCACTACTTATATAATCCAACTTGAATTTGGGTTTGTATGGTTCCTGAGTCATTTTAGTGGCTTCTTTTACGATACTTTCATTATTTAAATTCACATCCACAAAACTTTCATACAAATTCATCGAAGGTAATTTGGCAGGGCTATGATCTACATCTAATAAAGAAACCTCTTGGACATCGACTAGTTCGCTGCGATTGACACGGTAAATATTGTAGTTGGAATTGTTGTACAAACTGTATAAAATATCATTTTCATTGGATACAGATAGAGCCGGCGCATAATGCGTTATTCCGCTAACGCCTGTAACAAAACGGGTCAATTCCCATATTTTTCCTGTTTCAAAATCAAATTGATAGATGTCTCTAAAACCATTTCGATCGGATAGGAAATAAATACTTTTGGCATCGGGAGCAAACACCGGATTCAAATTGTTGGAATCTGCAAATAAGGGCAATTTTTCTATTTGTTTGGTTTGTACATCCATGAGTAAAATAGACATATGTTGACTCGGATGATTGGAATCTGCACTAAAATTATCAGACACAAAAACAATCTTACTGCCATCAGGAGACCAACGTGCTTGGATTTGTGCAAAATAATCTTTGGTGATTTGTTCTACTTTTTTGGATTTCAAATCAATGGTGTAC
Source organism: Flavobacteriaceae bacterium (assembly GCA_020854235.1). Lineage (GTDB taxonomy): Bacteria > Bacteroidota > Bacteroidia > Flavobacteriales > Flavobacteriaceae. The sequence goes on from JADZFW010000069.1 coordinate 4,941, forward strand.
AAATCACTTTGTCCATTGACCAAACCGGTCATGAGAATTAAATTTCCATCGGGAGACCAATCCAAATTATCAAAAGATGGTACGTCTTTTACAAAAAACTCATCGACGACTTCATTGTCCAATACATCGGCAATGGCTATTTTCTTTCTACCTTGACTATACGAAATAAAGGCATATCGTTTACTATCAGAAGACCAAGCTCCCGCCGATTCAAATCCGTCAATATCGTCGGTATGTGAATCTTTGGTTTTGGTTGAAAGTTTTCGAATGATTTTACCGGTTTTGGCATTCCCTAAAAACAAATCGATTGAGAAGAGATTTTTTTCAGAAAAGAAAATAAAGAATTGTCCATCGGGACTAACAGCAGGCGAAATATTGAGTCTGCCACCATTTTTATCATCTATGAGTTTGGTACCCAAACCCTCCAACTTTCTATCTTTGATCAAGGGTTTGTAGAAATTTTCGGTGGTTGTCTTCCATTTGGTAGAAAAAGAATCGATTGGCATACCAAATTTGTGTAAAAAAGCATCTTTGACTCCAAAACGAGCCGTTTCATAGTAAATACTTTCTATTTCATCATCTCCAAATGTTCCTGCGGTAAAAGCCCAAAATGCATGTCCAAAGCGATACGGAAAATAGCGCGCTTCATACAAATCCTTGATTCCAGGAAAATAATCATGAGCCACGGCATCACGCATCCACATGGCTGTATGTTCATCGGTGTTGCCTATAGAGAGGTATTCTGCCAGACCTTCAGTCATCCACAGTGGAATATTTGACAAGTTGTTAAAAGAAAGAGAATCATTGGATTTAATCATATTGTACTGATGCGCATGCACCAATTCGTGACCCAATACGTGATCGGTTTGCGCAAATGAAGGCGTCAGTGGCATGGTAACTCTGTTTTTCAAACCTTCAGTAACACCACCGGTACTGGTTCCGATTAAACCGCTTACCACTGATGTTTGCTGGAAATCGGCGTGATTACTATATAAAATAACCGGTATTCTGTAATCAAATGAATCTTTGAAAATATAACTATGACGCTTTTTCCATTTTTCAGCATCTTTCATAAAACCAATGATGAGCGAATCATTTTCCAAATAGTGGTAAGTTTCAAAATTTTGAGATTCCACAACCTTAAAATTAAACTTCTTATACTTGACTTTATTTTGACCGAAGTATTGTGCTTGAACATTTTGGAAAGATAAGATTCCTATGAGCAGGAAAGTAAATTTAAAAAATTTAGGCATGATACAATAGTATTAATTTCGTTTTAGACTGAATTATTGATTTGAAAAAGCCAAATTACAAATAATGTTGATTGATTTGATTTTTTTATACGGTTTTAAGAATTTTTTTATAACATTTGGTTTCATGTGATTATTTCGTACATTTGCCTCGTGTCGAAAGAATACTTTTTAATCGAAGTATTCAGGTTTAAATACCAATGAAAAGCTTCTCACCTTTCGGGGTGGATGCTTTTTTTTTTGCTCTTTTTCATTCTCAGATTCATTCAAAATTAGTATTCACTTGTACATTGATTTGAAATATTAATATTCCAAATAATATTCAAACATCAATAATTAAAAACTTCAAACCAAAAAATCCCTACTTTTGTCATTCAAATCATTAAAATTTGAAAAACAAGGCTGTTATTTTATTTTTGGTTAAATTTTTTGCAACCTATCTCATTTTGGGTGGTTTATACCAATGGTATTTATCTCACAACAAACAATCTTTCCCAAACCAACCTGATTTTATCACCAAACAAGTTGCTTATCAAACCATTGATTTGGGAAGTTTTTTGGGATATTCCATTCAGACAGAGCCGAACCTTGACGAACCTTCCATGAAAGTCATATTGAATGGGAAATATGTTGCACGTGTTGTAGAAGGTTGTAATGCCATGAGTGTTTTAATTTTATTTTGGGCGTTTATCATTGCCTTTTCAGGGAAATGGAAAGAAACTTTAATTTTTGGACTTATAGGAAGTATTTCAATATACTTGATCAATATCCTCAGAATTTTTGTATTAACTTATGCTACATATCACTATCCGCAACACACTGATTTTTTACATAAAATTATTTTCCCGGGAATCATTTATGGATTTACCTTTTTATTGTGGATGGTATGGGTTAGAAGATTGGAACGTAAAAAATTGAAATGATGCAAAATACCTTATTCACATCTAGCGTATTCAAACTCATATTGATTATCGTACTACTCGGTTTGCTGGTCGGTGTAAGAATTGTAGAACACTGGTTTTACGATCCCTTGAGATTGTATTTTGAGCAAGATTATTTGCATGTTGACTTACCACAAATGAACACTTTCAAGTTGTACATAAACATCATATTGAGGTATAGCATCAATACGTTGATTTCGCTTGGCGTGATTTGGATAGCTTTTCAAAACAAAGGTTATATAATATTCAGTGTACAATTTTATACAATTGCTTTATTGGTACTCTTGTTTGTTTTAGTAATCCTTTTAAATACCCAATTACAAAATCAGAATTTGGGTATTTTTTATGTACGTCGTTTTTTAATCCAACCGTTGTTTTTATTTTTATTGCTTCCGGCATTTCATTATCAAAATAAAATTTCAAAATCCAAAATTTAATTTTATAAATTCTTTGGATTGGTAATTGGTAATAAATGTTACTTTTGTCTGATTAAAAGCAAATCAAACTTGCCAAAATGTCAACTTTAAAATCAATCATACAAACCTTTCTTGCAATCGTAGTATCGATTTTGATTTTATTTTCGGGTGTTTCAATCTCGCTAGAAAATCACATTTGTCAAAGCAATAACGATTATGTTGAACTCCAACCGCACACCTCATGTTGTTCAATTTCCCACCAACAAGCTGTTGAAATTCCATCCGAAAGTCATTCTTGTTGTAGTTCAAATGACAATTATTCAGAAAATGATTTAGATTGTAATCAATTATCCCATTGTGAATCGGATTGTTGTGACATTACCCAAACTTTCATTCAATTTACAAAAACAGAGCCTGTAATTCCTCAGAAAACAAATTCAACTTCTGTTTTATATCTATATAACTTGGGTATTGAACCGATGCTTCAATACTGGAGCAGTTTGAAGTCGGAACTGATTCCAAACCAATATTTACCACCCAAACTCACTTTTTCATTTTCCATTTTATACAGCGTTTTTAGAATTTGATTCGGATTGATTTTCAAACTAACCTAAAAAGTTTTTAATCAATTTAACAAATTTTATATGTCTAAATTTTTAATTTGGGGAACAATAATATTCCCTTATTTCCTATGGGGTCAAACTACCCTTCAAGGCAAAATAAGTGTTTTGGAAGGAAATGTAAAAATTCCAATTCAATGGGTAGACGTCCGATGGATGGATACCAAAATATATACACAAACAGATGTCAACGGGGAGTTTGAAATAAAATATTCAAGCGATCATGAGGCATTAATCATCAGTCACTTGGGATTTAAAACTGACACCATTCAGCTATCTAAAATCACCTACATAGATCATACACTTACTTTGGACAATACACTAAGTGAAGTAACTCTGGTTCAAAAAAAGAAAGATTTTCAGGTTAGTCACGCCGGAGTTAACCTATCGGAAGTGTTGAATAAAGGGGAATTACTTAAGGCTGCTTGTTGTAATTTATCTGAAAGTTTTGAAACCAATCCTAGTATTGATGTGACTTTTACAGATGCAGTTACGGGAATCAAACAAATCCAAATGTTGGGTTTAAGTAGTCCCTATCTTCAATTCAATCAGGAAAATATTCCGGGAATCAGAGGCGCCAATCAGTTGTATGGATTTGGATTTATTCCCGGAACATGGGTTGAAAGTATTCAAATTTCCAAAGGAGCCGGATCAGTTCTCAATGGTTATGAGAGCATATCAGGACAAGTTAATTTTGAACTTAAAAAACCTGAAACCTCAGAAGGAGCATTTTTAAATTTATATGCTTCACAAAATGGAAGAATGGAAATCAATGCAGATTATAGTCATTTGATAGGAGAACACCTCTCTACCGGAATTTATTTGCATGGTAATCGTTTGCAAATTAAAAATGATCACAATGAAGATGGTTTTCTAGATACACCTATTGGGCAACAAATCAATGTCATGAACCGATGGAATTATGATGATACACATCACAATTGGCACTCCAGTTTGATTTTAAGATATTTAAAAGACGAACGACAAGCCGGACAAATGGATTTTAATCCCGACCAACATGCACTCACCTCAATATATTGGGGCAGTGAAACCGATATTGAAAAAATGGATACTTATTTCAAGATTGGCAAAGTTTTTCCTGATTTACCTTATAAAAGCATGGGATTTCAGGCCAATTATTCATACCACAATCAAGATTCCTATTTTGGTTTGAATACTTATAAAATTAAGCAAAATAGCTTGTATTTCAATTATATTTACCAATCCATTTTGACCAATACAAATCACAAATTTAAAACAGGATTGAGTTTTACCCGTGATTTTTACAATGAATATCTGAATACAACCGATTATTCACGCACGGATCAAAGTGTAGGTGGTTTTTTTGAATACAATTACGACAATGGAGGAAAACTGAGTATAAATAGTGGTTTAAGAGGTGACTATCTCAATACATGGGGATTTTTTATTTCCCCAAGATTACACTTAAGGTATCAAGTTTTTGACAAAACAACCCTGAGGGCTTCGATAGGAAGAGGTTTGCGTACAGCTAATATTTGGGTTGAAAATCCACAGATATTCATCACCAATAGAACTGTTGAAATCCTAAATTCAGGAGATGGCTCTTATGGTTTGAAACCTGAAATAGCATGGAACACAGGAATCAATTTACTTCAAACTTTTCGCATAGGAAATCAAAATGGAAGTTTAACCACTGAGTATTATTTCACTAGCTTTAACAATCAAGTAGTAGTAGATTATGAAAATGCCAGAAAGGTTTCTATTTATAATTTGGAAGGAAAGTCACTAGCGCATAGTTTTCAAGTTAGTTTAAATCAAGAAATTGTAAAAGGTCTTGAAATAAGAATGGCATTTAAAAATACATTTCAAAAAACCGATTATCTGAGTGGTTATCTGCAAAAACCACTGCAAGCACAACAAAGATATTTTTTAAATTTAGCTTATAAAACTACTTTAACAGAACATAATGCGCAATGGCATTTTGATGCTACTCTCAATCATGTGGGGAAGATGCGTATTCCAGACACTTCATTGAATCCAACAAACTTTCAATTACCAACTTTTTCGAATGGGTATTTTTTAATGAATGCACAAATCAATAGAAATTTTTCAAAACATTTTTCAACTTATATTGGTGGCGAGAATTTATTAAATACTACCCAACATCATCCTATTTTAGCACATGATTCTCCATTTAGTTCCTATTTTGATGGAAGTTTGATATACGCACCGATTGATGGAAGCATGATTTATATTGGATTGAGATACAATATAACAAATTCCTCCCGATAGCTATCGGTATCAATAACTTAATAACTTAATAACTTAATAACTTAATAACTTAATAACTTAATAACTTAATAACTTAATAACTTAATAACTTAATAACTTAATAACTTAATAACTTAATAACTTAATAACTTAATA
>JADZFW010000070.1 GCA_020854235.1 Flavobacteriaceae bacterium
CAAAAGCCAACAAAAATCTCAAAAACACACCCGAAGAAGTGCTGCAAATATCCTTATTTCACGCACCTCAAGAACCCAAATCTTTTGCAAAAACCGACATCGATGTGGCATTCAACAGTGATCTATTCGGGACGGAAACAGCGTATTCCAAACCTTTTAAGTCTGATTTACTAGCCGCTGCTTCTGTAGACACCTATCAATTGGAATCCAATAAAGCAAAAATTTCAGGCGCTTGTTCTTCCGATGCCAAAGCTTTTCTGTGTAAAACTTGCCCCAACATCAAAATCCAAGTCACTTTTGAAAACCTGGAAGTAGCTATCGAAAACAATTAATCAATAGTCAACATACTAATTTATTATAATGAATGGATAATTACATGTACTATAAAAATCATATAAACATCTAATTTTCAAATTTTCAAATTTCCAAACACCATGAAAAAATTTCTAATCCTACTCATACTCGTCTTCGTGGGCATTGTGCTCCAAGCCCAAAACAACTACACCAATTACAAAGCGGTTGTTGCCAATGCTTCCGGTACAGTTTTAACCAACCAATCGGTAAGTGTACGATTTACCATTTACGATGGTGCCAACCCGGTTTTTACCGAAACCCACAACACGACAACCGATACACACGGCATCATTGTCCTAGAAATGGGATCTGCCAATCCTACCGATTGGAACAACCTCTCTTGGAATAATGTCCCATTTTCACTCAAAACGGAATACAATACCGGTAGCGGATTTACCGATATGGGAACCAAACCTTTTCAATACGTTCCCTACGCCAAATACGCATCTTTAGCCAACGCAGCCGTCACAGCCGACTATCAAAACCTGACCAACAAACCCGATTTGTTTTATGTCAATACGACTACGGATGTTGCCCAACATACTACGGAAGACATCGTTCACGAAGGCGCAATGGTTTTGGGCGTTGACTTACCCAACCCCTTTACGAAATTGACTGTCAATTTTGCCCAAAACTCCAACGATGAAACCGATAGCTACGGCATTTCGGTGAGAAACACAAACAATGATGCTACATATACCAAAACCGGATACATTTATGAGTCTTCCTCGACTGCAAACATCTCCGATATCGGTTACGGCTCTTATTTTGGTGGAACTACAAATGCTGATAAAACTGCTCAATTCAACCAAATAGCTACCGTAGGTGATGGAGCTCAAATAGGACAATACAATACTTTTAGCGGAAGTGGAAATGGATTGCATTGTGGGGTGAAAAACGAATTTATTGGAACCTCACCGGGTAATATGAGTGGTGTCTTAAATTGGTTGACTGCCGATGGTGATGGCATACACTTTGGCACGTCCAATTTAGTACAAGGAAATGGTTCCGGATTACATTCGGGAACCGTCAATGAAATCCTGGGAATGGGAACCGGTGATCAACATGGGGTGTATAATATAATCGGAACTGAAAGTACCGCTATTCAATATGGCGTTAAAAATTGGATGGATAACAATGGCAATGGTATTCGTTATGGAATGCATACTGCTTTAAGTGGAGAAGGATCAGGGAACCAATATGGTGTCTCTACTTTTATAAACAATAGTGGCAGCGGATCACATTATGGTAGTTATCACTATTTGACAGGAGATGGAATCGGACCTCAAGTAGGTACCTATACCGCGATTAACAATAGTAATAACAATGTCCATTGGGGCACCTATAATGAACTGGCAGGAAGTGGTAATGGAGACAAATATGGCACTTATAACGATATTTACACCGGTGGAGAGGGTATAAAAAGAGGAACCTATAATAAAATTGAGGCTTTTGGTAATGGTAATCGTTACGGAAGTTATAATAGCGTAAGTGGAAACGGTTCAGGAAAAATCTATGGAAATTACAATTTGATGGGAAGTGATTCTAATGATTCAAGCTACGGAGTTTATAATGAATTTGAAGGCTTAGGTGGGAATAACGCTCTTTACGGAACTTATTCGTCAATTGGTAATAATAATAATGCAGAACATATTGGAAGTGTGCATGTATTATCCGGCGTTGGCAATGGTACTCAAATCGGGGTTTTCAACAAAATAATTAATTTTGGGACAGGTCAACATATGGCGATCAAAAACGAAGTTTTAGGGGGAAGTACATCTCAAGATGTTTTTGGACTGTATCAAGAAATTAATTCAAGTGGCAATACAGGTCAAATGGCAACTCGTAATGGCATCAGTAGTCCGGGAAATGGAAATCACTTTGGCGTTTACAATTATTTGACAGGAGCCGGAAGTGGTAATAAAGTAGGTAGTTTTTCTTACGTCCCCGCAACAACCGGTGGTACGCATTACGGAATCTATGCTGATATCCCACAAGCCACTGGATATGCCGGCTACTTTCTAGGCAATGTCTATGTATCTGGTACGTTTACCAATCCCTCCGATGCATCCCTAAAAGAAAATATCCATACTGCTACAGCTACCTTAGAAAAAATCAAACGCTTGGAAGTGAAAGAATATACCTATAAAAAATCGGAAGCTGAAAACTATGGATTGCCTCGAGGCAAACAAACGGGTTTCATTGCACAAGAAATGGAAACTGTTTTCCCCGAATTGGTACAAGAAAATAAACTACACCATATGGGCGATTCAAGTGACCAACCCAACTTGATTGAAGATAAAACCATCAAAACAGTCAATTACATCGGGATGATTCCACTTTTGACCAAGGCGATTCAAGAACAACAAGCCCAAATAGAATCCTATCAACAACAAATCGCGGCTCAACAAGCCAAAATTGAAGATTTGGAGCATAAACTGACCCAATTGATTCAAGATGTCGAACAACTTAAAAAATAAGGAGATGAATAGATTTTGGTTTTTCTATGTACTGTTGGGAATGTCATTAGGGGTGCATTCCCAACAACTCCTAAAAGAAAGCATCGACAACGGGGGCGGTTTACACGTCGCCGGAAGTCTACGCATTCTAGATACGGTAGGTGAAACTGTCACAGCCGAAAAGACCCAATCGGGTTTATGGGTTTCCGAAGGTTTTATCGCGCCCGAACTCTTCACAGCCTTGGGTATAGAAGACGAATTACCTTTTTCAGAGGTAAAAGTTTATCCCAACCCGGTGGAGGATCTGTTATACATTTCTGTTCCTGATGTCATAGATTTGAATTGGACCTTATACGACCTCAACGGGAAAATCATCCTAGAGGGAAATGCCGCTCAAACACAGTTTCAAGAAATCACCGTATCTCAACTGGCATCGGGTCAATACCTATTGCTGGTTCAAAAAACGGATACTCAACACTATCAAACTTTTAAAATACTAAAACCATAGGTAATGAAAAAAATCGCTTTTCTAGGTCTGTTTGCAACGTTAGCCATACAAGCACAAATTCCTAATAAAATCAACAAACAAGAGGTACTCCAATCCCAAACCGATTATTACCGCGTAGTTGCCAAAGGGTTTATTTGCAATAGAGAAACGAGTGATGATGTGATGGAACGCGATGGCAAACGCGATGAGATTTATTTGTCAGCGACATCCACAATAACTAACCGACAAGGTTTCTCCATACCGGAAACAACAGTCAAAAACCGAACCCGTACCATGGGTGATGTCAATGGAAGAGCTAAAGAAGAAAGACGCAGTATGGCTGGATCGGCTATTGGAAATTTGGGAGGTATTCAGACCGGTGATAACATTCCCGATGTGGAACCTTGGAAAAACCAAGCTTCGCCAAGCGGTGATTTGTTGCCTTTCGTACTCTGGGAAGGAACTTTGGAAGATCATCAATCGGTCATCATTACCCCAACCATCATGGAATACGATGGCCCCGATGATTTCCTGACCAATCTTTGGGAAAATAGTTTTATAGGCCAATTGGGACATTTGGTTACCAGTGTCGCCACAACTCCTTTCAATTTGTTTACGTCCAATGTCAATGCTCCAAACAATATCGGTTTATACAACGATAGTGCTCCGGGTATCTACCCGATTCCTACCGTGATGCAACAATTTCCAGATCAGTTTTACAGAGTCAAGGTAGACCTCTTAACCAAAGACCAAAAAATTGAATTTCAAAGACAACATGCCATCGTTACCAACAGTCCCGCCGACCGACCCATAGGTTCCTCGGAAAATTTTTACAATCCGTTGGTCATGAAATTAGATGCTGCATCTATGGAGCGATTATCTCACACTGATTTCGGTTATGGCAAAGGCATTGTACCGATTCGTTTTATAGATACCTCAGGTTTGAATGGTGATTATACCGTTTTCTACACCATGGAAAAAGTAACCGAAACAGCTCAAAAAGGCCGCATCAACGTAAGCCACCCCGATGTTTTTGATCCCATAGTAGGCTATAGCTTGAGAAATGTTTGGGCACACGACAAAGTAGCCGATGTCTTAGCAGGTGGCACTACCGACAATACCCACATCGTGCTCAATAACGATTTGAATATTGACAGCCAAAAATTCAACATCAAAAAAGCAAATGACTTTTACTTCTACTTGAATAATGTATACAACCGTCTGAATTTGGATATTCTAAACAAAAACGACATCAATGGTTCCAATATCGTCTCCTCTACTGCCGACAACTCCGAAATCCAACAATGGGCTTTCATCCGTTACTGCGACGGCTCCTGGATCATCCGCAATGTCAAAACCAAAAAAGTCATAGAAGTCTACAATGCCGCCACCAATATATTGGCTCCCTTGGGTCAAATGGAATTCAACAACGGTAGAAACCAACGTTGGTTTATTGAAAAAGAATAAAATTTTAAACCCTAAGGGTTATGGAAATCCTTAGGGTTTAAACTTATAAAGTCTGAAAATAAATAGCTGAAAAAGAGAAAAAATCTAGATGTACTGCTCCACCAAACCAATCAATGTATTGGCATCTTGATCGCCACTTTGGCGCCATTTCATCTCCGAATTTTTGTAAATAATGTAGGTAGGGTTGGCTTTGATACGCAACGCCATAGCAAGAGTTTCGTTTTTATCGATATCGATTTTGACCACCCGAGCTTTATCACCCAAGGCAGCTGCTACCAGTTTGAGAATGGTTGTTGTTTCCCTTTCACTATCTTCATCCCAATTGGCATGAAAATCAATGAGTACCGGAATATCGGAATTGACAATGTCTCCGAACTTTGACATAGGCTATACTTAATAATTGATAATCTTAAAAGTACCTATTCCTTCATCTGATTCCAACTTAATTACATAGGTTGCTTGTGCAAAGTTAAAAGGAATTCTTGTTTCTACATCATGAAGAG
>JADZFW010000071.1 GCA_020854235.1 Flavobacteriaceae bacterium
TCCATTTCTCAATTAATTCAACCTCAAATAGTACAGAGAAATGTGGCAGGAAGTAATGGCATTTTCAGAGCAACACATGGATTTATTATGGAAAGTGAATTTGTATGGGGAGCTACTGCTATGATGCTCAGTGAAATCAAGTATCTTTTTAATAATATCGATAAATAATACTTATAGTAATATCAATAATTATTACTTTTCGTATATTTGCGTAACCAAAACTGAACCTTTATGAAGTTTGCTTGTATTTTTAATGCAAAAACGAAATGAGGTTCAACTATACCAAACCTTAAACCTTACTTTTAAATATTAAGGAGATGAAGTTGATTAAAAGAAATCCATTTGGACATATCTTATTTTTAAAACTGTGGCTCATTAGAATCTTTGGATTAATCTCACACAGAAGATACAGAGGATTCAATGAATTACAAATTGAAGGATCAGAAATCATTCGAGATTTACCCGATACCAATGTCCTTTTTGTATCCAATCATCAAACGTATTTTGCCGATGTAACCGCCATGTTTCATGTATTTAATGCAGCATTACACGAACGCGTAGATAGTATTAAACATATTAGCTATATATGGAATCCCAAACTCAACATCTATTTTGTTGCAGCATCAGAAACAATGAAATCCGGGCTTTTACCCAAAATATTTGCCTATGCTGGTTCGGTTTCTATTGATAGAACTTGGAGAGCCAAAGGTCAAGATGTGAATAGACAAGTAAAAATGTCAGATATTAAAAATATTGGAATTGCTTTGGAAGACGGTTGGGTCATCACATTTCCGCAAGGGACTACAACTCCATTCAAACCCATACGAAGAGGAACGGCACATATCATTAAAACATTCAAACCAATTGTTATTCCGATCGTAATTGATGGATTTAGAAGATCATTTGACAAAAAAGGATTAATGATAAAAAAAAGAGGAATTTTACAAAGTATGGTTATCAAAAGTCCATTGGAAATTGATTATGAAAATGAATCTGTTGAAAGTATTATTCATAAAATTGAAATGGCAATTGAACAACATCCTTCTTTTTTAAAGGTTGCGCCAGCTGAAGAAATTCAGGTAGACGTCTATCAAAAAGAAGAAGATGAGTTGAACAGCCAAAGAAATTTCTGGAAAAATTACTAAGAAAAGTAAATGGTTAATAGTTACTAAATATTGTAGATAATCAGCAATAGAAAGTTAAAAAGCTTTGGTTTTCAATGATACAATATACTAGTTCAAATCATATTTTAAAACTCATTTCAGTACAATTGAAACATCTAGTTTGTTTAATTGGATTATTATAAATCAAAATTCAAAATTAAAATGACTATTTCCCAATTAGAATATGTCCTTTCTGTAGCCAAATATCAAAATTTTACAGAAGCAGCCAAACACAGTTTTGTTACCCAACCTACGTTGAGTATGCAAATTCAAAAATTGGAAGAAGAATTGGAAATTATCATATTCAATAGAAAAAAGAAACCTATTGAATTGACTGAAATTGGCAAGAAAATAGTTGAACAAGCCAAATTGATTGTAAGCGAGAGCCATCGCATGACCGATATCGTCGATCAACAAAAAGGATATATCGGTGGTGAGTTTAGAATTGGAATAATTCCAACCATCATTCCTACGCTTCTTCCCATGTTTCTCAAAATATTTATTAAAAAATATCCCAAGGTAAACCTGATTATCAATGAAATGACCACAGATGAGATCATTCGTCAACTCAGTAATGGAAATCTGGATGCCGGAATAGCAGCAACTCCATTAGAGAACGACCATATTAAAGAACGAGTATTGTATTATGAACCATTTTTAGGATTTATCCCCAAAAACCATCCACTTTTTGAGAAAAAAAAATTGGATGTCAATGATTTGGATATTTCTGAAATATTACTTTTGGAAGATGGTCATTGTTTTAAAAACAATATCATCAATCTGTGCAAACCTGCGCAATTTCAGAAAAGCAAACATTTTGAATTGGAAAGTGGTAGTATCAGTACATTGATTAAACTTACGAAAGAAAATATGGGTATGACTTTACTACCATACCTAGACACTTTAGATTTACATGAAAAAGATAGAGAATTGGTCAGAGAATTTCAGTTACCTGTACCAGCAAGAGAAGTGAGTTTAATCTATCACAAATCACAATTGAAAATACAATTGGTCGAAGCTTTAAAAACCGCTATTGATTCAGTAGTTAGAGGTGCTATAACTTTCAGTGATGTGAAAATCATTAGCCCTATTCAAAAATAATCTAGTTGATTATTGTTAGGCAAACCACTAATTCGGGTTTTTCTTTCGTAAAATTGATAAGCCAAAACCTCAATTCATCTATTTCGTAGGGCAACAGACGATTCAAAGCTTTATGCAATTCACGGGTAAATAATTCTACACTAAAACTCACTTTTTCCAAAACGGTTTTGGTATATTCAAACATTGCTCGAGCCATAGGTTGGTTGTGTGGTTAATACATATTGAACGAATCAATACGAGCGGTTATTGTTGTGGGGTTTAAAGAATCGTGCTAAAAAAATGTTAAAGTTTTGGAAGCTTTTCCAATAATTCAGCAGTAACTTTGTTTAAATCAGTTTTTATATTTTGAAAATGAACTTTTTTATTCTGAAGATTATCAGCATTAACCCTATCAATCAAATTATCAAAATGAGCAATCGCTTCATCAATAACATCCTCCGCTTTTTCAGCATTCTCCGGATTGACCAATTGCCACACATAACATTCTTCAATTACTGAAGATAATTCATTATTGATAACTCTTTTTAAATCTCTAATTTTTGCCATATATACTTTAATTTTATGCTGTAAAGATACAATTTTTTAAAATGCAGACAATGGATTAAGTAAATTTAAATCAATTCAAATAAAATTAGTTAATTACGATTTTAAATAAATACTTGTAAATGAATTACAAATACCAAAATTTAAAAGAAATTTGAAAATATATTTGCACAATTTTTCAAAACAATATGAACTTATAGTGTATTTTTAACTTTTTTTATTATTTTTACAAAATGTTTTTGAGTTATATGTAAACCTAATAATAATTGATATAATTGTTTGAAAAATGTCTCAAAAACATCAACTAAAAATTATTGATTTTTTCAATATAAATATTTGATAAATAATACTTTAATAATTTTCAACAAATAGATATGATGAATAAAACTACATTTGGCTTTTTATTTTTCGCTTTATTGAGCATGTTCAGTGTTTTTGGACAACAAGACGCACAGTTTACCCATTATATGCACAATATGAACGTAATGAATCCTGCTTATGCCGGTTCTAGAGGAACTTTGAGTATTGGATTATTAGGCAGAACTCAATGGGTTGGATTTGATGGTGCTCCTCAAACCCTTACCGCTACATTTCATGCTCCAGTGGGAGAAAGAACAGGGTTAGGTCTTTCATTGGTTGGAGACCAATTGGGACCTGTTAAAGAACAAAACATTTATGCTGATTTTTCGTACACCATTCCAACATCAGAGACAACTAAATTGGCTTTTGGTATTAAAGGTGGAGTTACGCTTTTTGATGTAAATGCCGATTGGAATTTACCTGATACAGATCCTATGTCTGACCCTTCATTTAATCAAGACTTAAGAAAAACAACTCCCAATATAGGAGCTGGATTGTACTTTTATTCTGATAAGTACTACCTTGGTTTCTCAGTTCCCAATATATTGTCTTCATTGCATTATCAAGACAGTCAAAACGGCGTTCCTCATGCTTCAGATATTATGCATGGATTTTTAACAGCAGGATATGTTTTTGATTTGACAGAAAATGTAAAATTCAAACCATCCACGATGTTGAAATTGGCTGAAAATTCTCCTCTTTCCATGGATTTATCTGCAAACTTTCTATTCAATGAAAAATTTGAGGTAGGTGCCAGCTATAGATTGGATGATTCAATATCCGGTATGTTTTTAATCAATGCGTTAAAAGATTTGAGAATCGGTTATGCTTATGATTATACTTTATCCAATATGGGTAAATACAATGATGGATCTCACGAAGTTATTTTACTTTGGGATATCCAATTCTCTGAAACTAATTTCAAATCACCACGTTTCTTCTAACCATACATTTTATTACAATGAGAAAAATATTATTTGCAATATTATTATTTATAGGTATTGTTGGTTTTGCACAAAAATCAGGAAAATATACCGTTAAGAACTTGGCAGTAAACACTGAAAATTCTGATTTCGGTGCATCATTTTACAAAAATAAACAAGTTGTTTTTGCCAGCCCAAAAGCTAAAACTTTTTGGTCTACTATGGTGAAAAGTTATTGGAAACCCAATGGACAACGTTTTTTAAATCTATATTCATCTGATGTCGATGTAGATGGTGAATTAATTAACAAAGTTGAATTAAATGCTGAGGTGAATTCTAAATATCATGAAGCCAATGTAACTTTTACCAATGATTTCAAAACAGTTTATTTTACAAGAAACAACTATCTTGAAAAAGTTGGAAAGGATTCAACCGGTATGTCCAATCTAGCTCTATACAAAGCTACTATTGATGAAAGTGGAAATTGGGTAGATGTAGTTGCTTTACCATTTAATAATGTAGATTATTCTGTGGGTCATCCGGCATTGTCTCCAGATAACAAAAAGTTGTATTTTTCATCAGATATGCCAGGAGGAAAAGGTGCTACAGATATATATGTAGTTGATATAAAAGGTGATAATGTTTATGGAACTCCTGTAAACTTAGCAGCTGTCAATACACCTGCTCAAGATATGTTTCCTTTTGTGAGTAAAAATAATGTTCTATATTACTCAAGTAACTGTAAAAATAATAATCTTGGAGGTCTTGATATTTTTGCATATAATTTTGAAACGGCTCCAATTCATTTGGATAGTCCTTTAAATAGTGCGGAAGATGACTTTTCTTTCATCATGGATTCTGATAAAAAAACAGGATATTTTTCTTCAAATAGAACAGGCGGAAAAGGTGATGACGATTTGTATTATTTCACAGAAGTTCAACCTATCGAATTTGAATGTAATCAATATATCGTTGCTAAAGTTGTGAATAGTGAAAACAATCAACCTATTTCAGGCGCAAAATTGTTTGTATTCCACAATGGTAAATTGGAGACTGAGAAAGTTTTAGATGCTTCAGGTACTTATAAAATAGATACCAAATGTAAAGAAGACTTTGCATTTAAAGCCTCTATGGACAATTTCACAGGTGCGGAATCTTCCGTTAAAACAGGTGAGAAAAATGAGTTTACAAACAATATAGAACTTTCTTTAAATCCAATAAAAAAACCTGAAGTACCCCGTATTTTCTTAGGTCCGGTTAGATTTGACTTTGATAAATATGATATTCGTAAATCAATTGATGCTGATATAGAATTGGATCGTATTATTGCCATAATGAACCAATATCCAGATATGATCGTTTCTATTGAATCATTTACTGATGCGCGTGGTAATGACAAATACAATTATAAATTATCTCAAAAGAGAGCCGATATGACCAAGGATTACTTGGTTAAAAAAGGGATAGCTGAAAACAGAATTGTAGGTGTTAAAGGTAGAGCTGAAGAATTACCTACAAACAAATGTACCAATGATGTTGAATGTACTGATGAAGAACATCAAGCAAATCGACGTACAGAGTTTGTTATTGTAAACCCTGAATCCTATCAAAAATAAGATTTAAGATAAAAATTCAAAAAAGCGTTCTGTTACCGGAACGCTTTTTTTTATCTCCATATTTGATTATATTTGTTGAAACATAATTATTAGTATTATGTTGATCAAGCAAAATATTTCCATGTAAAATTTTTACTTTACGCTAATAAGAAATTAAAAAATCAAATTTTAATCATGAAAAATGGTTCCTGGTATATAATAGGATTAATGAGTGGTACTTCACTTGACGGTTTAGATATTGCTTATATCAAATTTACAAATTCCGATTATTTTTTTTACGAAATTATTTATGCTACTACCCTACCCTATTCAACTAAATGGAAAACCGAACTCAAAAATGCTTATCATGCTTCGGCCGTTGAAATAACCAAATTAAACTCAGATTATGGAAGATTTTTAGGCGAAAGTGTTTTAACTTTTATGTCACAGTTTGCCATTGAAAAAGTGGATTTTGTCGCCTCACATGGTCAAACTATTTTTCACAATCCAAATGAAGGTTATACTTTACAAATTGGAAATGGAGCTACTTTAGCCGCTACATGTCGTCAAAAAGTCATTTGTGACTTTCGTACCCAAGATGTTGCTTTAGGTGGACAAGGTGCACCTTTGGTTCCAATAGGTGATCGGATCTTGTTTTCCCAATACGATTATTGTATCAATATTGGTGGTTTTGCTAATATTTCACTTGAACATCAATCAGAACGCTTGGCTTTTGATATCTGTCCCGCCAATATTGTACTCAATACTTTTGCGGAAAAATTGGGAAAAGCCTACGACGAAAATGGCAATATAGCTAAAAACGCCTCACTTCATGAAGGTCTATTAGTCCAATTAAATAATATGGACTTTTATCAAAATAGAAAATCTATGGGTTTTGAAATTGTCCAAAATCAAGTTCTTCCACTGATAGATTCTTTCCATCTTTCTCCAGAAATCATATTGAGAACGTACACCGAACATATTGCGATACAAATTGCCAAACATATTCAAACGAATGCCCAAGTACTCATAACCGGTGGAGGAGCCTTAAACCAATTTTTGATGCATCGAATTCACGAATTAGCTCAAGTAAGATTGGTCATTCCTGATCGACAACTCATTGATTTCAAAGAGGCTCTTATTTTTGGATTATTAGGATTACTCAGAAATGAAGGGGAAATAAACTGTCTAAAATCTGTTACCGGTGCTTCCCAAAACCATTCGAGTGGAGTTGTATATAATCCTTAGAAAAACCTATATTTGTCCCTGTATAGATTTTTAAAATTAATATATGTTTGAGAATTTTTTAGGAAATAGTCCCAAATGGTACAAATTGACCATTTTATCTTTTTTGATTTTTAACATTTTTTCATTTTTTGTTTTAGGTCAACAATTTACTTCTTGGTTAATTATTGGAGAATTTATTTTTACTTTGGCAATGGCTCTCAATTGCTATCCTCTACAAAGTGGTGGACTTATCGCATTGGAAGTTATTGTGTTGGGATTAACGACCCCATTTCACGCATATGATGAAGTAAAAAGCAACTTGGAAGTAATCTTGCTGTTGGTTTTCATGGTAGCCGCCATATATTTTATGAAACCTTTACTGATGTTTATTTTCAGCAAAGTATTTACCAAAATAAAATCTAAGGTTTTTCTTTCCTTACTTTTTGTGATTTTAGGGGCTTTTCTTTCTGCTTTCTTGGATGCTTTGACTGTAACTGCTGTTTTCATCAGTGTTGCAGCCGGTTTTTACAACGTATATCATAAAATTCATTCCGGAGGAAGTGATTTGGATACAGATGGTTATTTTGACAGAGATCAACTCAGCGGTGAAACACTTGAAAAATTCAGATCATTTTTACGAAGTTTGGTAATGCATGGTGTAGTTGGTACAGCTTTGGGAGGTGTTATGACTTTGGTTGGCGAACCGCAAAACTTATTAATCGGTGAAAAAATGGGATGGGATTTTATTGAATTCTTCAAACAATCGTTTCACGTTACCTTACCGGTTTTAATTGCCGGTTTATTGACTACTGTACTCTTGGAAAAAACAAAATGGTTTGGATTTGGAGAAACATTACCACCTGTTGTTAGAAAAATAATTGATCAATATACATTAAAAGAAGATCAAAATAGAAGTTCGAAAGAAAAATCAGCTTTAGTTATACAAGGTATCGCTGCTGTTTTTTTAATAGTAGGACTAGCTTTACATATTGCTCCTGTAGGACTTATAGGTTTGGCATTGATTATTCTCCAAACCGCTTTCATGGGTATTACAGACGAACATCAATTGGGTCATGCCTTTACAGAAGCTTTACCCTTTACCGGCTTGATTGTAGTGTTTTTCGTAATTGTTGCCATGATTCATGATCAACATTTATTCAAGCCAATCATCGAAACCGTTTTGGCAATGGATATCGACAAACAACCCGCCATGTTTTATTTGGCTAATGGAGCTTTATCAGCCATAAGTGACAATGTATTTGTAGCAACAGTTTATATCAACGAAGTCAAAGCTGCTTTTGAGGCAGGAGAAATATCTCGCGAACATTTTGAAAAATTGGCCGTGGCAATCAATACCGGAACCAATTTGCCTAGCGTGGCAACACCCAATGGTCAAGCAGCTTTTCTATTTCTATTGACCTCCACATTGGCTCCATTAATTAATCTATCCTATATGAAAATGGTTAAAATGGCTTTACCATACACCATCGTCCTTACTCTTGTTGGTTTATTGGGAGTTATTTATTTCTTATAATATTTCTAACAAAGTAACGTTATACCTTAATCAGTTTAAAAATATAAATATGTTTATTTCACTACAAGAAACCGTTCAAGCAACTCAAGAAGTATTGGAAGTGGCACCAGTTGAAAAAACCATGTCCATCATCCAATTATTGAAAGACAGCGGTCTTTCAGGACAAATCATTATATACATTATTCTTGGATTATTAGCCATGGGTTTGTTTATTTATTTTGAAAGACTTTCTGCTATTAATGCAGCATCCAAAGTAGATAAAAATTTCATGAATCAAATCAGGGATTATGTGAGCAATGGCAAATTGGATGCTGCCAAAATCCTATGTGCTCAAAATAGTACACCTGCCGCCAGATTGGTAGAAAAAGGTATTTCACGTATTGGCAAACCATTGGATGACATCAATAAAGCCATTGAAAATGCTGGTAGTTTGGAAATATATAAATTGGAAAAAAACGTTAGTGTTTTGGCAACAATTGCAGGTGCTGCACCCATGTTAGGTTTTTTGGGAACTGTTGTCGGAATGATTATTGCATTTCACAACATGGCATCTAGTGGAGGTCAAGCCGAAATGGGAGTTCTTGCTGGTGGTATTTATACTGCGATGACCACAACAGTTGCAGGTTTGGTAGTAGGTATTATTGCTTATATTGCCTATAATCACTTGGTAGTAAAAACCAATAAAGTCGTACATCTCATGGAAGCCAATTCCGTCGAATTTTTGGATTTATTAAATGAACCTATTTAAAGTGTTCTTTTTGAGAAATTAAAATGTTTCCAAATTAATTAAAGTTTGTTTGCAAAACAACTTTAAACCTAAATCTTTACATCAAAACAATGAATTTCAAAAAAAGAAATAAAGTAAGTGCCGAATTCAGCATGGCCTCCATGACTGATTTGGTTTTTCTATTGTTGATTTTCTTTATGCTTTCAGCCAACACTCCCAATGCATTGGATTTACTTTTACCCAAAGCTAAAGGAAAATCCACTAACAAACAGAATGTTGCTATCAGTATTAAAAAAGATTTAACTTATTATATTGATGCTAAACCCATTGCATTAGAAAATATTGAAAATGCATTGGTAAACAAACTCGCTAATGAAGAAAATCCAACGATTATATTACGGGTTGAAGAAACAGTTCCAATAGAAAAAGCAGTGACCGTAATGGATATTGCCAATAAGCATAAATTTAAAATTATTTTGGCTGTAAGACCCCAATAAACCATAGAACCATGTCAATTCTCAATACCATACACGAAAGAAAAGCAGCTGTTGAGACCGCTGTCATCATGATTCTATTGATAATTTCCTTCTTCTTTTTAGGAATGACTTATATGGATCCACCTCCTGAAATTGGGATTGAATTGGTTATGTTGGATGAAGGTGGTTCTTCCAATTATGGTACTTCTGAAACCGGAAGTGGTGAAATACAACCCATGACTACCGATACTCCACAAAGCCAGAGCACCTCACAATCAAATTCGGAATCTTCGACGCCAACTTTAACCCAAGACCATGAAGATAATCCGGTTATAGTTAATAATCCAAAAGTTAAACCTAAAAAAGACAATCCAAAACCAGATCAATCCACTTTAAATGCAGTTAACAATATATCAAGTGCTCCATCAGATACAAATCAATCATCCACTTCACATGGTAACACTACAGGTGGTGGCGATCAAGGAAATATTAATGGTAATCCCTACGCCAACTCATATTACGGTGATGGAAATGGAAAAGGAACAGGTACAGGATACGGTATAAATGGTAGAAACAAAACTTCTAACCAAAAATTCACTCAAGAATGTGATGAAGAAGGTAGAGTTGTTGTCCAAATTGAAGTTGATAGAAATGGTAAGGTTATAAACGCAATACCTGGAGTTAAAGGCACAACAAATTCTGCTTCTTGTTTATTAGAACCAGCGAAACGAACAGCACTTTCCTATAGATTTAACGCAGACTCCAAAGCTCCAACTAAACAAATTGGTTTTGTAGTAGTTAACTTTACATTAGGTCAATAAATGACATATCCTGAATCACTTAGATGGATGTACGCCCAACTCCCCATGTATCATCGCGTGGGTGCTCAAGCTTATAAAAAAGATTTATCCAACACTCAGGCTTTAGCTCAATATTTAGGAAATCCGCATAATCAATTTAAGTCAATACACGTTGCAGGAACAAATGGGAAAGGCTCTACAAGTCACATGTTAGCTTCAGTATTACAAGAAGCCGGTTATAAAGTGGGTTTGTACACTTCACCACATCTCAAGGACTTTAGAGAACGAATCAAGATCAATGGCGGTTGTATCAGTAAAAGAAATGTTTCAAGTTTTATTACTAAAAATCAAAGTTTTTTAGAAAAACAAGGTTTATCTTTCTTTGAAATGACTGTAGGTTTGGCATTTCATTATTTTGCAAAATCCAAAGTCGATATTGCGGTGATTGAAGTGGGTTTGGGTGGTCGATTGGACTCTACCAATATTATCAACCCTGAATTGTCCATTATTACCAATATTGGATACGATCATATGAATATGTTGGGAAATACGCTCCCAGAAATTGCATTTGAAAAAGCTGGAATTATCAAAAAGGGAATTCCGGTGGTGATAGGTGAAAAACAGGAAGAAACTACTGCTGTTTTTGAACGAATTGCCAAGTCACTTCAAGCTCCGATTTCTTTTGCATCCGATTCTCACTTGTCACTACCACCATACGAATTGAAAGGAAATTACCAAGTGCACAATGTCAAAACCGTGTTATCAGCTCTTAACATCCTTCATCAAAAAGGATGGAATTATAATCAACTAGCAATCGAAAAAGGTTTGATGCATACTGTTTACAATACCGGATTACAAGGTCGTTGGCAAAAACTGGGCGAATATCCACTAATTATTTGTGATACGGCTCACAACAAAGACGGATTGAAATATACCATGCAACAAATCAAAGAGCAAAGCTTTAAACAATTACACATAGTCCTCGGCGTTGTGAATGATAAAGATTTGGATGCCTTTTTACCACTTTTCCCTTTATCGGCCACTTACTATTTCTGTCAGCCTAATATTCCAAGAGCTCTGGATAAAAAAATTCTTCAGAAAAAAGCTGCTGAATTTGGACTCAAGGGTCAAACTTATTCTTCAGTCAAACGAGCACTTTCAAAAGCTAAGAAACTGGCTACACCCAATGATTTTATATACATAGGTGGTAGCACTTTTGTTGTAGCTGAAGTTGTTTGATTTTAAATAAAATCCATAAAAAAATCCTGTAATAACTTACAGGATTTTTTTTTGTGGTCAATACTGGATTCGAACCAGTGACTTCCACGTTGTCGACGTGACACTCTGAACCAACTGAGTTAATTGACCAAACATAGTAGAAAATCAAAAAAACTTTCTACGAAACTAAAAAAGGCTGTCGGAAGGACAACCTTTTGTGGGCGATGAGGGGTTCGAACCCCCGACCCCCTCGGTGTAAACGAGGTGCTCTGAACCAGCTGAGCTAATCGCCCTATTACGTTTTTAGAGATTGCAAATATAAGACGATTATTTAATTTGGCAAACTTTTTTATTAAAAACTAGCATTTTTTTTTATCACATAATTAAGTGGTTCATTATCAAATATTTTCATATATGACTTGAATTTCAGAATATTTGATTTCACATAAAGAATCGTTTACCAACAGACTTTACAAATTACTAATGAAACCTAACACATTGTTTATCATTCAATTAAATATTAATGAATTTCATTTAATATCAAATGTAACATCTTACCCATTCATTCGTCTGATACTTTAAATCGGAAATCTTTTGGAAACTATCATACAACTTTTTAATTTAGATAAAAAATACGGTGCCGTTCATGCCGTAAATAATTTGAGTTTTTCCATTCAGAAAGGCAATGTATATGGTATTTTGGGACCTAATGGGAGTGGAAAATCTACTACATTGGGCATGTTGTTGAATGTGGTCAATCCAACCTCAGGAACATTTAATTGGTTTGATGGTCAAACCTCTACCCATGAAGCATTAAAAAAAGTCGGTGCTATTATTGAAAGGCCTAATTTTTACCCTTATATGTCAGCAGCTCAAAATCTTGAGTTAGTTTGCAAAATTAAAGGTATAACAACAGATAAAATCAATGAAAAGCTTGAACTTGTAAATTTACTAGAACGCAGAAATGACAAATTTCGCACCTATTCTCTAGGTATGAAACAACGACTAGCTATTGCTTCTGCCCTACTGAACGACCCTGAAATTTTAATTTTGGACGAACCCACCAATGGTTTAGATCCGAAAGGGATTCAAGAAATCAGAAATATCATCAAATTCATATCACAACAAGGAACAACCATCTTATTGGCATCTCATTTATTGGATGAAGTTGAAAAAGTGTGTTCTCATGTTGTAGTTTTACAAAAAGGTCAAAAACTTTATGAAGGTCGCACTGATTTAATGACTCAATCACATGGTTTAGTAGAACTTAAAACTGAAGGTGATATTGAAAAACTCACATCGCTTTTACTTAAATTTGAAGGAATTGAAAAAATTGAAAAAGAAAACGAAATGGTTTTAGCCTATTTGAATCTAGATATCAATACTGGACAATTGAATCAATATCTCTTTGAAAACGGTTTTGTAATATCACATTTAAAAATGAGTAAACCAACACTTGAACAACGATTTTTAGTTTTAACTGAATAGTTTATTCTCACAGATTTTAATCTTAAAATTATTTAACTAATACTATTCCTTTAAATAACTTATATATTATCAATTTTAGATTTTAGAATTTAGAATTTGAAATTTAACTTATACCTAATAATATGTGGCGACTACTTCTAATAGAATTACATAAAATAAAACATCATCGTGGTAGTAAATTTTTAATCATATCCTATTTTTTCTTATTAACCTCACTTGCATTGATTGCCTCAATTAAGTTTGACATTGGACCTGTAAAATTTCATTTAGCAGACCAAGGTATTTTCAACTTCCCATATATATGGCATCTCAATACTTATTTAGCAAGTATTCTTAAAATCTTTTTGATGTTGGTTATCGTATCGATGATGTCAAATGAATACAGTAACAATACATTGAAACAAAATTTAATTGACGGATTGAGTAAAAAAGAGTTTGTTTTGTCCAAATTTTATACCGTCATTTTATTTGGTTTTATATCTACCATTTTTGTTGCCCTAACTACACTGATTTTAGGATTGGTTTATTCAGATTATACTGAATGGGCTATCATTACTACTGATTTAGATTATTTGATATCCTATTTTATCAAATTAGTTGCTTTTTTTAGTTTTGGTTTGTTTTTAGGTGTTTTAGTAAAAAGATCAGCATTTGCAATAGGAGCCTTATTCCTTTGGTTTATAGTAGAAAGTATATTTATTGGATTGATGCGTTGGAATTGGAAAATTGAAAATTACGATCATTACACCCAATTTTTGCCGTTGAATGCGATGTCCAATTTGATAAAGGAACCTTTTACCCGTTTTAATGCCGTTAAATCGGTCGCTCAACAAATTGGAGAAACTATACAAAAGGATTTTTCAGTCCAATTTACAGACATTATGATTGTAACAATATGGACTACAATCTTTGTTTATGGAACTTATTATATTTTGGAAAAGAGAGATTTATAAAAAAATCAGTAATTTTTCTAACAAGAATTATTCATATCCTTCTGAAGCATGTTTTAATCCATCCATATCGGTAATTTTAATTTTGCGACCTTTTAAGTCAACCAATCCTTCATTTTTGTAATTAGATAAGAGACGAATAGCTGATTCAGTAGCGGTTCCTATTGCATTGGCAATCTCCTCACGAGTCAATTTAACATCTATAAAACCATCAGAATCAACTCCAAAAGTAGTTTGTAGCTGAAGTAAAATATCAGCTAGTCTTTCTTTTACTGATTTTTGAGCCATCATAGAAATGGAAGCATTAGCTTGATTCAATTGATGGGATATATTTTTCATCAATTGCAACGAGAAAGCTGGATTTTCCTTTATTGCCTGCATTACTTTGGACTTAGGTATAAAGCAAACTTGCATATCTTCAAGTGCTGTAATAGTCAAACCTGCCGGTTCTTCACTTAATACAGATCGCTGCCCTAAAATATTACCTTGTTTTAAAAATTTGATGATTTGACTTTTTCCATTTGTATTCAATTTACTCATTTTACATTTGCCACTACGCAAACAATAAATACCATTCATCACATGACCTTCGGTCACAATATTTTCACCTTTTTTAATATTTAGAGTCGTTTTACTTCGGGTAAAAGTCTCTAACTCCTCGAATACCAACGTACTAAATTCATTTTCATTTTTTATGAAACAATGTTCACAAGCTCCCATAGTTGTATTATTTAAGATATGTTGTAAATTTGTAACAAATATATACAAAATATTGATAATTATCATATTTCCATAAACGAAAAGACTAATTTTTTTATGAGTGATACTCCATGTTACCATTGCGGACTCGATTGTGATAAAAATCCCATTGTATTCAATGAAAAGAATTTCTGTTGTAATGGTTGCAAAACTGTTTATGAGATTTTAAATCAGAATGAGTTGAGTTGTTATTATGATATGGAAAATTCTCCAGGTCAAATTCCCAATGAAATAAAAGGTAAATACGAATATCTAAGCAATCCTGAAATTGTCGAAAAATTAATTGAATTTAATGACGGAAACATCAGTGTAGTTGAATTTTACATTCCATCCATACATTGTAGTGCATGTATTTGGGTTTTAGAAAATCTAGAAAAGCTCAATCCTGCAATTGTAAATTCTATGGTCAATTTTCCCAATAAAACCATTCGAATCAATTTTAAAACGGAGCATGCTACTTTAAAAGATATTGTTGAGTTATTAACTTCTATTGCCTACGAACCTTATATTAGTCTTGAAGATGCTGATAAAAGCGCCAAGAAAGTTGATAAAACTTTGATATATCAATTGGGTTATGCTGCTTTTGCTTTTGGGAATATCATGTTATTGGCTTTTCCAGAATATTTTGAAAAAGACGATATTTGGTTGGATCATTATAAATATATGTTTAGATATATGATGCTGGTTTTATCTATTCCGGTAGTTGTATACTCCGCAAAAGATTATTTTATAACAGCATACAAAGGATTAAAAAAAGGGATTCTCAGTGTTGATGTACCAATAGCATTGGGAATAATAGTTTTATTCGCAAGAAGTACATATGAAGCATTTTTAGATGACGGAATTGTTTTTTTTGATAGTTTGTCGGGATTAGTTTTCTTCTTATTATTAGGTAGATTCTTTCAGCAAAAAACATATAATTTTCTATCCTTTGAAAGGGATTATCGTTCCTACTTTCCTATTGCGGTTACAAAAATTGTTCATGGTAAAGAAGAGAATGTACCGGTTCAATCCATTCGAGAAGGAGACAGATTGTTAATTAGAAATGAAGAATTGATACCAGTAGACGGTATTTTGATAAATGGAGAAGGATTATTGGATTACAGCTTTGTTACCGGTGAATCGGCGTCGGTTTATAAAGCAAATGGAGAAAAAGTTTATGCCGGTGGTAAGCAAGTTGGAGGCGCCATTGAAATTGATGTCATTAATAAAATATCCGAAAGTTATCTAACTGAATTGTGGAGTAATGATGTTTTCGGAAAAGACACATTTGAAAGAGATTTAAAAACGGTTACGAATAACATCAGTAAATATTTTACAGTTGTAATTCTAATAATTGCTGCCCTAGCAGGATCTTTTTGGTTTATACATGATTCAAAAGAAGCGGTTGGGGTCATTTCTGCAGTTTTAATAATCGCTTGTCCGTGTGCTTTAGCATTATCTGCACCATTTGCTTTGGGTAATATGTTACGTATTTTCGGATATCGGAAGTTTTATATGAAAAATGCCGGAGTTATTGAAAGAATGAATAAGATTGACCATATTATTTTTGATAAAACCGGAACTATCACAACCAATGACTCAACCACGCTAAACTTTGAAGGAAAAAAATTGACTACTAAAGAATTGCAGTTGGTTAAAACATTAATAAGATCATCTAATCATCCATTGAGTCGGGCTTTGAATGATGCAATCATAGTTGAACCTTTATTAGACAAAATAGAAAACTATCAAGAAGTATTGGGTAAAGGAATCAGCGGAATTATACAAGGAAATGAAATCAAAATAGGCTCGGCATTTTTTGTAGAAACCAAATTGGAGCAAAACTTAAATACCATTATTTTCATTAAAATCAATCAGGATATCAAAGGATATTATAGGAGTAAGAATGTGTATAGAGAAGATGTAGAAAGGGTATTTGCTCAATTGGGTAAAAAGTATAAAATGAGCATTTTATCAGGTGATAATGAAGGTGAAAAAGTTTATTTGGAGAAAATTTTACCTATGGGAACAAATCTACTTTTCTCTCAGACACCTCAAAATAAATTGGATTATGTAAAAAAACTACAAGTAGATGGACATCATGTATTAATGGTAGGAGATGGCTTAAATGATGCTGGGGCATTAGCTCAAAGTAATGTAGGAATTGCTATTTCTGAGAATGTAAATGTATTTTCTCCAGCTTGTGATGCTATAATGGAAGCAAAACTTTTTAACAAATTACCCAAGTTTTTAACACTTTCACATAAAACTATACAAATTATCAAGTGGAGTTTTAAAGTTTCTTTTACCTACAACGTTGTAGGATTGTATTTTGCTGTAACTGCACAACTTACACCTATTGTAGCTGCTATTTTGATGCCATTGAGTTCCATCAGTATTGTTGTATTTGTTACCGTATTGACCAATTTTGTATCAAAACGTACTAAGTAAATACTAAACGTATGATTTTTGTCATATTTTATTTCAAAAATAGAATTAATTTTGCATAACTTTAATATAAATATTGAGTAATAAATGGAGGTAATATATCTCACGATGACCATAACGGTAATCATAGCCGGATTGTTTTTGTACCTCTTTTTTGTAAATGTAAAAAAGGGGCAATATGACGATATATATACGCCTTCAGTACGGATGCTTTTCGATGATGAGTTGGTCAAAGAACCTGCTCAAGAGGTAAAAAAGGAAGAGCAAAAAGCAGCCGAAGTAAAAAAAGACAGTTAGACTGTAACCAATAATTTAACACAATCAAATATTAATTAATCAATTTTTTTTAAGTATGGAAAAACAACAATTTTACTACGACAACAAAATTGTAAAAATGTTCTTCTGGGCAACAGTCCTTTGGGGTGTTGTAGGAATGCTGGTTGGTTTATTAGTGGCTTATTTGTTCTTATTTCCTAACTATTTGACGTTCGCTGGAGCGCAACCTTGGTTAGGATTTGGACGTTTGAGACCCTTACACACCAATGCCGCCATTTTTGCCTTTGTAGGGAATGGTTTCTTCTTAGGAATGTACTATTCAATGCAAAGATTGTTAAAAACGCGTATGTTTAGTGATTTCTTAAGTAGACTTCACTTCTGGGGCTGGCAATTAATCATTGTCCTTGCTGCAGTTACGTTACCTTTGGGTATTTCTTCTTCAAAAGAGTACGCAGAATTACAATGGCCTATTGACATTTTAGTAGTGTTGGTATGGGTTGTTATGGGAATCAACATGATTGGAACGTTAATCAAAAGACGTCAACGTCACATTTATGTGGCCATTTGGTTCTACATTTCAACATTGGTCACTATTGCCATGTTGTACATTGTAAACAACTTGGAATTACCTATCGCATTGACTAGTATGAAGAGTTATTCTCTATACTCAGGGGTTAAAGATGCTATGGTACAATGGTGGTATGGACACAATGCCGTTGCATTCTTCTTGACAACACCTATGTTAGGTTTGATGTACTACTTTGTTCCTAAAGCAGCCAACAGACCGGTATATTCTTATAGATTATCTATCATTCACTTCTGGACATTGATTTTTATCTATATCTGGGCAGGACCTCACCACTTGTTGTATTCTGCTTTACCTGATTGGATTCAAAATTTAGGAACTGTATTTTCAGTAATGTTGATTTTCCCTTCTTGGGGAGGTATGATCAATGGATTATTGACTTT
This sequence comes from Flavobacteriaceae bacterium, assembly GCA_020854235.1. Lineage (GTDB taxonomy): Bacteria > Bacteroidota > Bacteroidia > Flavobacteriales > Flavobacteriaceae. Next base: position 18,540 of record JADZFW010000071.1, read on the forward strand.
ACGTGGTGCTTGGGATAAAGTTAGAGAAGATCCGGTTTTAAAATTCTTTGTTGTAGCTATTACTGCGTATGGTATGGCAACCTTTGAAGGTCCGATGTTGTCTTTCAAAAATTTAAATGCAATTGCTCACTTTACAGATTGGATCGTAGGTCACGTTCACATCGGTACATTAGGATGGAATGGGTTCTTATTATCAGGTATCTTGTATTGGTTAGTGCAAAAACTTTACAAAACTGATTTATGGTCAACTAAATTGGCTAATTATCACTTTTGGATTGGAACAATAGGTATTTTATTCTATTCTATGCCATTGTACATTGCCGGATTTGCTCAAGCATTCTTATGGAAACAATTTGACGAATCAGGAACTTTGGTTTATGGTAACTTCCTTGAAACCGTAACTCAAATCATCCCCATGTATGCCATGCGTGCTTTTGGTGGAACTTTATACTTTACCGGTTTTGTTTTATTAGCCATCAATTTACTTAAAACTGCAGCTATCGGTAGTAAAGTAGAAGATGAATTAGCCGAAGCAATGCCTTTGGAAAAAATCAGTGGACAACGTGCAACCAAAGAAGGAATCCACACTTGGTTAGAAAGAAAAGTGGTATTATTTACTGTTTTGGCATTTATAGCAACTGCTATAGGTGGAGCCGTTCAAATCATTCCATTATTGGTAGTAAAATCAAATATTCCTGAAATAACAAGTGTGAAACCTTATTCTCCACTTGAAGTTGAGGGTAGAGATATTTACATTCGTGAAGGTTGTAATAATTGTCACTCTCAATTGGTACGTCCATTCCGTTCTGAAGTAGAAAGATATGGTGAGTATTCAAAAGCTGGTGAATATGTATATGACTTCCCATTCTTATGGGGATCACGTAGAACCGGACCAGATGTTCATAGACTTGGAGGAAAATACAATGACAATTGGCATTTTAACCATATGATGGATCCACGTTCTACTTCCGAAGGTTCCATTATGCCAATGTATCCTTGGTTGATTAAAAACAAATTGGATTATAGCATGTTGGAAGCCAAATTGAAAGCTTTAAAAACTTTGGGTGTTCCTTATACTGATGAGGAAATTGCAGGAGCAAAAGCTAGTTTGGAAACACAAGCTAAATCTATTGAGCAATCATTACATCAAGATCCTGAATATGTGAAAAACTATGCAACTAGTAATATTCAAGAAAAAGAGATTGTAGCTCTGATTGCTTATTTGCAACGTCTAGGTATGGATATCAAAGCTAACCAAACCGCTCAAAAATAATGTTAAGTTTTATCAAACATAATTTTGATTCAATAGATGGAATAGGAATTTATCCTATGATTGCCATTCTCATATTCTTTCCCATATTCATATTTGCAGTAGCCTATGTGTTTGTGTTGAAGAAAAAATATTTCAATGAGAATGCCAACCTTCCATTTGAAGATGATGAAAACCTTTTAAACAATTAAAAATATTATGAGTAACAACAATCAAAATATGAGTTTTTGGCAAAAGTTCATGAAATCCATGACCAAAGCCAATGATTTGGAACGCGAAGACGAAGTAATGCTCGATCATGATTATGATGGCATTAAAGAGTTGGATAATGTATTACCACCATGGTGGTTGTATGGATTTTATATCACTATCGGTATTTCTATTTTCTATTATGTTGCTATCCATATTTTAGGATGGTATGGGCAAGAAAATGAATACAAAGAAGAAGTGGCTCAGTTTGAAAAATACAAAGCTGAAAATCCACAGTTCTTTACTACCGACAACCTTACTGCAAAAATGGATGCAGCAAGTTTGGCAAAAGGAAAAGAACTTTTTACTACAAAAACATGTGTTGCATGTCATTTAGTAGACGGAGGAGGTTTAATTGGACCAAATTTAACAGATAAAAACTGGATTTTAGGTGGTGATTTCTCAAGTGTAATGAATACTATTGCTAAAGGAGGACGTCCAGGTAAAGGTATGGTAGCTTGGGAAAAAACTATATCACCTGAAGACCGTCAATTATTAGCCAGTTATGTATTATCCTTACAAGGAACTACTCCTGCAAAACCAAAAGCTGCAGAAGGAGACGTTTGGGAAAACGGTGTGAAAGTTGAAGCTCCAGTTCTAAATGATACAATTCAAGCAACTGATAGTATTTCTGTTGCACCAGTAACTGAAGTAAAATAAGTTATTTACTTAATTTAATAAATGAAGCCAGGAGTTATAACTTCTGGCTTTTTTTGTATCACTTGTTACGGTTTATTAATTATATTTCAATTAAATTTGTAGGTCTTTTAAATCACTTCTTATATGAGTACAAAATTTGATGAAAGTTTCCGCGATTCCATTGCCACTATCGATACAGAAGGGCATCGAAATTTTATTTATCCTCAAAAACCAGATGGACGATTTTATAAATGGCGTTCAATATTAAGTTGGTTTTTAATTGCTTTTTTGTTTGCCGCTCCTTTTATCAAAGTAAATGGGATTCAATTTATCCTATTTAATGTTTTAGAAAGGAAATTCAATATTTTTGGCTTTCCATTTTTTCCTCAAGACTTCCATTTATTTGCACTTTCGATTGCTTTATCTGTGGTATTTATTATTTTATTTACTGTGGTCTTTGGTAGAATATTTTGTGGTTGGTTATGCCCTCAAACTATTTTTATGGAAATGATTTTTCGTAAAATTGAATATTTAATTGAAGGAGATAGACCTGCACAGTTGAAATTGACACGTCAAGATTGGAATTTTGAGAAATTTTGGAAAAGACTTTTAAAATGGACTGTGTTTTTCCTTATTTCATTTATCATTAGTAATGTGTTTTTAGCATATATCATTGGAAGTGATAAATTGTTATTATACATCTATGACGGTATTGGAAAACATCTTACTACTTTTATTATTTTATTGGTCTTTACCGGTATATTTTATTTTGTATTTGCATGGTTCAGAGAACAAGTATGTATCATTGTTTGTCCCTATGGTCGTTTACAAGGTGTTTTATTGGATAATAATTCCATCAATGTTGCCTATGACTTTGTAAGAGGTGAAAACAAAAACGGTCGCGCTAAATTTAAAAAAGGTCAAGATAGAACAGCTGATGGTATAGGAGATTGTATTGATTGTAAACAATGTGTTTTAGTATGTCCAACAGGAATTGATATACGCAATGGCACGCAATTGGAATGTATTAATTGTACTGCATGTATTGATGCTTGCGATATGGTTATGGACAAAATCGATAAACCTCGTGGGTTAATACGCTATGCTTCAGAAGATCAAATTGAAACCGGACGAAAATTTCACTTCACACCTCGTTTGTGGTTCTATACATTCGTATTGACAGTTTTGATGGCATTGGTTACAGCATTATTGGTATTAAGAGGCAATTCTGAAACTATTATGCTTAGAATACCAGGACAAACCTTTTTAACTGATGAAACTAGTGTACAAAATGTTTATGAGTTTAAGGTGATCAATAAAGGCACTAAAGAAATTAAGGATATTTCCTTCAAACTTATTTCTCATAAAGGAGAGATCTTGAACAATAGTAGTGAACATAGTTCTATTAAAATTCAAGAAAAAGCAGAAGGTACTATTTTTGTTAAAATTCCTAAAAATGAGCTAAACAAAGCCAAAGAACGCATAAAATTAGGACTATATTCGGAAGGAAAACTGATCGAAACATTTAAAATTAACTTTCAAGGACCAATTGTTATTAAGTAAGTCTTTATACAGTTATTACTAATATGATAGAAAGGCAAACCAATTAGGTTTGCCTTTTTTTATTCAATAAAATTAATTTTAAATTTATTGAAACAATTTACAGTTTATTGATTTCTTCAAATAATCTTTTTATATTTGTTAGTCTAATGATTATCTTTTTGATAATATTCAATCAAATTGATATAAATCCAACGTATTTGTCAAATTATAATTTGATATTTAAGATTTCATTATAAATATCAAAGTAAAATACTCCTAAAAAGCTCATCTTAATGCAAATAAAACATGAATACTGAATTCCAACGATATCTATTGAGCTTAATTTAAAAACCTGAAAATTGAATTCATTTGACAAATTCCAAAACAATCAATCTAACCTGGCATTGGCCAGATCAAGTAAGGGCAATTGCAACAGTTTCTGTAATATTACTTCATGTTGCTGCACCATTGTTATATCAATACCGCAAAATTGAGATTTCAGATTGGTGGATAGCCAATATTATTGATAGCGCCATACGATTTTGTGTTCCTGTATTTATGATGCTGACCGGATCTCTTTTACTATCTAAAAATGAATCGACTATTCTTTTTTATAAAAAACGTTTTACGCGATTGGTTTATCCATTTATTTTGTGGTCATTCATTTATTTATGGTATAATTTTGATCCAAAGGTTACTAAAAGCTTCAATATGACTTACGTTTGGGAACAACTTGTAAAAGGAACTTCCTATCACCTTTGGTATGTGTATATGATTGTTTTTTATTATCTACTGATTCCATTTTTGAGAAAATGGATTCAAGTTGCAACTACCAAAAAAATTTTAATTTTTCTAATCATTTGGTTTGTTGTACTCATGCTTAGTTTGAGTTATCTTCAAATGTTGAAAAGCAGAATCCATGGATTATATTTTATTGGGTTTTTGGGGTATCCTATTATAGGATATATAGTTAGCAATCGATTAAGTTTAAATTTTAATAAATATAAGTTAATTCTATTATTTGTTGTAGGATGGTTTGTAACAGCTGTTGGAACCTTTTATTTAACTCAAAGATCAGGGAATTTTAAAGGAGAATATTACCATTATTTAAGTCCTAATGTCATGTTTATGTCTGTTGGAATTTTCCTATTATTCAAACAAATAAGTATTATAAGCAATAGTCTTAATGCAGTTATAAAAATGATCAGCACTTATAGTTTTGGAATATACTTATCGCATGTATTGGTTTTGAGTTTGCTAAAAGAGGTTGGTATAACAGGTAGTTGGATTCATCCATTATGGGGAATACCGGTAACCACTTTAATGGCCATGGTTTTATCTATTTCTTTAATATATGCAATTAAAAAACTTCCCTTTGGAAATTATATTTCGGGTTGATTCCATTTTAAACTAAACTTTTTTAAACCATATTGATAGCTATAAAATTATGTGTGTCTATCTTAATCTTTAAAATATTTTATTGAATTTCTTTATAAAACTTTCAATTTATTCATATCATTCATCATGACCATTTTTAAAGCAATATACTATTTCCATCTCAAATTATTTATTCCTAGTTTGATTGTTGGCATTATAACAGGAAGTTTGGGATGGATGGAACATGATCATTTTTCAATACAAAAAATGGCTTTTGGATATTGGATCACATCTCTATTATTTCACCTTTTCATATACGAAGTCGACAGAAAAAAAGAATATATCTTTTATTACAATTTGGGTTTGAGTAAATTAGTATTGTGGATTTCTACTTTTGTCATCGGGTTGTCGTTATATTTAATTTCTTTACTATTATGAGTGAATTACATATAGATAGTATCCAAAAAAGTTATAATAATATTCCATTACTTACCGATATTTTTATCAGATGTAATACGGGTGAAATTATTGGAATATTGGGAAGAAATGGTAGTGGGAAAACAACATTAATGCAAATTATTTTTGGTTCAATACAAACAGAAAACAGATATATTAATGTTGATGGAAAAATGATACTAAATCAATTTGACCATATCAACCAAATTCATTATTTACCTCAATTTGATTTTATACCACATCATCTCCGAATTAGAAACATTATAAAATTGTATTGCAACAAATTGAATACAGCTAAAATGTTTGAAAATCCAATTATTAAACCCTTGATTGACAAAAAGATAAATCAAATTTCAGGAGGAGAAAGAAGACTTATCAGCGTTTATCTTTTATTGTATTCAGATGCAAAATTCATATTATTAGATGAACCTTTTAATGGAGTAGCCCCCATTCAACGCGAGAATATTCAAGAAATAATCCAAGAACAATCCCAATTTAAAGGCTTTATAATTACAGATCATGATTATAGAAGTATTTTAAAAATTGCAACTAAAACAATTCTATTACATGATGGAGGAACAAAAATTATTCATTCAAATGAAGAATTAGTAGAATGGGGCTACTTAAATGAATTGTAGTCGTTTAAATAATTTGAAAGCCATCCCAATCTGAACCAACCGGAAAACTTTCACGTGCTTTATGTAAGCTTGAGTTGGAAATAGTTACGATCTCAAAAGTTTCCACATCAGCAGTTATTTCAGTAATATGATTGCCATTAAAATCCAAAACTGTACTATTGCCTTGATAATAAAGTCCTTTACCATCTACTCCTACTCTATTGACTCCTATCACAAATGATTGATTTTCAATAGCCCTAGCTATTAATAATTGCCTAAATGCGTGTGCTCTTACCGAAGGCCAATTGGCGATGTAAATCAGCAAATCATAAGTATAATTTCCTTCTTGAACAGTATTCTTGGACCATACCGGAAAACGTAAATCGTAGCAAACTAAAGGGCAAATTTTCCAACCGTATAAATCTACAACCAACTTTTGGTTACCTGCTGAAAAGTGATGGTGTTCACCACCATAGGTAAATAAATGTCTTTTGTCGTAATAGGAAATCTCTCCCAATCGATTGATCCATACCAATCGATTGTAATACTTTCCGGTTTCCTCAATAACAACACTTCCCATTAGAGCCAACTTATGTTGGGTAGCAATTTTTCGCATCCACTTCACTGTCTCACCTTCCATGTTTTCGGCTATTTCATATGCATCAGTGACAAATCCAGTAGCAAACATTTCGGGTAAAATCATCAAATCCAAGGCTTCCTTTTGTTTGTATAACCAATTTTCAATTTTCAAAAAATTGCTCTGTTTATCTTTCCAAATAATATCAGTTTGAGCTAAAGCGATACGCAGTGTTTCGGGTTTCATGAATTGAGTATCTTGTTTTTTAATAGTTAAAAAGTTAGTCTAAGAGTTATATTTCACTTTAAATACTTTTTAAAATTTCGGCTGCTTTCAACAAAGTTTCTTCTCCCTTGGCAAAACAAACTCTCAACATTTTGTTACTTTGCTTGTCGTGATAAAATGGAGAAACCGGTACGGTTGCCACTCCATATTCTTTAGTCAATCTAATGGCAAAATCCAATTCATTTTCATCTGAAATACCTTCGTAATTCAACAATTGAAAATAAGTACCAAAACAAGGAATGATATTAAACCGAGATCCTTGCAAAGCCTTTACAAAAAAATCTCTTTTTTGTTGGTAAAAGGCAGGTACATAATCATAATGGGATTTATTCTTGATAAATGTTGCCAATGCATATTGTACAGGTGTATTGGATGCAAATGTTACAAATTGATGAACTTTGCGAACTTCTACCATTAAATCGTGAGGAGCCAAAATAAAACCTGTTTTCCAGCCGGTAGCATGAAATGTTTTTCCAAATGAACCTACTACGAAACTGCGTTTGGCTAACTCAGGATACCAGCAAACACTTTCATGGCGTATGCCATCAAAAATCAAATGTTCGTATACTTCATCACTCAATACTAAAATATCGGTTCCATCAGTTATTTTTTGCAATTCCAATAAATCGGAAGTTTGCAAAACAGCTCCGGTTGGATTGTGTGGTGTATTGATTATAATCATTCGGGTATGCACATTAATCAAACTTTTGATTTCATCCCAATGTACATGATAATCGGGTAATTGTAATGCAGAATGTCTTACTACTCCACCACATAATTCAATGGCAGGTGCATAAGAATCGTAGGCTGGTTCGATAATGATTACTTCATCACCGGGATGAACTACCGAGGTGATAATACTAAAAAGAGCTTCAGTTGCACCAGGTGTGATGGTAATTTCAGAAACAGGATTGTAAGACAATTGATAAGTCTCCCAAGTTTTTGCAGCAATACCTTCCCTTAAAGCCAAAACGCCAGGCATAGGCGCATATTGATTGTAACCATCTCGCATATAACGGGTTACTAAATCTATTAACTCATTTGAAATTGGAAAATCTGGAAAACCTTGTGAAAGATTGATAGCTCCAACTTCATTGGCTAAACCAGACATTACTGCAAAAATTGATGTTCCCACATCTGGTAGTTTGGAATAAACGGGTCTTATATAATCCATAAATTGATAAAATTATTTTTCTTCTGTCAGAAAAATGACTCTTAAAACTGATTCAAAGTTTGTATTCAATTTCAAATTGAAAATACACCTAACACTTCAAAATTCTATTTTTGAAATTCAATTAAGAAGCTGAATGTTAAGCAATAGCATTCCAATTAAACTTTCAATTCTTCAAGTGTAAAGATATGAAAAAAAGGTTTGAAGTTTAGATTAATTCCAAACGCATCTAAATGAATGTATAAAGTGCAAACATAGATTCAAAATAAGGTGATATTTATCATAAAACAATAGCTAAACACCAATTATATTGAGGTATAGCTAAGATATATTAATCGATTTTTGTCAACACCAACATTTTTTATTACCTTTGCATTCCTATAAAAACTAATGATATGCAATTTATTGTATCCAGTTCTCAACTTTTAAAACAACTTCAAGTATTAGTCGGTATAGTAAACACCAACAATACTTTACCCATATTGGATAATTTCTTGTTTGAGCTATCAACCAACAAATTGAAAATTACCGCTTCGGATATTGAAACTATTATGAGTACGTCTATCGATGTACAATCCGATTACAAAGGTGCCATCGCTATTAATGCCCGTTTGCTTTTGGAAGCTATTAAAACGTTTCCTGAACAACCTTTGACATTTGTAGTAAAAGACAATCATACAGTAGAAATCAGTTCTGATTTTGGTAAATATGATATGGCATATTACGACGGTAGTGAATTTCCTAAGACTGTTAACCTTGAAGCACCAAGCAAAACTGTAATTAGTAGTGAAATTTTAGCAACGGCTATCAACTATACCGTATTTGCTACAGGAAATGATGATTTGAGACCGGTAATGAGTGGTGTATTTTTCCAATTCAATTCTGATAGTTTGACATTTGTAGCTACAGATGCACACAAATTGGTAAAATATGAACGTACCGATTTGACTGCCAAAGATGCTGCAGAGTTCATTATGCCAAAAAAACCACTTTCCATTTTAAAGAATATATTAACTACTGCTGAAAGTGATGTAACCATTGAATACAATGAAACCAATGCCAAATTCAGTTTTGACAAAGTCGTATTGACTTGTCGATTGATAGATGGTAAATATCCAAATTATGATGCGGTTATTCCAAAAGAAAACCCCAATAAATTGACTGTAAACCGAGCTTCATTCCTTAATTCTGTCAGAAGAGCTTCTATTTTCTCGAGTAAATCAACCCATCAAATTCGTTTGAAAATGGCTGGTACTGAATTAAATATTTCAGCAGAAGATGTAGATTTTTCCAACAAAGCTGATGAACGTCTTACATGTAACTTTGAAGGAGATGATATGCAAATCGGATTCAATTCCAAGTTTTTAATTGAAATGTTGAACAACTTGAGTTCTGAAGAAATTTTAATTGAAATGTCGGTTCCCAATCGCGCAGGTATTTTGACTCCAATGGACGGCAAGGAAGAGGGAGAAAATATTTTAATGCTAGTTATGCCGGTTATGTTAAATAACTAATTAAAGATACCAATTTCAAAATAATCTATAAGAAATCTACTCTTTCAAAAAAGGGTAGATTTTTTTTTTATAAAACGTCCGATTTCCCTTTCAAAATTTAAATCAATCGACCATGAATTATCTAGCACATTTGTATTTATCAGGTTCAGATGAAGCACTTCGATTTGGTAATTTTATTGGAGATGCTGTCAAAGGGAATAAATATGTGCATTTTCCAAAACCCATTCAAGAAGGTATTATTTTGCACAGAAAAATTGACTCATTTACAGATCATCATCCTATTTACAAAGAAACCAAGCAATTATTCCGACCTATTTTTGGTCATTACAAAGGGGTTATTTTGGATGTTATTAACGATCATTTTTTAAGTTTGCAATGGGAGCAATATCATCCTCATCCTTTAAATAATTATTTATTAGATTTTGAAAAATCATTTCAAACATACGCATATCATTTAACACCAGAAGCCAAACATTTTTACGAAATGTTCATTTCAAGAAAGTTTATGCATCAATACGGCACTTTTGAAGGACTCGAATTGACACTTCTAGGAATAGAGCGCAGAATAGGTTATAAAGCGCCACTTAGTCAATCTATTGATGATTTAAAAGCACATTATGCTCATTTTGAAAACGAATTTCAATTGTTTTTTAATGAAATACAAGAATATTGCAAATTGGAAATCAATAAAATGAATTCGGAGCTATGAATATACCCTAAATTCATTTTGAATTCTTTAATTCAATAACTTATTACAAAATCAATCCAATTATTTTATACTTTTGAGATAGTTTAGTAATCTTTGGTTTTCGATTCATAATACTTTCAAATGAAGCATACCATTAACTCTTCAATTAGACATTTATATTTAATTGCACTTTTGATAGTGATATTTGGAAGTGAAAATTTGCTAGCTCAAATACCAAACAATTCAAACCCTTCTTTAGGATTGGTTACCGAACACGCCATGGTGGTTAGTGCACGCATAGAAGCTTCGCAAATTGGAATAGAAATTCTCAAAAAAGGTGGCAATGCTTTTGACGCTATGATTGCAACAGACTTAGCTTTGGCAGTAGCTTATCCATTTGCAGGTAATATTGGCGGTGGTGGTTTTATGGTATACAGAAAAGCTGATGGAACTACCGGAGCTTTAGATTATAGAGAAAAAGCACCTCAATTGGCAGAACGAAATATGTATTTGGATGCAAATGGCACTGTTATTCCCGATCTCAGTATTTTAGGAGCCAAAGCCGTAGGTGTACCTGGAACCATTGCCGGACTTTTTGAAGTACATCAAAAATTGGGTAGTTTACCTTTTACAGAATTGATACAACCAGCAATTGATTTGGCAAAAAAAGGTGTTATAGTAACTGAAAGTGATGTGAATAGTTTTGAAAATCAAAGGGAAAAATTCAAAAAAGCCAATGGCACAATTATCCCATTAGACCGTAATTGGAAAATTGGTGATACGGTTAAATATCCCGAACTGGCACAAACCTTAGAAAGAATTAGAGATTTTGGAAGAAGTGAATTTTATGAAGGAGAAACTGGTCAAAAAATGCTTGCATATCTTCAAAAAAAAGGAGGTATTTTGACCTTAGAAGATTTAAAAAATTACAAGGCTATTTGGAGACAACCGATTCAATTTAATTACAAAGATTACACCATCACGTCCATGACTTTACCATCTAGTGGCGGTATCTGTATGGCTCAAATCTTGAAAAGTATAGAACCATTTAACATCGGACAATATCCTCATAATTCGAAGGAATACATTCAATTACTTACTGAAGCTGAAAGAAGAGCATATGCCGATCGGGCATACTACTTAGGAGATATTGATTTTGTAAAAGTTACAATTTCCCAATTATTTCAACCTGAATATCTAGCCAAAAGGATGCAAGATTTCAACTGGAATCAAGCAACAACATCAAGTGCAGTTTCTCATGGTTCAGTCGATTGGTCAGAAAGTGATGAAACGACCCATTATTCAATCGTAGATGCCTATGGTAATGCAGTATCAGTTACCACAACTTTAAATGGCGCTTTCGGTTCAAAAGTTTATGTACCTGAAGGTGGATTCTTCCTCAATAATGAAATGGATGACTTTAGTGTAAAACCTGGAACTCCCAATATGTTTGGACTTATTGGAGCTGAAGCCAATGCCATACAACCCGAAAAAAGAATGTTGAGTAGTATGTCTCCAACATTGGTAACCTACCAAGGTAAATTAAAAATGGTCCTAGGCTCACCAGGTGGATCAACTATCATTACTTCGGTTTTACAAAATATTTTAAATGTTATAGAATTCAATATGAGTATGCAGGAATCGGTTAATCAACCCCGTTTTCATCATCAGTGGTTACCTGATGTTTTAAAAATGGAACCTAATGGATTTGATCTTAAAACCATTTCAAAACTTAAAACTATGGGATATCAAATCGATGAATCCAAATCGGTAATCATTGGAAAGGTTGATGCAATTTTGGTTTTACCCAATGGACATTTAGAAGGTGGTGCAGATCCTAGAGGAGATGACAGTGCTGTAGGCTACTAAATATTGTCCTAAAAAACTATAGGCAATTCCAAATTGCATTAAATCAACATTAAAATCCCAATTCTACAATTCTTATCCAGATAGCTATCGGGACTTAATAACTTAATAACTATTTAACTTTAAAACTTTTAAACCTCACATCCTACTCATGATGATAAGGCTCATTACTCAAAATAGTAAATGCTCTATACACTTGTTCTACAAAAAATAATCGAATCATTTGATGTGAAAAAGTCATTTTGGATAAGCTGATTTTCTGATTGGCGCGATTGTATACTTCCTTAGAAAAACCATAGGGACCACCAATTACAAAAATCAAATTTTTCAAACCGGAAAGCATTTTTTTAGAAAGGTATTCAGAAAATTTAATAGAAGTGAATTCAGTTCCTTTTTCATCTAATAAAACTACAAAATCTGCCTCTTGAAAAGATTTTAGTAAAAACTCACCTTCTTGATTTTTTTGTTGTTCAATACTCAATACTTTTCTATTTTTCAAATCGGGAATTAGGGTCAATTCAAATTTGACATAAAAAGACAAGCGCTTTTGATATTCATTAATCAGAACTTCCAATTCTTTTTGATCGGTCTTTCCTATACTGATGAGTTTGATATTCACAAATTTTCGTTTTGACAAAAGTAATAATCTTTTGAAAATCGAACTTAATTTTTGAAATGTTTTAGAAAAACCGATTTCCATTTGTTTTCTTACTTTTGCAAGCAAAATCAGAATACATGACTGCTCAACTTTTATTTTATTTATTAATAGGACTTTTAATTTTGGAGTTTATTTGGGATAATATCCTAGATCATCTCAATGCACGTCATTTTAACGATCCGATTCCAGCAGAATTGGATGGTATTTTTGACCAAGATGAATATAAAAAATCACAACTATATAAGGCTTCAAACCATCGATTTTCACAGTGGCATGATGGATTTAATTTTGTGCTCATGCTTACCTTTTTTGTTGTAGGTGGATTTGCTTATATAGATAGTTTTGTCAAACAGTTCTCTGAAAATCCAATTGTTATTAGTTTGGCATTTATTGGAATTTTAGCTTTCGTTGGTAGTTTGATTAGTTTACCATTTGCCTATTATGATACTTTTGTTATTGAGGAAAAATTTGGTTTCAATAAAACAACTCGAACCACTTTTTGGTTGGATCAAATCAAAAGCGCCTTTATGTCGGTAATTATTGGTGGGCTTTTACTTTGGGCTATTTTATGGTTTTATCATCGCGTTGGAAGTGATTTTTGGTGGTATGCTTGGATACTCTTTACTGTTTTCACAATTTTAATGACTTTGTTTTATTCTAATCTCATTGTACCATTATTCAACAAACAAAAACCTTTGGATGAAGGAGAATTAAAAGATGCAATCAATCAATTTGCCCAAAAAACCGGATTTAAACTCGACAACATCTATGTAATTGATGGCAGTAAACGATCAACCAAAGCCAATGCTTATTTTACGGGTTTTGGCCCTAAAAAGCGCGTAGTTTTATACGATACCTTAATTCATGATTTAAATATCAATGAAATTGTAGCGGTATTGGCACATGAAATTGGACATTATCAAAAAAAACATGTGTTTTACAATCTAATCATGAGCATTTTATTAACGGGTTTAACCTTGTATATTTTGGGTTATTTTGTAAGTAATCCAATATTATCGCAAGCTTTGGGAGTTGCGCAATCTGAATTTCACATTGGAATTATAGCCTTTGGAATATTGTATAGTCCTATTTCTGAGATTACCGGTTTGGGTATGAATATCTTATCTCGTAAATTTGAATACCAAGCCGATGCTTATGCAAAAACCCATTACCATGTATCTGATTTAATCTCAGGATTGAAAAAATTATCAAAAAAATCATTGAGTAATCTGACTCCACATCCCTGGTATGTATTTTGGCATTATTCGCATCCCACATTGTTACAGAGAATCAGAAAGTTAAGCGGTTTTTAGTGTGAACTTCAATCAACAGTGGATCAAACTAAGTATTCTAATAACTAAAGAACGGATTATAAAAATTTGGAATTCGATAAGAATAGTTCATTTAACAAATTAATTTCCAAACTTCAAAAACTAAAAATCAATCCAATAAATGAAAATAACCTTTCTAGGTACCGGTACATCTCAAGGCATTCCAGTTATAGGATGCGATCATCCGGTGTGTTTATCGGAAAATCCAAAAGATAAAAGATTGAGATCTTCTGTACTCATACAAGATGAAGATTTTCAAATTGTCATAGATTGTGGTCCAGATTTTAGAATGCAAATGCTTCAAACTGGGATTAGGCAATTGGATGCTATCATTTTTACACATGAACATTCAGACCATACTGCAGGTTTGGATGATATTCGACAATTTTCTCACAAAAATGGAGCATTACCCCTTTATGCTGAAGCTAGAGTGCTCCGTGATTTACACAAAAGATTTGAATACATTTTCAACAACGACATCATTTACGAAGGCAAACCGCAAGCAAAAAGCGTTCAAATAGAAGCTCAAAAAACTTTTAAAATCAAGAATAAAACTATTGTACCAATTGCAATCATGCATGGTGATTTGCCAATATTAGGATTCAGAATTGGTGATTTTGCATATTTAACTGACATTAGCTACATTACGTCTAGTGAATTGGAAAAACTAAATGGCTTGAAAATGTTGGTTGTAGATGCTTTACGAATAGAACCCCATTATACGCATTTCAATTTGGCACAAGCATTGGATTTAGTAGAAACAATAAAACCCAAGCAAACCTATTTCACACACATCAGTCATCGATTGGGATTTCATGATGAAGTTGAAAAATTGCTTCCAGAAAGGGTATATTTAAGTTATGATGGTTTGGAAGTTACTTTATAATTATTATAAAAGTATGGAATTTAAAAAGAATAAAACACTTAACTTTTATTCAAATTATTCCAATCCCATTAATTCAGAAATTTTATCCCAAGCAAGTTGTCTATTGGAATCATAAGAAGTACTTGCCTCAGTTGACTTTGTATTGCTGTATTCTTTTAAATAAACTGCTTCTAATTTCAAGTAATCAAAAACTACTAAAATCTCTCTCATAAAATCTTTATCCAATACATCGACATTATTATTGTTGTTTTCAATTACTTTGGTCAACATATCCGAAACATTGGTCAACATTCCAATTTGTTCATCCATTAAATCTTGAACATGAGCTGTATCATATTGTTCAGCTGCAAAGCCATCAGCAATTGCTCCTATACCTATATACGTGTTGTACATAGCAATTACAGACATTCCACCATAGGATTCTAACAAATCATCACTGCACTGTGCTTTGGCAGATGAAAAAGATAAAAAGATAACGATAAAAAAAGATAATACTGTTTTCATTTAACTCGATTTTGAATTTGTTTTACGATTTTAAATAATAGGCTATCGCATTTCTAATTTGGATTTCTGAAACTTGACAATCCCAAATTACATCAGAAATGCTTTCCAAAAGTACAAAATTTATCTGATTTTTATAGTTTTTCTTATCGTGTTTTAAAAGATTTAAAATTTCGCGTATGTCATTTTCTTCCAGCTGAATAGGTGTGTAAAATTTTAACAAAACACTTTTAATTTCTTCCATTTTTACAGCAGCAAAACCTAGTGTTTGATAAGATAAATGGACAGCCATAATCATCCCAATTGCAATTGCTTCTCCGTGAAGCAGTCTTTGAGAATTTGATTTTGTCATGAAATAAGTTTCAATGGCGTGACCTAAAGTATGACCAAAGTTTAAGCTTTTTCGCAATCCATCTTCAAATGGATCTTGGGCAACAATATTTTTTTTAATGTCGGTAGAAGTATAAATAATCTGTGGATCTATATGATTACCATCAAAATCCATCAACTTGTTCCATAGATTTTCATCGGCAATCAAACCGTATTTAAAAACCTCAGCCATACCTGAAATGAATTCTCGAGCAGATAAAGTTTGTAAATAAGTTGGATCAATCAACACCATTTTTGGTGGAGCAATAATGCCAATTTGATTTTTTAAATCATTAAAATCAATTCCCGTTTTACCGCCGATTGCAGCATCAACCATACCTAGTAATGTTGTGGGAATATTGATAAAACTCATTCCTCTTTTAAAAGTAAGGGCAACAAATCCTCCCATATCGGTTAAAACACCTCCACCAAGATTAATCAATAAGGATTTTCTATCGGCTCCCAAATCAGTTAGTTTTTGCCAAAGTTTTTGAACTGTTTCAATATTCTTAAAACCTTCTCCTGCTGGAATTTCAACAATTTGAAAGTCATATTGAAGCTGCTTTTTTAAAATTGGCAAACAATATTTATGTGTGTTTTCGTCAACCAATACAAATACAGTAGATGGTTTGCTTTGTAATAAATAACTCTGAAGTTGATTATAACTTTCTAGGTCATAAAAAATAGTTTCAACGGGTAGCGTCATAATATAATGAAAATATTTAACGCAAAATACGATAAAAATCATAAAACTTTTACGTCTAGAATGATTAATTTTGTCAAATATTTAAAAATATAACGAATTCCGTGTAAACGGCAATAAAATCAATAATTTATGTACGAAATATTTCAAAATACAGAAGTGGCATTTGCTGTAAAAACAGATGCTGAAATCGAACGCGCTTATTATTTGTTTAGAATAATTCAAAGTCAACCCATGGTTAAAATTGGGTCCAAACTCACTCAATTTGCGCTAGCTGCTCATTTACCAGTTGAAGGATTGATCCGAACAACTGTTTTTAACCATTTTTGTGGTGGTGTAACAGAAGAGGATTGCATGCCTGTCATCGATAAATTATATGCTAAAAATGTTCATTCCATTTTGGATTATTCAGCAGAAGGCAAAGAAGAAGAAGAAGCCTTTGAAAAAGCTGCAAAAATTACGATAAACATCATCAATTTTGCTAAAGAAAAATCCAGCATGCCATTTGCCGTATTCAAACCTACAGGATTTGGAAGAATGGAACTTTACGAAAAAGTGACAGAAGGCCATTTATTAACTGAAGATGAACAAGCTGAATGGGAAAGAGTTGTCGAAAGATACAATCGCGTAGCTAAAGCTGCTTTTGAAAATGATGTACCTTTATTGATTGATGCTGAAGATTTTAGTATGCAAAAAGCTGCAGATGATTTGATTGAAAGTATGATGGTATTATACAATAAAGAAAAAGCGATTGTATGGGGAACTTTACAATTATATCGTTATGATCGAATGGATTATTTGAAAGGTTTACATCAAAGAGCAATCGAAAAGGGATTCTATATCGGTATGAAACTAGTACGTGGTGCTTATATGGAAATTGAACGTGAAAGAGCTGCTAAAATGGGTTATCCTGATCCAATATGTGCTACCAAAGCTGACACAGATGCCAATTACAATGCTGTTTTAAAATATATGTTTGAAAATATCGACCGAATGTCAGTTTATAATGGTACGCATAATGAAGAAAGTTCATTCTTGTTTAAAGAAATGATAGATAATGCTGGATTGGCTAAAAACGATAAAAGAGCTTGGTTTGGTCAATTATATGGCATGAGTGATAATATTACGTTTAATTTGGGAGCTTTGGGTTATAACGTAACAAAATATTTACCATTTGGTCCGGTAAGAGATGTAATGCCTTACTTAATCAGAAGAGCAGATGAAAACACCTCGGTCGGAGATCAAACCAACCGAGAGTTAGAACTTTTAAGAAAAGAAAGAGAAAGAAGAAAACTTTAATTTTTCTTTTTTCCGCCTCTCATAAATAAAATTAAAGCAATAATTAAAGCCAAAAATGCAACAAGCATAACAATTGCTTGAATTATACCATTGGTATAATCAACGAGTGAAATAAAGTTTGAGATCATAATTCGATTAGTTTAGTTCATTTGTGCGAAGTTATCAATATTTTCACAATTAAATATGACAAATATCACTCTGTGCATTTTTTATTGTGAATTCAAGAAATTAAATTTCATAAAACCAATGTTTAAACTAAGTTAAAACATTGGTTTTTCTTTGAAAATAGGAATTTTATATGTTTATAATTTGTTGAAAAAAAGTGAACCAATTACATTTGAAACTAGTAATGATTTGAGAATAATTATTAAATTTGATATTTCCTAAACCTATATCATTAAAATGAAATCGATTTTCTCACATCGCTTAATTTATCTAGTTTCTTTACAACTTTTATCTATTTTAAATAGCTGTAGCTCAGATAAGTCTAATGAAACTAAAGTCGTTTTAAAAGATGAATTTAAGCAAAAAGCTGAAATGAAAAATCAGGAAATGGAAGCACTCTTGCATGCTGCATGTCTGTATTGTCATAAAACACAAGATATTCCTGGAGAAAAAGAATTAGCTCCTAAAATGCAAGTTGTAATTGATCTTTATAAAGCTCAATATCCTAATCGTGAGGATTTTGTGAAAGCAGTAACTGAATTTACCGTCAATCCGCAAGCAAACAACACTTTAATGCAAAGTGCAATTGACACTTATAAATTAATGCCTAATTCGGGAATAGTTAAGCAAGATGCTGAAGACATTGCCAATTATTTATTTGATTATAAATTTCAGTAGTCAATTCCGTATTGACTTTAATAAAAATAAAGTTATTATATTGCCTTGTTAAATGGCAAAAAAAAAGACAGTTAATCTAAAAATCAACTGTCTTTTTTTATTACTTGTTTAATACTTTATTTAAACTCGCTAGTAAAATGTAATCTTACGGTTGGATATTTTTGTTGGCTCATCTGAATGGAAAATGCTGAATCGGCTAAAAACACCAATTGTCCTTGTTTGTCTCGAGCCAAATACCGTTGTTTGATTCTCACAAATTCTTTATACTCTTCATTATTAGGGTTTTCCGGATCAACCCAACAAGCCTTGTGTACATTGATATTTTCATAGGTACATTTGGCCCCATATTCGTGTTCCAAACGATATTGGATTACCTCATATTGCAAAGCACCAACGGTACCAATAATTTTTCTACCATTAGATTCCATTGTAAATAATTGCGCCACACCTTCATCCATTAATTGATCTACTCCTTTTGCCATTTGTTTGGATTTCATCGGATCTGCGTTGTTGATATAACGAAAATGTTCGGGTGAAAAGCTAGGTATACCTTTGAAATTCAAGATTTCACCTTCGGTTAATGTATCTCCAATTTTAAAATTTCCTGTATCAGGTAAACCGACGATGTCTCCGGGATACGATTTTTCAATAATTTCTTTCTTTTCTGCAAAAAAAGTATTGGGACTTGAAAATTTAAAACGTTTGTCCAATCTCACGTGTAAATAAGGAACATTACGTGTAAAAACACCCGATACAATCTTCACAAATGCTAATCTATTGCGATGATTGGGATCCATATTAGCATGAATTTTAAAAACAAAACCGGTCACTTTATCTTCCTCCGGTTTAACCAAACGCTCATCACTCATCTTAGCCAAAGGTGCCGGAGCAATTTCTATAAAGCAATCCAACAGTTCTTTCACTCCAAAGTTATTCAAAGCCGATCCAAAAAAAACCGGTTGTAATCTTCCTTCCAAATAGGATTGTCTGTCAAATGTTGGGTAAATTTCGGTTACCAATTCCATTTCTTCTCTCAATGTTTGTGCAGACTTCTCTCCTATTTTCTTTTCCAATTCAGGACTTTGAATATCATTAAATTCGATTCCCTTGGATATCTTTTGTTTGTTTTCTCCTGAATATAAATTCAGTTTTTGTTCCCAAATATTATAAATTCCTTTAAACTCATAACCCATTCCAATTGGAAAACTCAGTGGTACAACACGCAAACCTAGTTTTTGTTCTACTTCGTCAAGGAGATCAAATGCATCTTTTCCTTCTCTATCCAATTTATTGATAAATACAATAATAGGAATTTGACGCATTCTACACACTTGAACCAGCTTTTCAGTCTGTTCCTCTACCCCTTTTGCTACGTCAATCACTACAATTACACTATCTACAGCTGTAAGTGTACGAAAAGTATCTTCTGCAAAATCCTTGTGACCCGGAGTATCTAGAATATTGATTTTTTTTCCATGATATTCAAATGCCAATACAGAAGTAGCTACCGAGATACCTCTTTGACGTTCAATTTCCATAAAATCGGATGTGGCTCCTTTTTTAATTTTGTTGCTTTTTACAGCACCAGCTTCCTGAATGGCTCCACCAAACAACAATAATTTTTCGGTCAAAGTAGTTTTTCCAGCATCAGGATGCGATACAATACCAAAAGTTCTACGACGGGCTATTTCTTTAGTTAACGGCATGTGAATGAGTTAAGGTTGAGTGTTTGCTATATTTGACATCTATCAAATCCAGTTTCTTCACTTTTAAAAGTTTGCAAAAATACACTTTTCTAACCGAATTAAAAGTATGGTAGGATTTTTGTAGTTTTGCGATGCTTAAAAATTTGAAAAATATTTTTCAAGCAACTAATGCACTCAACATCATACATAAATGAACGAAGAATTTGTAATCCTAGTTAACGAACTAGACGAACCAATAGGATTGATGGAAAAAATGGAAGCACATCAAAAAGCTGTTTTGCATCGTGCATTTTCAGTTTTTGTTTTTAATGAGCTAAATGAACTCATGTTACAACAAAGAGCGGCCGACAAATACCATTCTCCCTTGTTATGGACCAACACTTGTTGCAGTCATCAGCGTGATGGAGAAACCAATATACAAGCCGGTTTGAGACGTTTGGAAGAAGAAATGGGTTTCACTTGCAATTTGGAAGAAGTTTTTTCGTTTATATATAAAGCACCATTTGATAATGGCTTGACCGAACATGAGTTGGACCATGTAATGATTGGATATTACAATCAAGCACCAAAAATCAATTCTATTGAAGTAGCATCTTTTAAATGGATGCCATTGGAAGCTATTAAAAATGATTTGTTGGTTCATCCTGAATTATACACAGAATGGTTTAAAATTATTTTCAAAGAGTTCTATTCACATATAGACAAAGTGAATTTAAAAAATTAGTTTTATGACACCTAAAATAAAATCTCATGTATTCCTTCTGATTTTTTTTGGAAGTTTGATTACTTCAATTTATGCCCAAGACAGTATCAACTTATTGGATACAAATGGCAAATTTCACGGAAAATATCGCAAACTATACGACAATGGTAATTTGAGATATGAAGGTCAATTTGATCATGGCAAAGAAATCGGGATATTTAAGTTTTATGCCATCACAGGAGAAAAAAATCCCATAGTCATCAAAGAGTTTTCGCCAAAAACTGACAGTGTAAATGTGAAATTTTATGCATTATCCGGCAAATTGGAAAGTGAAGGTAAAATGTTAAACAAATCCCGTGAAGGTTTGTGGAAATATTACTTTCCAGATGGTAAAACTTTGATGTCAACCGAAAATTACAAAAAGGATTTACTAGATGGAGAAACTCGTATATTTTACAAAAACGGAAAATTGACTGAAGTTTCACAATATAAAAATGGGAAACTCGACGGCAATCGCAAACGTTTTGATGAAGATGGAAAAATAGTGGAAGACTTAAATTTTGCAAATGGCACCATGCACGGACCGGCAATTATTTATGATGAGAATGGTGAACTCTATGCTAAAGGGCAATATGAAAATGGACTTAAAACCGGAGAATGGGAATTTATGATAGATGGAAACTGGATCAAAACTTCCAATCCCGATAATTTCATCAATAATAAGTAAAAGAAAAACTTTTAAATTGATTGGATTAAATCATTATTGGCACAAAACTTTAATTATGATTTGAAACTTCCCATAGTTTTAAAAGGTTTACAATTAAAACTGACAAAAAAAATTCGCCAAGCAATCTTATATGCTCAGCGAATTCTATATATTTATTTATAAAAAGTTACTTAATTTCAATCTCAAAAGGCAAACGAGCTTGAACTCCTTCCATTTTTTGATAGCTCTTGATAGTTTTATACATTTTGTAATTTTCCAAACCAATTTCTTCTATCAATTTATTTTCTTGGGCTTTCATAAATGGATTGGCTGAAAATGCATCCTTGATATCTTTTTCATATCGAGGATAAAAAGTGAGTTTGTATTTTTCCAATTTCACCAATTTGGCAGTATAAGCAATCGCATCATTCAATCCGCCTAATTCGTCAACCAAACCTATTTCTTTGGCTTCTTTTCCTGTCCAAACACGACCTTGACCGATAGAATCAACCGCAGCAGTGGTCATTTTTCTACCGGTTGCAACATGTCCTATAAATGTTTGATAAATATCATCGATGCTTCCTTTGATGTAATCATGAAATTCAGGAGTTAAAGGTTCAAATACACTGTAATTGGCGCCCTTATTCGTAGTAACTTGTTCGGCATTTATACCCATATCTCCCGCTAAACCGCTCATATTGGGAATAGCGCCAAATACACCGATGGAACCCGTAATAGTGGTAGGTTCGGCAAAAATTCGATCTGCATTACAAGCAATATAATAGCCACCTGATGCAGCAACATCACCCATAGATACCACTATTGGTTTAATCTTTTTGGTAATTTCAATTTCTCTCCAAATTAAATCTGAGGCCAATGCACTTCCGCCTGGAGAATTGATTCTCAACACAATAGCTTTAATACTTTTATCTTCTCTCATTTTTTTCAAAGCTTCCATCATGGATTCTTGTCCAATATAAGATTCATCACCTTCACCATAATTTATCTCTCCTTGCGCATAAAGCACTGCAATTTTATCTTTGGCAGTCGAAATGATTTGACCTTTTCCAGAATCAATATAATCTGCTAAAGATATTCTTTCCAAATCTTTATCAACAGCCACACCACTTAATTTCTTCAATTTAATTTCATATTCATCGGCGTAAATCGCTTGATCAACCATTTTATTTTGAAGGGCCAATGTGATACTGGAAGTTCCCAATTTATCGGCAATTTCATTGAGTTCTGCCACAGATTTCTTGCGACTTACGGCAATATCATCAAGAATCTCTCCCCAAATGGAATTTAGGAAGGAAAGTGTTTGCTCTCTATTGGCATCACTCATTTTATCGGTTATAAAACCTTCCATTGCACTTTTATATTTTCCATGACGAATCACTTCCATTTTAACACCATATTTTTCTTGAAATCCTTTGAAATATAATTTTTCAGTTGATAAACCAGAAAATTCAACCATTCCAACTGGATTTACAAAAATTGAATCTGCTACACTACTTAGATAATAGCTTTTTTGGGTATACAAGTCGGAATATGCTGTCACAAATTTACCACTGGTTTTAAAATCAAGTAATTTATTTCTAATGGCTTGCATTTGAGAAATGCCGGCTTCAGTATTAAATAATTCAATACTGATTCCTTTGATTTTATCATCTGTTTTTGCATTTTCAATGGCATTTAAAATTTGAGCCAATTCAAATTTTCCGTCATTTGTACCGAGTAATTCGTCCAATGGATTGTCACTTTTGGGGACATAATCTTCTATTACTCCATCCAAATTAAGGGTTAAAACCGATTGATCTTTTACTTCAATTTTATCATCATCGCCCACTAATGCTGCGATTCCGATAAATAAAAACAAAATGAGGAACAAGGCAATAATGGTTCCTAAAATAGCTGCTAATAAATTTCCTAAAAATCTCATATATTGATTGTTTAATTTAACTCGGATATTTGTCGCAGGTCTTTGAATATGTTACATATATGTTAATAATCATCTATTTAAAATTTATGATTATTCCAAAAATTAGTTACTTTCAAAACCCAATATAAGTATTGTTACAGAAATGGTATGTGAAAAGGATGTGTCAACAACATTATTTTATATCTTTGACACTGAAATTTATTTAAAAATTTCCTTATTCATTGAAAACTTTCTTTCGGACAAGTATTGCATTCTTATTCGTTTTGATATATGGGTTGCCTTCATGGGTACAACTTCTACATCATCACGAAGAGGTTTTTTTATGTAATGCAGTGGACGAATACCATTTTCACACCCAACATGATTCCTGTGAAATTTGTAGTTTTCATGAAACATTATTTGAATTTGAACTACCGGTTTTTGACGTTGAATCTCCTGTTTACTTTTTTCAAAATCTGGTACATAGCTTATCTCTTTCCTATATAATACAACCTCATTATTCTTTTTTATTGCGAGCTCCTCCTGTTGAAATTATTTAACTTTTATCAACAAGTAAGTAACATTTAAAATCGTAATAATATGTATAAATTCATACTCGTTTTGGGTTTGTTGTTCCATTTACCAATGGCTCAAGCCCAAAACACAATATCAGGAAGTATCCAAAACAGCCAAAACCAGCTATTAGAAGGAGCCTCTATTTTTATTTCAGAAACACATCAAGGTACAGTCTCAGATGCTAATGGATTGTTTCAACTCAATCATTTACCAAATGGAAAAATAACCTTACAATTTTCATTTGTAGGATATGCCAATCATATTGAAATTGTTCAACTTTCAGGTCAACCCATACAACTTCAGATTATTCTTTTGGAATCAGCAATTGAATCTGAAGAAATTGTCATTTCAGCCGGATACAATACAACACAGCATGATAATACAGTAAAAATAGAAGTGTTTAAAATTCATCCCATGGAAGTTAAGATAACTCCCAATTTTGCTGAAATGCTTACAAAAGTTCCGGGAGTAGATATGATTTCAAAAGGTAGTGGAATTTCCAAACCTGTCATTAGAGGTTTGTCTATGAATGATATATTAATACTCAACAATGGTGTTCGTTTTGAAAATTATCAATATTCTAGTCATCATCCACTCGGAATAGACGAATTTGGAATAGAAAATGTTGAAATCATCAAAGGACCGGCATCTCTACTTTACGGTTCGGATGCTATCGGTGGTGTTATCAATTTTATCAAAGAAAAACCAGCTCCTGTCAATTCATTTCAGGGAGATTACAATGCACAATTCTTTTCAAATTCTTTAGGTTTCAATAACAATATAGGTTTGAAAGGAGCAAGTGAAAAGATTTTTGGGAGTATTCGATTGGGCCAAAAATCCAATGCTGATTATCTTCAAGGTGGAGGTACATTTGTACCCAATTCACGATTCAATGAAAAATCTTTCAAATCAAATGTAGGTTTGACCAATACTTTAGGCACTTTCAAACTTTTTTATGATTTCAATCAACAACGATTAGGTTTGGTTGAGGATGAAGCAATTGAAAGTATTGAAAAAAGAGGTAGAAAAGTTGATATAATGTATCAAGATTTTAATACACACTTACTCTCATCTCAAAATAAATTACATCTAGGAACCTACAAACTAGATGTTAATGGGGCATTTCAAAATACGGAATTAGCTCATTTTGACGAAGCAGGTGGTTATGAACTTCAAATGCAATTACAAACTTTAACATATGAGACTAAATTCTATTTTCCTTCTTCAGAAAAATCAGATTACATCATTGGTTTTCAAGGTTTCAATCAAAAAAACATCAACATAAACAATCGGGAAACCATACTCCTACCCGATGCTGTTACCCAAAATTATTCCGTTTTCGGTATGATGCAATTTCAACCCCTTGAAAAATTACGAATTCAAACCGGTATGCGATTTGACACTAAGTCAATAGAAACCGAAGCAGTGACCGATGAAATAACATCAGAAATCATCAGAAATGCTTTAGAAGTTTCATATCAAAGTTTGAGCGGTTCACTTGGAGTAACATTTCATGTAAATGATTATGCCTTAATAAGAGGGAATTTGGCTTCTGCTTATCGAACTCCCAACTTAGCTGAACTCACCTCAAATGGACCTCACGAATTGAGATTTGAAATTGGCAATTCAGCATTGGATCCAGAAAAATCTTGGGAAACTGATTTGAGTTTCCATTATCACAAAAAAGATTTCACTTTTGATGTAGCTGCCTATCTCAACACTATCAAAAACTATATATTCATTGCTCCAACAGGTTCAAATACAGAAGATGGTTTACCCATTTTTCAATATCGACAAGCCAATTCAAAATTATATGGTGGCGAAGTAGGTTTTCACTACCATCCAGAAAATCTCAAATTTTTACATTTTGAAGCTACCTTTGCAAGTGTTGTTGGCAAGCAAGACGATGGTGCTTTTTTACCTTTTGTTCCGGCACATAAATTGAATTTTGAGGTTAGAGCCGAAAAAGAAAGGGTAGCTTTTTTTAACAATACTTTTGTTTCCTTTTCAGTTCAAAATGCATTCAAACAAGAAAATACAGCAGATGATGAAACACCAACTGATGCCTATTCTTTATTTGACACAAGTTTAGGAGGCTCAATCCCTTGGCAAAAACAAGAAATAAACTTACAATTAAGTGTGACCAATATTTTTGATCAGAAGTATATTGATCATTTATCAACTTTAAAAGAAGTAGGATTGTTTAATCCCGGTAGAAGTTTTAATATTTCACTAAGGATTCCATTCTGATTTAAAAACTGATTTTAAACTCTCGAAAACCGGAATTTACCTGATGGTATATTTCGGTTTTTTAGGTTATTTAAAACCGTAAATAAAACTGAAAACAAAAGGAATCAAATTTATTCTACAAAAAAAACTTTACATTTGTCCAATGAATTTTTCTTCAAAATTATTGGAAAAAGCGGTTGATGAAATGTCTCAACTACCCGGAATTGGAAAGCGCACTGCTTTGCGATTAGTCTTGCATTTATTAAATAGGCCCAAATCTCAAACAGAACAACTGACTGATTCTTTGATTCAATTGGTCAATCAAATTAATTTTTGCACCTCATGTCACAACATCTCCGATCATGAAATTTGTGAGATTTGTGCCAATCCAAGAAGAGACAGCGAAACCATTTGTGTAGTAGAAGACATTAGAGATGTCATGGCTATAGAGAATACAGCGCAATTTAAAGGACTTTATCATGTTTTAGGTGGAAAGATTTCCCCTATGGAAGGAATTGGTCCACAACATCTTAAAATTGATACACTCGTCGAAAAAATCAAGAGTGGCAAAGTAAAAGAATTGATTTTTGCATTGAGTTCAACCATAGAAGGTGACACGACCAACTTTTATATTTTTAAGAAAATTCAAGCTTACGATATTAAAATCACCACCATTGCCAGAGGAATATCAGTTGGAGATGAATTGGAATACGCAGATGAAGTTACTTTAGGGCGAAGTATTTTACACAGAATTCCATTTGAGAATTCATTGAGAAGATAAAAAAGGCTTTACAGTGATGTAAAGCCTTTTTAGTATCTTTATTTAATCTTTATTAAGAAGGATTTTGTTCATTATGTTGACTTTCCATAAAATCATCCATGATGGCATCGCTAATTCCCATATTGGAGAAACCTCCATCGTGAAACAGGTTTTGCAAAGTTACTTTACGGGTCAAATCGGAGAATAAGGTAATAGAATAATTGGCACAATCTAAAGCTGTAGCATTACCCAGTGGAGACATTTTTTCGGCAAAGGCAAAAAACCCTCCAAATCCTTTCACACCACTACCGGCAGTAGTAACCGTAGGCGATTGAGAAATGGTATTGACTCTTACCTTTTTATCTCTACCAAAGAAATATCCAAAACTACGAGCAATAGATTCTAAATATGCTTTGTTATCGGCCATATCATTGTAATCGGGAAATACTCTTTGAGCAGCCATATAAGTCAAGGCAATGATACTACCCCATTCATTCATGGCGTCTTTTTTATATAATACACTCATGAGTTTATGAAAAGACAAAGCAGATACATCCCATCCTTTTTGCGTATAGTCATAATCTTCTTCCGTGTAATGTAGACCTTTGCGTACATTGACTGACATTCCAATAGAATGCAAGACAAAATCCAATTTACCTCCCAATATTTTAACAGCAGAATCAATCAATTCTTCCAAATCCTCCACGTTGGTTGCATCACAAGGAATCACTTGTGCACCGGTTTTTTCAGCCAATTCATTAATAGTTCCCATTCTCATGGCTACAGGCGCATTGGTTAAAACGATACTAGCACCTTCTTCAACAGCTCTTTCTGCAGTAATCCAAGCTATTGATTTTGAGTCTAAAGCTCCAAATATGATTCCTCTCTTTCCTTTGAGTAAATTGTACATTTTAAAAAAGTTAATTGGTTAAGTTGGTTATTTCAATCTGTTTTCCACATGAGAAGTTACAGAATGAAGACGCAAAAATAGATTATTTTTTGAATTGTAAAAGTTCTGCAGCATGATTGAGTGCTGTTTCCGAAAATTGCTTTCCTCCGAGCATTTCTGCAATTTCATTTAAACGCTCATTATCAGTGAGTTTTTTAATTTGGGTTTGGGTTTTATTCAAAGTACTTTCTTTATAGACTTTGAGTTGAATTTCACCTTTGGAGGCAATCTGTGGCAGATGTGTAATGCAAATCACTTGCATATCTTGAGCCATACGCTTCATGATTTCACCCATTTTCAAAGCAACTTCACCTGATACACCCGTGTCAATTTCGTCAAATATAATTGTAGGTAAATTGGCTTTTTTTGCCATAACTGATTTTACAGCCAACATGATACGTGACATTTCACCGCCAGAAGCTACTTGTTTTAGCAATCCTAATACATTTCCTTTATTGGCACTAAACAACCATTGTAAAGTATCCATTCCGTAAGCATTGTATTTATCAATAGATTCCAATTGAACTTTAAAATTTGCTTCCTGCATCCCCAAATTCCTCAAAATTGAAGTGACTTCAGATTCAAATTGGGATAAAATGGCTAAGCGTTTTTGATGTAATTGCATAGCTTTTTCAACCAATTTAATCTGCAAATCTTGAAATTCTAGTTGTTTTTCTTTTAAAACAGCATCCGATTCATTGACTCTTTTCACCTTTTGAGCTAAGTCGTTAAACACTTCAATCAATTCCACATCTGATTGAACATGGTGCTTTTGCATTAAATTGTAAAATATCTGAATTCGGGCATTGATATGTTCCAATTCATCGGGTGCATATTGTTCTTTCTCAACCCAATGGGCTAAATCTCGGTTTAAATCAGCCAATTCAATATAAGTACTTTGTACCCGATTGAAAAGCTCTTCATAATTTTTAGAAAAACTTTTAATTTTATCCAAATGATTTCGAACCAAATGTAAACGGGAAATCACTCCAAAATCTTCTTCAGAAAGTAATTTATAAGATTCCAACAAGCTCAATTGAATCAACTCCATATGGCTCAATCGTTCTTGTTCTGCTTCTAATGTTTCCAATTCACCAACTTTAATATCAGTTAATTGCAATTCTTGATACAAATGAAAATGGTATTCATATTGAATAGATTCCTGTCGGATTTGCTCTTTAAGTTCATCATATTCACGAACCGATTGTTCAAATGCTTGCTTGATTTTTCTAAATTCAAAAACTTCTTTTTGAGTTTCAGCAATGGCATCTATGACATCATATTGAAAAGAGGAATCATTTAAAAGTAAGGTTTGATGTTGAGAATGAACATCTATGAGTCTAGATTGTAAATCGGAAAGCACTTCCAATCTAACGGGCGTATCATTGACAAAAGCTCTAGATTTCCCACCGGGTAATAATTCTCTACGAATAACAGTTACAGTTTCATAATCCAAATCATTATCATAAAAAAAAGATTCCAATCGGTACTTGGAAATTTCAAATTCACCTTCAATTACACATTTCTTATCAGGATTCAACATTGCATTGGTATCGGCTCTATTTCCTAAAATCAAGCCCAAACCACCTAATAAAATAGACTTACCGGCACCGGTTTCTCCGGTGATAGTAGTAAGACCACTTGTAAATGCTACATTTACATCGTCAATTAATGCATAATTCTGAATACTTAATTTGGTCAGCAAATCAATGTCGTTTTGAAAACACGAAAATACAAAAAACGTTGAGAATAAATTATTTTAGGAAGATTTATCAACGTTTATATTTTGGAATTCCTATTATTTAGGCTCATACACGACACAAGGAATAATCATTTCCTCTAATGATATTCCACCATGTTGGTAAGTGTTTTTATAATATTTGACGTAATGATTGAAATTATTGGGATAGGCAAAAAACAA